>NZ_CP006951.1:681075-1021613 GCF_000830885.1 Dehalococcoides mccartyi CG5
TATAAACGGCCTTTCAGATATGCCATCAGATATACTGGTCTTTCATGCCGGCACAGTGGCTTCTGAAGAAGGTGAAGTACTTACTAACGGCGGGCGGGTGTTGTGTCTGGTAAGTAAAGGTGAAAGTATAGAAGCCGCCAGAGATAATGTATATAAAAATATCAACCGCATATCTTTTGAAGATTGCCAGTATCGCAGGGACATAGCCTTGTTTAACGGGAGGGAACTATGCCATTAGTTAGTATTGTTATGGGGTCCAAGTCTGACGCCGAGTTTATGAAGCCCACTGAAGAAATACTGGAGAAAATGGCTATTTCTTTTGAAACTCTGGTTATGTCTGCCCATCGTACTCCGGAAAAAGTGCAGGAGTTTTGTTTGAATGCACCTGACCGGGGGATTGAACTGATTATAGCTGCTGCCGGGGGCGCAGCGCATCTGCCGGGGGTAATTGCCAGCTGGGTAACACTGCCGGTTATTGGTGTCCCTATTGCTTCCAGTGAACTCAAAGGAGTTGACGCCCTGTACTCTATAGTCCAGATGCCGGCCGGTATACCGGTAGCTACAGTAGCTATTGGTGCTGCGGGTGCTAAAAATGCGGCTTATCTGGCGGCCGAAATTCTGGGTTTAAAATATCAAAATATCCGTCAGGCTTACGTAAGCTACCGTCAGGAACTAAAAGGTGAAAACAAATGATAGAGCGATATAGCCGCCCTCAAATGAAAAAAGTCTGGTCAGACGAGAGTAAGTTTGCTTATTGGCTGGATATTGAGATTGCAGTTTGTGAAGCTTGGGCTAAACTAGGTGTAATCTCACGGGAGGATATCACCAAAATCAAACTGGCACGTTTGAATTTCAAACGCATGGAAGAGCTTCTTAAAGAAACCCACCATGACATGACGGCTTTCTTGGGTTCTGTAGCTGAAAGTTTGGGTGAGGAGTCCCGCTTTATCCATATGGGCATGACTTCTTCAGATGTTATGGACACGGCTCTCAGCCTCCAGCTGGTAGAAGCCTCAAAAATACTTAACAGCGGCATTAAAGAGCTGATAAATGCTCTGGCAGCCAAAGCTATGGAGCATAAATATACCGTTCAGGTAGGCCGCACTCATGGCGTACATGCCGAACCCATCTCCTTCGGGCTGAAACTAGCCCTGTGGATGGAAGAAATGAAACGCAACCGTCAGCGTCTTACCGAAGCTACCAAAGCCATTACAGTTGGTAAAATGTCAGGGGCGGTGGGCACTTATGCTACTCTGTCACCCGAAATTGAAGAGATAGCCTGTAAAAAACTGGGGCTTTCACCTGCCCCCATATCAAATCAGGTAATCCAGCGTGACCGCCATGCCCAGTACATGACTACTCTGGCCATTATTGCCGGTTCACTGGAGAAATTTGCAACCGAAATACGGGCACTCCAAAAGACTGAATGCCACGAGGCCGAAGAACCCTTTGAAAAAGGTCAAACCGGTTCATCAGCTATGCCTCATAAGAAAAATCCTGAGCTTTGCGAACGTATTTGCGGTATTGCCCGCATAATACGCGGTTATTCCGTTACTGCCATGGAAAATCAGCCGCTCTGGCATGAGCGTGATATCAGCCATTCTTCTACCGAACGGGTGATAATGCCTGACGGGTGTTTGCTGCTGGATTATGCTTTGCACATCTTTACCAATGTTATAAAGGGCTTGAATGTTTTCCCCGAACAGATGGAAAAGAATTTGAATCTGACCGGCGGTTTAGTTTATTCGCAGAGGGTTATGCTTGCACTGATAAACAAGGGTCTTTCCCGCCAGCAGGCTTACAAAATGGTACAGCGGAATGCCATGCGTACCTGGCAGGGTGAAGATAATTTCATGAATCTGCTCAAAGCTGATACCGAGGTTATGGAATATATGTCTTGTGGCGAAATTGATGAATTATTTGATTACAAGTTTTACCTGCGTTATATAGATGATATATTCAGACGGGTAGGACTTACTAATTCCCAGTGGAAGAAAGATGGGGAGGCTTCCTCTGATGAGGGGTTGGCTCCCAGAGCTATATAAATGACTGATATCAAAGTACTAATGGAAACAGCCCTGCCCCTGCCTTCTTTCATAAAAGGCAAAGTGCGTGACACCTATTTGCTGGGTGATAAACTGCTTATCGTGGCTAGTGACCGCATTTCAGCCTTCGATGTAATATTGCCTTCAGGCATATCCGGCAAAGGGCGTGTTCTGAACCGTATTTCATCATTCTGGTTTGAAAAAACAGCTCATATAATACCTAACCATGTAATAGAGCTGGTTGAAAATACCAGTTGTCTGGATAAATACCTGACATCAGCAGAACGTTTCAAATACCCTGAATATCTGATTGGCAGAAGTATGGTAGTTAAAAAGGTAAATCGGGTTTCTGTTGAATGTGTAGTGCGTGGTTATATTGCCGGGTCAGCTTGGAGTGAATACAAAAAACTGGGTACAGTGAATGGCGTCTCCATGCCAAAAGGTCTTCAGCAAAGTCAGGAGCTACCCAAACCTATCTTTACCCCTACCACTAAGGGTGATGGCGAACATGACCGCCCTATGTCTATTGCTGAACTGGAAGGTATGGTTGGCAAGGATCTGGCGGATAAACTGGCTAGAAAGAGCTTGGAGCTCTATAAATTCGGCCGTGAATATGCCCGTAATAGGGGCATTATTATTGCCGACACCAAGTTTGAGTTTGGTCTGGATGGGACTGAACTTATCCTTATTGACGAAGCTCTTACCCCGGATTCCAGCCGCTTTTGGGATGAAAAAACCTATAAAGTGGGCGAAGCGCAGGACAGCTATGACAAACAGCCTGTGCGGGATTATCTGGAGACTATCAGCTGGAACAAAGAGCCTCCCGGTCCGGTACTGCCGGATGAGGTTATCAAATCAACTACCCGCCGCTATGAATATGCTTATGAAAGAATAACCGGCCTGAAGTTGGGTTAATTCTGCTATATATATGATATAAAAAATAAAAGGGGCTTTCCGCCCCTTTTTTAATTCTGTAAATTATTTAAATCAGTTTTCCAGCATGCCTTTGGTGCTGGGGGCAACACCCTCGCGTCTGGGGTCAATACTGGTAGCTTTGTCCAGTGCCCTCGCCAGCGCCTTAAAAAGGGCTTCGGCTTTATGGTGGTCATTAGAGCCATAAAGAATACGGGCATGCAAATTAAGCCGCCCTTCAATAGCAAAGGTCTCCAGAAAGTGCCTGACCAAGTCTGTAGGGAAGCCGGTAAGGTCGTTTTTGGCAAAAGACAAATCCATTACCGCATATCCCCTTCCGCTTAAGTCCAAGGCTACTGAAGCCAAAGAATCATCCATGGGTACAGTAGCATCAGCCATGCGGACAATCCCTTTGCGTTCCCCTAAAGCTTCATTAAAGGCTTTGCCAAGGGTAAGTGCCACATCTTCAACCAGATGATGGATATCATCTCCGTTGGCAGAAATATTTATGTCAAATAACCCATGCTTAGCCAGTTGGGAAAGCATATGGTCAAACAGCCTGACCCCGGTACACATGTCTGCCTGACCGGTGCCGTCCAAATTAAGGCTCAGGCTAATGGTAGTTTCGGTAGTCTGCCTTTTTATAGAAGCTGTTCTTTTGGTCATATTATTCCCCCATTTCACCCAGAGCTTTTAACAGCCCGTCTGTATCTTCGGGTTTGCCCACTGAAAAACGCAGGCAGTTCTCCATCATCGGGGCATCAAAGCACCTTACCAGAATACCCTTTGACTCCAGTTCATGCTGAACTTCTTTGGCTTTGCCTTTAAGAAGTTTGCACAAAATAAAATTGGCCACAGAAGGATATGGTTTCAGCCAGCCAAATTTACTTAGTTCAGTATATAACCGCTGCCGTTCATTAACAATCTTTTTTACAGTTTCCAGCATATACTCACGCTGGAGCATGGTCTGGCGGATGGCCGCATCAGCTGCAATATTTACCGAATAAGGGTCTTTGATACGTGACAGATAGTCGGCAATTATCGGTGGGAATAGTCCATAACCTACTCGGAGACCTGCCAGTCCAGCCCATTTTGAAAAGGTGCGGAGTATCATAAGGTTAGGGTATTTTGACATATCCGAAACCATAGTCTGTCCGGTAAATTCGTAATAGGCTTCATCAACTACGGTGGGTACACCCAAATCCAGTATTTGACGGATTTCCTCTTTGCTTATGGCCGTGCCTGTGGGGTTATTGGGGGCGGCTATAAATATCAGCTTGGTTTGCGGGGTAATGGCATTGTTTATCGCGGCAATATTTATGTTATAGCTGGCATCACGCGGTACATTGACTATCTTGCCTCGGTTCAGCTCAGTATAAAATTTATACATGGCAAAGGTAGGCGGACAATTAATAACCTCGTCTCCGGGGTTTATAAACAGCCGAAGCAACAAATCTATCAGCTGGTCAGAACCTGCCCCGCAGACAATTTGCTCAACAGCTACACCTGTATATTCAGAGAGCAATCGGCGGATTTCAGACTGGGTGGCATCAGGGTAAATATGATACTGATTGAACTCAGCCATAGCCTGCCGCACAGTTGGGGCAGCCCCGTACAGGTTTTCATTGGCATCCAGCTTGATTATCAGTTTGCTGGTTTTGACCAGTTCGGGTGCTTTGCAGGCAGAATATCCGGCAAAGTCCTCCAGGTCTGTGCGTATATATTTCTTTAGATTATAGGTCATATTATTTCTCGCTTATTCCAGTCGCTTCAAAACAGCTTCGGCATGGCATTCCAGCCCTTCAGCCTTGGCAATAGTAGCGGCAGCTTGCCCTAGCTTTGCAATATCCTGTTTATCCACTTTGACAATATCTATATATTTTACAAAATCCAGTATATTAAGGGGAGAACTGAAACGGGCTGTGCCGGAAGTGGGCAAAGCATGGCTTGGTCCGGCTACGTAATCCCCCATTACTACACTGGCTTTTTCTCCGTAGAATATGCAACCGGCATGATTTATTTGGGTAAGGTATTTCTCCGAATCTTTTACCAGCAGGCACAGATGTTCGGCGGCATACATGTTGGCCAGTTTGATAGCCTCGTTTATATTATCCACCACCGCAATCAGTCCATTATCCCGTAGAGATTGCTTGATAATATCCCTGCGGGAACAGGTATCGGCTTTTGATTCCACAATATCATTTACCCTGTTAGCCAAATCTTCAGACGTGGTTATAAGTATTGATGAAGCCAGTGCATCATGTTCTGCCTGTGCTAAAATATCCGAGGCACAATATTCGGCGTTAGCATACTGGTCAGCTACTATCAACACTTCGCTGGGCCCCTGAAGTCCGTCAATATCTACTACCCCGAATACGGCTTTTTTAGCCAATGTAACAAATATATTACCCGGCCCGCATATCTTGTCTACTTTGGGTATGGACTTTGTACCAAAAGCCAAGGCTGCCACTGCTTGAGCGCCTCCACAAGCGAATATGCGGTCTACACCGGCTATCTGAGCTGCCGCCAAGGTTGGTGCCGGTATTTTGCCGTTTGCTCCCGGAGGAGTAACCAGTATAATTTCTTTAACCCCGGCTTCTCTGGCTGGAATAGCGGTCATAAGCACGGTTGAGGGGTAAAAAGCTTTGCCGCCGGGCACATATAAACCTACCCGTTCCAGCGGGCGGATAAGCTGTTTGCCTTGCATGATTTCAGCCGTTTTCCAGACGGCTTCTTTCTGAAAACGGTGATAAGCCCGTATTTGAGAGGCTGCCAATTGAAGGGCTTCAAATAGTTCAGCAGGAATTTCACTGGCGGCTTGCTGGATTTCCGGCTGTCCAACCTCCAGCTTTGACAGATTGGCGCGGTCAAACTTCAGGGTGTACCCTAACACAGCTTCATCGCCCTGCTTGCGTACATCTGCAATTATGCCGTTTACAGCCTTTTCAGGGTCAACCCCCAGCCGTCTGGCAAGTTCGGTTCTTTCAGTTTCATCCAGAAAGAACCCGGCCTTATCCCGGCGGGAAAGCCTTTTTTCTGCTTGGGCAAACCCGCGGATTATTTTCATTTTACTTTAGGCCTCCAATGCCTTCTTAAGCATATTTATCACTTTGTTTATCCGCTCACTCTTGGCTGCGGAAACTACACTCTGGTAGTTTGCTATAACACAGGCGGTAGATTCAAACAAGGTATCTATTATTTTCAGGTTATGGCGGGCAATAGTGCCGCCGGTCTCGGTATTTTCCACCAGCATATCGGCATCTTCAGGCAGAAAGGCCTCAGTTGCTCCCCATGTAGGAACAATGCGGTAATGCCCCAAATGGTTGCTTCTGGCATAAAAGTCAGAAATATTGGTATATTCGGAGGCTATCCGCATTTCACGGTTGCCGCAGTAGTTTTTCAGTTCCTCCAAATTGGCAACCGGTACATCATTGTGTACTACCGCTACCAGTTTCACCCAGCCGTATTTCAGGTCCAGCAGTTCTTTGACCGGGCTGGTCGGGAATTGGTAGAGATGGTCGGTCAGCCAGTCACGCCCGGTAATAGCCAGATCAAAATTGCCGTTGGCTACCTGTATAGGCATATCCTGCGGACGGATTACTTTTACCGCAATGCCGTTTATGCCGAAAGCAGGCCGATGGTTGCCGCTGGCGGAAGGGTAATCTTCAATAGATATCCCGGCGGCATCCAGTATCTTACGGACATGGGGTTGCTGGTGTCCGTCAGGCAGTGCCAAACGGACAGTGTCATCCGGCATATCCAGAAATGACGGCTGGCAGGCATTTAACGGCTCAATTTTAATATCTTCAGCCTTGGGTTCAATATACTGGCTGATATTTGCCATTACAGATGAAATAGCCCCGCTCAGGTCCTTTTTTTCAAGGCTTTGGCTGTTAGCTATAAGATAGGCTTTAAAATCCAGCACTTTGGCGATGGAACGCAGATTTTTCTTGGCCAAATCCGCCTCAGATTTGCGGGGCAGGATAACCACTTCAGCTGTATCCGGCGGATAAGCTTCTGCCGAACCCCAAAGGGGGAAAATACTAAAATTTTTAAGCCGCAACTGCATGGCAAACGCCTCGGCAATATTGGGGTATTCACTGGCAATGCGTATGCGGGTAGTGCAGGCAGACAGTGCTGCCAGACTGTCATACCGGCTATTAATAGCCGTAGCGGCATATAACGCGCCATGCCCGTAGCCCAGATTTTTCAGCTTGATTATATTGCTGGAGGGATAGCGTGAAGTCAGCTCGGTAAGCCAGTCTGCTCCGCATACACCCAAATCATAGTTGCCTATGGCCAGCTGAATGGGTATGTCTTTCTCGTGAAATATCTTGGCGGACATTTTAGGATTTGAGACAGATTTGAAGCAATAGATTTTAGCTTTATCCATGTATCCGTCAAGCCCCCACTGGCTTTTCTCCAGCAGGGTTTTGGTATCACCAAGCAATCTGCCCTTTGGCAGAGCCACTCTAAGCATCTTCTTCACCGTTTAACAAGTAAATAACCTCAGACTGTTCTTTAAGCTCTAAAGTTTTGTCTTCAATCAGGTCTGTTACCTCGTAGCAATCTTCAGCTTTGACGGTTACTGCCCAGCCATAGGCTGCCGTATCCACACCGGGGTAAAAAAGCTCGGCGCTTATACCGCACTCGCGGATAAGGTTAGCTATTTCATAGGCATTCTTAAGGTTATCACCCTGGTATTTAATAAGTATCTTTTCTTCAACCATATCGTACATATCTTCAGCATCTATCATGGGGATAAGACGGTTCAGATACAAA
Organism: Dehalococcoides mccartyi CG5; assembly: GCF_000830885.1. Taxonomy (NCBI): domain Bacteria; kingdom Bacillati; phylum Chloroflexota; class Dehalococcoidia; order Dehalococcoidales; family Dehalococcoidaceae; genus Dehalococcoides; species Dehalococcoides mccartyi. Next base: position 688,815 of record NZ_CP006951.1, read on the forward strand.
GCAAACCCGGCCGCCGGCTTATCAGGTCCGCCCAGCAGAGGTATCAGTTTATCATAGCGGCCGCCGCCGCCTACATGTTCGCCGTTTACAAACAGGTGGAAAATTACACCGGTATAGTATTCAAAACCCTTGCCGGATGCAAGGTCTATCTGATAGCTGACACCCAGTTTATCCAGCACGTCCACCCCGGCAATGAAATCATTAAGGGGTTCTTCCAGCTCGCCGCCTGCGGTACCGGCCATGGCCATCACATTTTTCAGGAAAGAGGCTGAAGTGCCTTTATTTTCCATAAGCAGTTTCAGGGTGCGGAAAAGTTCTGGCTTTTCGGTTTCAAGCCTGCTCATCAGGGCAATATCTCCGTCCAGCAGCTGGTCAAATATTTTATGCTGTTCATCAGCATTCGGCTCAAGCTGGGCCAGCACCGCTTTTATAAGCTGGGCATGTGAAAGCCTTAGCTCCACGTCTTCAAAACCCAGTCTGGCAAGGGTTTCCAGCGCCAGCGTAATCAGCTCGGCATTGGCTTCAGGGCTGGTAACCCCTATCAGTTCAGCTCCCAGTTGCCAGTTTTCGCGGGATTTTTTGCCCGTTTCATCAAAACGGAAAATACTGGAGGTGTAACAAAGACGGGCAACATCCATTTCCTGCAGGCTGTCAATATACAGTCTGGCAGCAGGTATAGTGCCATCCGGGCGTAAAACCACTCTTTCACCGCTCCAGCCGTCCCAATCCAAAAAGGAATACACCCTTTTTAACATCTGGGGGGTAAGTGTGCCGCTGGAAGTAAACAGACTCAGATATTCAAGCATGGGGGTACGCACTTCTTCGTATCCCCAGGTGATGCAACTGTCATGGAAAATGCTCTCTATATACCTGAACCGAAGCATATCTTCGGGCAATAAATCGCTGCAACCTTTACAACGCGCAATCATAGTCTTCTACTCCATTTTATGTTAGTGTGTAGATTTTACAATACCCGGCGTGACCAATCAAATAATAGTCAAACCATTGAAATATTATACCTTAAAGCAATATACTTTAGGCGTCTGGTGTGGCAGGTGAAGGAGAAAAAATGAGCTGGTATTGGATAGCCTCTTTAATCGTCATAGTTGTTCTGATAATTATTTTTGTGGTGAATCAAGTAGTCAGTGCCCACCTGAAACAGGCTGCTACAGGTAAAGAAGAACTATATGGCAAGAAAGCTTTGGTAAAAACCCCGCTTAACCCCGAAGGCAAGGTGCTGTATGATGGGGAAATATGGGCAGCACATATTGAAAACGGTTCTGCCGAAGTGGGGCAGGAAGTAGTTATAGTCCGGCTGGAAGGACTTAAGTTGTATGTCAAGATGGAAAGGAGTGAATAAATGGAGGAAACCTTAAACACCTTAATTACTGTTGGTGTGGTTCTGGTTGTACTGTTGCTTATACTCAGTATGGCCATCAAGGTAGTTACCGAGTATGAAAGGGGTGTCATATTCCGTCTGGGCCGTCTTATCGGCGGCAAAGGGCCGGGTTTATTCTTCCTTATACCCTTTGTAGACCGCATGGTAAAGGTTGACCTTCGGGTAGTTACTATGGATGTACCCGGACAGGAAGTTATCACCCGTGACAACGTAACCGTACGGGTTAACGCCGTAGTCTATTTCAGAGTGGTAGACCCTGAAGCCTCAGTGGTCAAGGTAGTAGACCATTTCCGGGCAACTTCGCAGATTTCACAGACTACTCTTAGAAATGTACTAGGCCAGTCCGAACTTGACGAATTGCTCTCTCAGCGCGAAAAACTGAACCAGATACTTCAGCAGATTATAGACGAAGCAACTGCCCCCTGGGGTATCAAGGTCAGTATTGTGGAAATAAAAGAAGTGGAACTGCCCGAAGCTATGAAACGTTCCATGGCTGCGCAGGCGGAAGCTGAACGCGTACGCCGTGCCAAGATTATTCATGCCGAAGGTGAAATGCAGGCTTCCCAGAAACTGGCTCAGGCCGGCAAAGTTATTGCCCAAGAACCGGTCAGCCTGCAGTTGCGTTATCTGCAAACTATGACCGAAATCGCTTCCGAACATTCCAATACCATTATATTCCCCGTACCCATAGACCTTATCAGTATGTTTATGGACAAAGGGAAGGGCATGACAAACCCAAAAACTGAAAAAGATACCAAAGAATAGTCTTAACCCTCGAAGAAATCAGAAGGCCTGCCTTTTGGGCAGGCCTTTTTGAATAAAGATATATAAATATCACACAGCATGCCGCAGGCTTACGTCACCGGCCACTATATGTACCAGATTGCCGTCCGCCAGCCGAATTTTAAGGCTTCCGTCTGAGGCTACCGTTTCCACAATACCGCTATAAATATCTTTGCCGCTGGTTACATCTACTTCTTTACCCAGCGTAATCAGCCGTTTTTTCCACATCTCAAAAACACATTTCCCGTGTTCATTCAGGTCAAGGTATAGCCTTTCAAACTCGTGCAAAAAGCTTAGTATCAGTTTCTCACGGCTGACAGGTTTACCTGTATGGTTTATCAGGCTGGTAGCAATATCTTTCAGTTCAGGATAATCCTGCATATCAGCGTTTACATTTATACCCAGCCCCACCACGCTGAAATTCACCTGCCCGTCCCGGATATCATTTTCCACCAGCATGCCGCAAACTTTCTTGCCGTTTATCAGGATATCATTCGGCCATTTCAGCTCGGTCATTATGCCGGTGGTATCTTGTATAGCGAAGCTGATTGCCAGTGAAGCGGCCATTATCAGGCGTGAAATCTCAGTCTGACTGGGACGCAGTATAAACGACATATATATATTACCCTGAGGCGATACCCATAGTCTTTTCAGCCTGCCATGTCCATCAGTCTGCCTTTCAGTTATTATTACAGTACCGTCACCCGCACCCTTGCGGGCCATCTCCATAGCTACTATCTGGGTAGATGCGGTTTCCGGCAAATATATTATTTCCCTGCCCATGAAACAAGTGCGCAGGTTATTTTGTATATCATTTAGGGAAATACAAGCTGTATTCATATATTTCTCCATATAACCTTAAGTATCTGGACTTTATAGCCGAGACCGTTATATTATACAACAACAGGCACATCGGGGGAGTAAACTGCTATGCCGTCCAACCCTCTGGAAGAATATAATCGCAAGCGTAATTTTGCTCAAACTGCCGAACCATCAGGAGTAAAAAGCGTACCCTCTGACAAGCCCGTATTTGTTATTCAAAAACATCTTGCCAGCCATCTGCATTATGATTTCAGATTGGAAATTGATGGGGTATTAAAATCATGGGCTATTCCCAAAGGACCTTCTGCCAATCCCAAAGAAAAACGATTGGCGGTTGCTACCGAAGACCACCCTATGCAGTACGCATCTTTTGAAGGGGTAATACCCGAAGGGGAATATGGTGCGGGCAAAGTGATAGTGTGGGACAAAGGCACTTTTGGCAACCTGAAGGAGGGTAAAACACTGGCTGAGTCTTATGATACAGGGCATTTGGTTATAAACCTTCAGGGTAAAAAACTGAAAGGCGGATATTCGCTTTTACGGACCAAAATGGGCTGGCTGATGGTGAAGATGGAAGATGCATTTGCTGACCGTTTGTCAGATATACTTAACGAACAACCGGCTTCGGTAATAACTGGTAAACTGGTAGAAGAAATTATTTAATACAGGCTAAGTGTCTGCATATACCGGGGAGTAAACTGATGTACGTAGTAGAAACACACGGCATATCCAAAATATATGGATGCAACGTTATTGTAGATAATCTATCCCTTAGCCTTGAGCAAGGGCAGATTATGGGGCTGATTGGACCTAACGGGGCAGGCAAAACTACAACTCTGCGCATGATGATGGATATTATCAAGCCTGACAGCGGGAAAGTGCTTATACTGGGTGAGCAAATGAATGCTGATGCCCAGAACCATATCGGTTATCTGCCTGAAGAACGGGGTCTTTACCGCAAACAGAAAATCATAGATTCTCTGGTATATCTGGCCAGTCTTAAAGGCATGAACCCTGTCGTTGCCAGAACCAGAGCTATGGAGTTATTGGAAAAAGTGGGTCTTTCAGCCCATGCCGAAAAAAAGGTGGAACAGCTTTCGCATGGCATGGGGCAACTGGTACAGCTGGTCTCCACCATTATCCATGACCCAGTTCTAATGATAATAGACGAGCCTTTTAACGGGCTGGATCCGGTAAATGTCCAACTGGTAAAAGACCTGATGCTGGAACTGCGTAGCCAAAACAAATCACTTATCCTTTCTACTCACCGTATGAATGAAGTAGAGGAAATGTGTGACCGTATTTGCATGCTTAACAAAGGCCAGCAGGTGCTGTACGGCAATCTGCTTGATATTAAAAACCGCTATCGCAGCAATACGCTTGAGGTAGATTATGAAGGCGAGTTTCCTCCCCTATCTAACGTCAGTGATACCAAAGCGGCAAACGGCAAAGCCCATATTATATTAAACGGGAGCACTACTGCCCAAGATGTGCTGGTGCAACTGGTTAAAAGCGGGCTGGTTATACACCGCTTTGAAATAGCTACCCCTACTTTAAATGATATTTTTATCAGCATTGCAGGTAAGAAAAATGTCTAAATACCGTATTGTTTTAAAGCACGAATTTATGTCAACCTTAAAACGCAAAGGCTTTTTGATAACTTCACTGGCTTTGCCGGTGCTGGGTTTGCTGGGTATTCTGGTGGGTATGGTAGTGCAGAACATAAACGCAAAACCTGATACCAACGAACCTCTGCAAATAGGGTATGTGGATCAGGTGGGGGTTTTCAGTGGTTACCAAGAACAACCCGGTGTTGTGTTGATTCCTTTTGCTGACTCGCAGACAGCTGTTGATAATATGCTAAGCGGTGAGCTGGACGAATTTCTTATTATACCTGCGGATTATATAAATACGGGTATAATTCAGCGTTTTACCCTGAAAGCTGAAATCTCCCCCGGCGGGGATACTTCTTATGCTATATCCAGCTTTCTTACCTCCAATCTTTTGGGCGGAAAGGTGGATGCTGATATTCTTAGCCGGGTACAAAACCCGTTTGCTCTGATAAATACCGTTATAGATGAGTCCGGTCAACCGGCACCCGGTCAGGGCGGAATTCCCAATTATATTGTTTCATACTTGTTCGGCATACTTTTGCTTTTAGCTATATTTACTGCCTCAGGTTATTTACTGCAAGGTCTGAGCGAGGAAAAAGAAAACCGTATTATGGAGGTACTGCTTTCCTCTGTCACTACCCGTGAACTTATGACGGGCAAAATAGTCGGCTTGGGTTTGGCAGGACTGATTCAGGTTGCCTTCTGGCTGGTTTGTGCGTGGGGGCTGGTCAAATTTGCCACTAAAACCTTTGGTGATATACTGGGTGCTTTGTCTATACAGGCGGATATGATAGTAGTCTGTCTGGTTTTCTTTATACTTGGTTACTTCCTGTACTCCATTCTTATGGCGGCTATCGGTGCCATAACCCCTAATGTGCGTGACGGACAGCAGCTATCGGTTATTGTTACCATGTCTGCCGCTTTCCCCTTTTACCTTATGCCGTTTATCTTAAACGGAGGAGACAATCTCCTGAATAAAGTGCTTTCACTTTTCCCGCTTACCTCACCCCTTACTATTATTATGCGTATGGGTACAGGTATACCTGTATGGGAAATTATTCTGGCGGCTATTCTTTTAAGTCTTACTATATGGCTGTTTTTCGGACTGGCCGCCAAATTATTCAGGGTGTTTTTGCTTATGTATGGCAAAACCCCCAGCATAAAAGAAATAATGCACTTAATCAGGCAAACTTAGTCTTGGCATAACGGGTAGTTTTATACAGATTTTCGGTTAGGATATTTGAGTGATACAAATGCCATTATTTGTACTCATGGTTTGTCCGGAAAGCTGCCAAGCCCTTTACTATTCAGCCAAATTGCTCTAAAATAGCCTCAAAACTTGCGGGTGTAACTCAGCGGTAGAGTGCTTGCTTCCCAAGTAAGACGTCGCGGGTTCGAATCCCGTCACCCGCTCCATAACAAATTTAGAAAGAGGTGCTGCGTGGGAACTGCAATTGATTATCAGAAGCAAATGACCGAAATAGTGTATGTGAACCTGCCAGGGCCTGAAGAACCTCAACCAGGCATGACCGGCGGGGAACTCCTCCATGGTTTTTTGGCTGAACTTAACAGGGCTCCTTCGGCTGAAACGAGGGCTTTCGTAAGCACATTAGCCGCCAAGTGGAATATTCATTACCGCAATAACAGCGGGCGTTAATATCCCCCTTGCAATTATCCCGACAAGGGGGTAAAAGAGGTGCGACATGGGTGTAGCAATTGAATACCAGAAAATAATGACCGAGATTGTGTATGTCAATCTTCCCGGTCCCGAAGAGCCTATGCCCGGTATGACAGGCGGGGAACTCCTTCATGGTTTCTTGGCGGAGCTTAACCGTGCAGTTTCACCTGAAAGCCGGGCATATGTTGCTTCTCTGGCTGCCAAGTGGAATATCCATTACCGTAATGTTCCTTCCAGATAAGCCCTTTTTTAATAAGTAAACCCGGTAAATTGTCGCTTTAAAATGCGTCTGTAGTTAGTATTGTCAAGGCGCTCACAATAGCTGTTCTTCAAGACCGTTTCAGAAAACACGATATTTGCGGTAAAGACGGCTATTTGTCTATATATTCAAAGTTAAGCCTCGCTATCCATAAGTCTTTTTATTTTATAGGCAGTTTCAAGTATATTTGCCTGTTTGACCTTACTTCCGGCTTGTCATTTTGGTGCAGCATAAAAATTGGTTGACAAAAGCACTTTTCTGAAATAACCTTTTTAGATAACCAAAAAGGTGAAATTGCTTGAAAGAAATTTTGCACTATGCCTGGATAGAAATTATCCGCCGTCCTGCCCGCAGCATTGGCAATATGCTGGGATACAGTCTGGCACTGGCTATTGCGATAGTTTTATTTTCTGTCCTCAGTTTTTCTCAGGACGCTTCCGCCAGTGTACTAAATTCCACCGGTACTCATTTCATAACTTATTTGCCGCAGTGCAATTCAGAGGCCTGTGCTGTAGATTTGAAAGATCCGCTTCATGAAGGTTTTATAGCCAACAATACCCTTTCAAAAGTGCTTTCGGCTGATATTGTCAGCCAGATAACTGCACTGGATACGGTGAAAGATGCTTCGTCTTTTATACTATTCCGCTTTTATGACAAAATTACCGATACATATACTCTGGTTGCTGGGTTTGACCCTTTAAATACAACAGCTGTTAAAACCAATTGTTGTTCCTCAGAGGATATTATAACAGGTGAATTCCTTAAACCCACTGATACCGGTCTGGTAATGCTGGAGGAATCATTTGCTTTAGCCGAGACCCTTCCGGTTGGCTTCCGTGTGGATATAGGCGGCCAGAGTTTCAGGGTGGGCGGTATTATAAATGCCGGTGTGCGCCCCGGTAAAGCTGACATCTATATGACCATAACAGAGCTTCGCAATCTTATAAATACCCGTCTTAATACCGCACTGCCCCCGGATGCAACCAACATAATATTGGTGGAATCTAATGGAGCGAATGTGCATTACCAAGCTATAGACCAGGTCAAAGAAATAATGGGTGACCGCAGTTTGGTTTCCACCTATGCTTGCTCAAAACCTGCCTCTACTGCCATGGGTATAGGCGAGAACGGCATTTGGCTGGTTTCGGGGATTCTCCTGATAAGTGTAATTGCTTTGGCCTTGAAATCCGAATATTCTGCTGTACTGGAACGGCGGCGGGATATCGGTATCCTGAAAGCGATAGGCCTTAGTGACAGCACTATTCTTTGGCAGATAGTAAGCCAATCAGTTATACAGGCAGTTATCGGAGCTGTAGCAGGTATTTTGCTGGGAGTTTTACTTATATATACGATACCCTTTGCCAGTATCAGCGGAATCAGCAGTCAGGATACACTGGGAGTGGATTGGATAGTAACACTGAGTGCCTTTGGGCTGGCAGTGATAGGCGGAATAGCAGCCGGGATAATTCCGGCTTTAAGTGCAGCTTCCGTGCGTCCGGCTGAAAGCCTGAGGGGATTATAAAATGAAAAAATCCCGTCTTGAAGCTATTAATATCAGCCGCTCTTTTCAAAAAGGCGCCCAGTCCATACCTGTTTTAAAGGAAATAAATCTGAGGGCAGAGCCGGGTGAAGTGGTGGTTATCCGGGGTAAAAGCGGCGCAGGCAAATCAGTGCTTCTCTGGATACTTTCCGGGCTGGACAATACGGATTCAGGGCGGGTGGTTTTTGACGGGCTGGAATTAAACTCACTTGGCAACTCCCAGCGGGCTGAACTCCGCCGCAGCCGTTTGGGTATTATCTTCCAGAATTTCAATCTGATTGGTTCGTGGACTGCATATGAAAATGTGGAAATCGCCCTACGCAATTCGAAGCTTTCGCCACTTGAGAAATCAAAGCGAATTAACCGGATATTGTCTGAACTGGGGCTTTCTGACAGGCTTCAAAACCTGCCCGCTGAATTGAGTATAGGCCAACAGCAAAGGGTAGCAATTGCCCGAACACTGGCAACCAACCCTGAACTTATACTGGCAGACGAACCCACCGGTGATGTAGACCCTGAAACAGGGGCCGAAATAATCGAGATGCTGCTGACACCTGTTAAGGCAGGTAAAGCAGGGCTGATAGTCGCCACCCACGGGAATTTCCCTCTGGAAATAGCTACGCGGGTATATACCCTTGATAACGGCGTTCTGATACCATTTAAGCTTGCCAGTACACCCCATCTCCAATCCTGATATAATATTCTTATGACCCAAAACAGCCTTGCTTTGTATATGCATTTCCCTTTTTGCCTGAAAAAATGCGGATACTGCTCGTTTATTTCTTATCCGGACAAACTGGAGAGTGTGCCGGATTATGTAAACTGCCTTAAGAAAGAAATTAAACTACGGACAGAGGGGCTTTGCTTGCACAGCCTTTATTTTGGCGGAGGAACGCCCAGCCTTTTATCACCTTCGCAGGTGGCAGATATCATGAGTAGTATACAAACAGTATCGCATCTTTTGCCCGGTGCAGAGATTACATTTGAAGCTAATCCGGGTACTCTTAGCCTGCCCTATCTTAAACAGTTAAGCGGGCTCGGCATCAACCGTTTGAGCTTGGGTATCCAAAGTTTTTCAGATGCAGAGCTGACAATGCTGGGCCGTTTGCATGACGCTCAACAAGCACGGCATATATACACACAAGCCAGAATCTCCGGTTTTGACAATATAAATCTTGATCTTATTTATGGTTTACCCCATTCCACCCTGCTTTCTTTTAAAGCCAATCTGAGTGAAATGCTGAAACTTGAGCCGGAACATATTTCACTTTACGGTCTCACTCTGGAGGAAGACACCCCCATGTATCTTCAGGTGCAAAAAGGATTATTGCCCTTTATGGATTCCGAAATTGCGGCTGACCAGTATCAGCTGGCTGAAGAAATGCTGGAGAGTGCCGGCTACCATCACTATGAGATTTCCAACTGGGCTAAACAGGGCTATGAGAGCCGTCATAACCTTACTTACTGGCAAAACAGGCCTTATCTGGGTTTGGGTGTGGCTGGGCATTCCTTTTTTCAGAATTGGCGTACAGCCAATACCATAGACCTTGATGAGTATTTACTTTGCTGGCAAAATAATTCCCCGCCGTCACCGTCTGAAAATATAAATGTAGATTTAGCTAATCAGCTGGCTGAAACTATAATATTGGGGCTTAGGCTGGATAAGGGTGTAACCGCTGAAGATATTGAAGCCCGTTTCGGGACGTGTGTGATGGATATGTATTATCCCCAGATTCAAGAATGTGTTGAATTGGGGCTTTTGGAAGAGCATGATGGCTGTATCCGCCTGACCCCCAGAGGCAGGTTGCTCTCTAACGAGGTATTCTGGCGTTTCTTGCCTTAAAGATTAAAATACGCTAATTTATATATTCGGTAGTATATAAGCCTAAAGTTAAAAGTTGGTGATATGAGTCAATCCAGTGTAAGAAATTTCTGCATTATTGCCCATATAGATCATGGCAAGTCCACTCTGGCTGACCGCCTGATAGAAATGACAGGCACTCTTCGCCACGATGAAATGTGCGAACAGGTCATGGATAGTATGGAACTTGAACGTGAGCGTGGCATAACCATAAAAGCCAAAGCTATCCGTCTGCGGTATATCTCAAAAGACAAACAGGAATACCGCCTGAATCTTATAGATACTCCCGGACATGTGGATTTCTCCTATGAAGTTTCACGGACTATCGCTGCCTGCGAAGGGGCAATACTCGTTATAGACGCTACCCAGGGTATCCAAGCCCAAACTCTGGCAAATGTTTACCTGGCCATAGAATATAATCTGGAAATTATTCCGGTTATCAATAAGATAGACCTGCCGGGGGCTGATATCCCGAGGGTAATGGGTGAAATCAAAAGCGTACTAGGTTATGATGAAGATTCCGTACTGCAAATCAGCGCCAAACTGGGGCTGGGTGTACCGGAATTGCTGGAAGCCATTGTCAACAAAGTGCCTGCCCCCAAAGGAAACGCAAACCAGCCTCTGCGGGCGCTTATATTTGATTCCCATTATGACCCGTATAAAGGGGTGGTAGCCTATCTGCGGGTGGCAGACGGTAATATAAACAAGGGCGATGACCTGCGTCTTATGGGGCAAGGTACGGAATTCCGGGTACTTGAAGCGGGATATTTCGCCCCTGCCCAAGTAGCCGCATTAAGGCTGGATGTGGGTGATGTAGGCTATATAGCTACCGGGCTTAAATCCGTAGGTGAATGCCGGGTGGGTGATACTGTTACTCTGCAACACGGTGGTGCAATCCAGCCACTTATCGGTTATCATCCGGCCAAAGCCATGGTTTTTGCAGGTATTTATCCAACCCAGACAGATGACTATCACGAACTGCGTGAAGCTATGGAAAAGCTGAGTCTGAATGATGCTTCACTATCTTCCGAACCGGAATCCAGTCCCCTTTTGGGTCACGGCTTTCGCTGCGGGTTTTTAGGCCTGCTGCATCTGGATATTATAGTGGAAAGATTGGAACGTGAGTTTAATCTTTCACTGGTAGTAACTTCTCCCGGCGTCAGCCTGACAGTCACCCGTATCGGAGGTGAGGCTTTTACCGTAGTAAATCCGAATGAGATGCCTCTCCCCCATGAAATTGCCCGTATTGAAGAACCGTGGGTTTCAGTGGTTATCATCACTCCTTCAAAATACATTGGCACAGTCATGGATTTAGTCAGAGAGAACTACGGCGTATACAAAAATACCGAATATCTGGGGCAACTGGCCATGAGTGAGCTTGGGCAACGGGTACAGCTTCATTATGATATGCCATTGCGTTCCATACTCACTACTTTTCATGACCAGCTGAAAAGCCGCACTCAGGGTTATGCCTCACTGGACTATGAATTTATTGGATATCGTGATGCCAATCTTTCGAAGATAGATGTGCTGGTAAATGATGTTCCGGTAGATGCTTTCAGCCGCATTATTCCTCCGGATAAAGCCCATGAAATAGGAGAAGCACTGGTAAAAAAGCTGAAGGAAATGATACCCAGGCAGCTTTATCAGGTCACTCTTCAGGCGGCTATCGGCAGCAAGATTGTAGCCCGGGCTGACATATCTGCCAAGCGTAAAGACGTAATCGCCAAGTGTTACGGCGGTGATATTACCCGTAAACGCAAACTTCTGGATAAGCAGAAGGAAGGCAAGAAGAAAATGCGCCAAATAGGCAAAGTAGAAGTCCCCAAAGAAGCATTTTTAAGTGTCCTAAAACTCCAGTAAATTGTCTTTTTGCCTTGCCAAAGGGCAATTAGTGTGTTACAATACCGCCACTTAAGCTACTTTCGGGTATACTATTGTCCTTCACCTGCGTGTGCCCTTGTGTCTGAAGTAGACATTATTTAAAAAGGAAGAAAAGATTTTGGCCAGTAGTTTTATTGCTATAGCCGTTCTCTTCCCCTTTGTAGCCGGCTTGATTTGTCTGTTCCTAAAACACAACCTTCTGAGGTCCGGGCTTGTTGCCCTGTCTGCCGTTGTGCTCATTTCCAGTTCTATCCTGCTGTTTTCGCAGGGCGGTTTGCCGATAGAGTACAGCCCTGCCCACCAGTGGGATAGCATCATTATGGTGCTTGATTATGCACTGCTGGCTTTCTTCCTGTTGGTGGGTGTGAAGGATATTATCAAAAACGGCTGGAGTGTCAGAGGTATTCTGACGGCCAGTCTGGTACTGTCACAGATAGTGCTGCTTGGGTTATTTGAGTTTGTTTGGGCACCCGCCGTACCTCTCCCTTCCGAACCGGCCTTCTTTATTGACCAGCTTTCCATTATCATGTGCCTTATTATTTCAATTATCGGTTCACTTATACTTCTTTACGCCATCAAATACATGAAAGACCATGAGCATCACCAGCATCTTAAAATCACCCGCCAGCCTCGTTTCTTTTTCTTTATGACCATATTGCTAGGCGCTATGAACGGTATTGTATTTTCTGACAATCTGCTCTGGTTATACTTTTTCTGGGAAATCACTACTTTATGTTGTTTCGCCCTTATCGGCCACGAGCAAACTAAGGAAGCTGTTAACAATGCCTTCCGTGCCCTCTGGATGAACCTGATAGGCGGTTTGGGATTTGTGCTGGCCATAATTTATGTCTTTACAAATTACGGCAGTATTTCCCTGCAAGCACTTATTACCAACCCCATTATAGCCATGGCACCTCTTTTCTTCTTGTTTATGGCGGCTTTCACCAAAGCTGCGCAGGTGCCTTTTCAGGGTTGGCTTTTAGGTGCTATGGTGGCACCGGTGCCTGTTTCGGCTTTGCTTCACTCTTCTACCATGGTCAAAGCGGGTATTTACCTTTCCATCCGTTTGGCTCCGGCTATTACTGATACCACTTTAGCCACTTTGATTGCTCTGTTCGGGGCATTTACATTTATGGTAACCGCCCTTATGGCTATCAGCCAACGTGAATCCAAGAAAGTTCTGGCCTATTCCACTATTTCAAACCTTGGCCTGATTATAATGTGCGTAGGTATAAATACCCCTCTGGCAATTACCGCTGCCATTGTCCTTACCATTTTCCATGCCATATCCAAAGCCCTCCTCTTTATGTGTGTGGGCGTCATAGACCACTCTATGGGCAGCCGTGATATTGAAGATATGGAGGGGCTGGTACGCCGCTATCCGCTGATAGCCGGTATAACTGTCGCCGGTATCCTTTCCATGATGCTGGTGCCTTTTGGCATGCTGCTGGGCAAATGGGCTGCCATAGAGGCTACTTCGGCTATGTCAGGGTTTATTTCACCGCTGGTTTTCATACTTTTGGTTATAGGTTCAGCGGCGACCACTGTTTTCTGGGTAAAATGGCTGGGGCGTTTCTTCAGTGTGACGCCGGGTATTGAGAAAATAAGGTTTGAACGTTTTTCATTTTTGTATCACAGCCCTTTGATTGTACTGCTGGCCTTGGCCGGAATATTCAGTTTAGCGGTTATCCCATTTTACGAAAATTTCATCTTGCCGGCTGTAACTGCTTTCTATCCGAATGTTGTAGATACCTCAACCGGTTTCTTCGGAAGTGCTGTAGGTTTATTTACCGCTTGGCCGTTATTTATCCTGCTGGCAGTCGCCCTCATACTGGTACCTGTTTTATTCAAACCCAAAGCCAAAAACCTTAGCACTGCCTATATGTGCGGTGAAAATGTAAGCACCTCGGCTGACAGTTTTTATTCGGTAGCTGATGGTGAGACTAAAATCAAACTGGGCTCAATGTATCTGGATACCCAGTTTGCTAACCCTAATCTGGATACCGGGCTTAAGATAGTTGGGCTTTTGATACTTGTTAGTATGCTGGTAGTGGTGCTGATATGAACGAATGGTTGCTGGTTGCTTTAGCTCTGGTTTTGCCGCCTGTACTGGGGAGTTTGCTTCGCGGTTTTGACCGTATACTGACTGCCCGAATGCAGGGAAGGTTCGGGCCGCCCCTCCTCCAGCCTGTTTACGATACTATCAAACTTTTGGCCAAACGCCGCATGATTACCGGTCGTATGCAGGCCGTAAGTTCTATAGGTTACCTGCTTTTTATCATGGCGGCTACAGTTATGTTTTTCCTCGGTCAGGATCTTCTACTTATTGTACTGGTACTGGGCGTGGCAGATATGTTTCTGGTTGTGGGTGCCTTTGCCACCCGCTCCCCGTATAGCCAGATTGGTGCCAACCGCGAGCTTCTGCAGATACTTTCTTATGAGCCTATCCTGATTATAACGGCTATCGGGCTGTATATAGCTAACGGTAGTTTTATGATTTCTGAAATCAGCCAGCCTTTATTGCCTTCTTTATGGCCAATATTTATCGCCCTTGTTTTGGTGCTGATTATACTTATGCGAAAATCTCCTTTTGATATTTCATCTTCGGAGCATGCTCATCAGGAACTGGTCAGGGGTGTATTCACCGAATATTCGGGTATTCACTTGGGGCTTATAGAGATTGCCCATATGTACGAACTTATACTGGTACTGGGTGTTATTTCTCTCATGTGGCTTCCGGGTGTTGTGCCCGGTATTGCACTGGCACTTGCCTGCTGGTTTTTAGTACTGGTGATTGATAATATAACTGCCCGCCTTACCTGGTCTTCCATGCTGAAAATATTATGGATGTTCGGGCTGGGTCTGGCACTGGTTAACCTTATCGGACTTTCAGTGCTGGGAGGGGTCTAAGTGGATTTTGTTACGAAGTCCCAGATAAAATCACCCTGGCTGCTCCATTTTGATTGCGGCAGTTGCAACGGGTGTGATATTGAAATACTGGCCTGTCTTACACCTCTTTATGATGTTGAACGTTTCGGCATTGTAAACATGGGTAACCCCAAGCATTCGGATGTCCTTCTGGTAACTGGTCCTGCCAATAAACGTAATTACCGGGTTTTACGAAATCTGTACGAACAAATGCCTGAACCAAAGGTAGTCATAGTTATAGGTACCTGCGGTTGCAGCGGCGGCGTTTTTCATAACTGCCCCAATATACTGGGCGGAGTGGATAAAGTAATACCGGTGGATGTTTATGTTCCCGGCTGTGCCGCCAGACCTGAGGCCATTATAGACGGCGTGGTTATGGGGCTTGGCAAACTGGCTGATAAAAAAGCTAAGGCTAAAGCTCAAACCAAACGCGAGGAACAGAATGTGTAATTGTGAATCCAAATCCCCTGAGGTTATAGACCTGTCAAAACTGGATAATATTCTGGATGGTTACCGTGATAAAGCCGATATGCTTATTCAGGTGCTCCTCAAAATTCAAAAAGAGTATAACTGGCTTCCCAAAGAAGCCTTGTATAAAGTAAGCCAAACCCTGAATGTGCCCGTAAACAGAGTTTACCATGTAGCTACCTTCTATAAACTTTTTAGCGTAATACCCAAAGGCAAACATAACGTAAGTGTTTGCGTGGGTACTGCCTGTCACGTGTTTGGTGCGCCCAAGATACTGGATCGTTTGGAGAAATCACTGGGTATAAAAGCCGGTGAAACTACTTCTGACCTGAAATTTTCCCTTGAAACAGTAAACTGTCTGGGTTGTTGTGCTTTGGGACCGGTGGTGGTGGTTGATGGTCATTACCACGGCAAACTACCTACCGCCGATGCCGAAAAAATACTGGCAGACTACGATTAATTAGGAGCATATAATGCCAAGGCTAAATACTCCGGCTGAGCTGGAAATACTGCGTGAAAAACTGGCAAAAAAACAGTCTGCCAGCCGTCCCTGCATAACGGTATGTTGCGGTACGGGTTGCCGGGCTTTGGGTTCAGTTAAACTGGTAGATGCCTTCCGAAGTGAACTTGCCAAACAAGGGCTGGAGAATCAGGTTGATATCAAAGAAACCGGCTGTCACGGTTTTTGCGAAAAAGGTTCGGTAGTCGTTATATATCCCCAAAATATCTGCTATTTCCATGTCAAACCTGAAGATGCAGCTGACGTTATCGAAAAAACTATTAAAACCGGTGAATTAGTGGAACGCTTACTGTATGCAGATCCTGCCACCGGAGAGAAACTGGTCTACCACCATGACATCCCCTTTTATAAATATCAGAAGCGTATTGTACTGGGTGATAACGAACATATAAACCCCCAAAATATAGAGGATTATATCCAGCGTGGTGGTTATTCCGCTCTGGTTAAAACCCTTTTCCATATGACTCCTGAATCTGTGCTGGAAGAGGTAGACAAAGCCAATTTGCGGGGACGCGGCGGCGGAGGTTTCCCGGCCGGTAAAAAATGGCGCACTACCCGTGATGCCGCAGACCCGGTCAAGTATGTACTGGTTAACTGTGACGAAGGTGATCCGGGTGCTTTCATGGACCGTTCCATAATGGAGGGCAATCCTCATTGTGTACTGGAAGGTCTGGCTATCGGGGCTTTTGCCATTGGTGCTAAAGAAGGTTATATATATGTTAGGGCTGAATACCCTTTGGCGGTAGAAAATCTGTATGCTGCTTTAAGGCAGGCTGAAGAATATGGCTTGCTGGGCAAAAACATACTCGGCTCAGGTTTTGATTTTGTAGTCAAAGTCCATGAGGGCGCCGGTGCTTTTGTATCCGGTGAATCATCCGCTTTAATGACTGCTATCGAAGGCCGGGTTGGTGAACCTCGCCCCAAATATATCCGCACCGCTATCAAAGGCCTCTGGGATAAACCTTCAAACCTGAATAACGTGGAAACTTGGGCTAACGTACCCCACATAATAAATAAAGGGGCAGACTGGTTCAGGTCTATCGGCACAGAGGGCAGCAAAGGCACCAAGATATTCGCACTGGTTGGCAAGGTCAATAATACCGGACTGGTGGAAGTGCCTATGGGGACTACTCTTCGGGACATTATATTTAAAATAGGCGGCGGTTTGCGTGACGGTAAAAAAATAAAAGCTGTCCAGACAGGCGGGCCTTCAGGCGGATGTATACCGGAAAATCTGCTGGATTCGCCTGTTGATTATGATGCACTAAGCAAGCTGGGTTCTATGGTAGGCTCAGGCGGGCTGATAATAATGGACGAAGAAACCTGCATGGTAGACATCGCCCGTTATTTTATAAACTTTTTATCAGACGAATCTTGCGGCAAGTGCTTACCCTGCCGTGAGGGTCTGCGCCAGCTGGTAGATATACTTACCCGTATTACCGAAGGCAAAGGCACTATGGTTGACATGGATACACTGGAAGACCTGAGCGGCGTAATGAGTGAAGCCTGTTTGTGTGCCCTGGGACAACAAGCCCCCAACCCCTTGCTCACTACTCTTAAATATTTCCGCCACGAATATATTGACCATATTAAAAATAAGCATTGCGAAGCCGGTGTTTGTAAAGCCTTGCTTACTTTTTATATTGACCCTGACAAATGCAAAGCCTGTATGATTTGTGCCAGAAACTGCCCCACTGACGCCATCAAGGGCGGCAAGGGGCTTATTCATACGATTGAGCAGGGAAAATGCATCAAATGCGGTGCTTGTGTAGATACCTGCCCTGCCAAATTTGATGCCGTTATTAAAATATCCGGCAAACCTATTCCAAAAAATGTACCGGCTGAACCTATTCCTTTAAACCGGAAGGCAGAATAATGGAAGAAATTAAGCTGACTATAGATGGCAGGGAAGTTATTGCCAAGAGCGGACAGACTGTTTTTCAGGCGGCCACCGCAGCCGGTATCCATATACCTTCGCTCTGTTTTCATGAGCAACTGGAGCCTTACGGCGGATGCCGTATATGCAGTGTGGAAGTCGTAGCCGGGTCACGTTCAAAGGTGGTGGCTTCCTGCGTTTATCCGGTGGCAAATGGTTTGGTAGTAAATACTAGTACCGATAAAATCCGCCATATCCGCAAGGTGCTTATAGAGCTTTTGCTTACTAAAGCCCCTGCTTCAAAACCCATACGGGACTTGGCTGAAGAATATGGGGCGGATACTGCCCGTTTCAGCCATGATGCTTCGTTCTGTATACTTTGCGGCTTGTGCGTCCGATACTGTGCCGAGGTTAAAAAAGCCAACGCCCTGTGCTTTATCAGCCGGGGTACTCAACGTGAAGTGACCTTTGTACCTGAAACAGCCAACCGGGAATGTGAAAAGTGCCAGCAATGTTTTGATATTTGTCCCACCAACTTTATCAGGGCTAATTTTGAAATGGCAAAAGCTCTCACTTTCGAAACTAAGGAATAGTTATGTTAGAAAATGCGGAATATATAAAGGCAGGAGAACTGCTAGACCATACCCAGAAACTCTATGACGAAGGGGCAATATTTTGCACTGCCTCCTGCGTAGATCTGGGGAATGAATTTGAGGTTATTTACCACTATAATCTGGAAAAGGGTCTGCGGATGAAACACCTCAGGCTCAAGATAGACAAAAATGAAACTGTTCCCAGTATTTCAAACATCTACTTGTGTGCTTCACTTATTGAAAATGAAATGCAGGAGCTTTACCAGCTAAAACTCAGTAAAATTGCCATAGATTTCAGCGGCGGTTTTCTGGTCACCAAAGAAACCCCCACGAGCTATATGATAAAAGCCCCTGATTACAAACTGATTCCGGTAGAACGCCTGACTGCCCCCTGCCAGAAAACCTGTCCGGCAGGCATAGATGTATCCCGTTATGTCCGCCTGTGTGGTGAGGGTAACTATGACGCGGCTTTGGCTGTTATCAAGCAAGCCATGCCTTTCCCCGGAATACTGGGGCGGGTTTGTCTGGCTCCCTGCGAATCTGCCTGCCGTCAGGGCAAGTGCGGAGAATCTATAAGTATCAAACAGCTTAAACGCGCCGCCTACGAATACGGCCATTATACGGATAGTATCACCGCCAAACCCACCGGCAAAAAAGTAGCCATTGTGGGTTCCGGCCCGTCAGGTCTGGCTACTGCCTATTTTCTGGCTAAAAAAGGGCATAAGGTAACCGTATTTGAAGCTTTGCCGAAGGCTGGCGGATATATGCGGGTAGGCATACCTGAGTATACACTTCCCCGCCAAATACTTGATGCCGAGATTGAAAATGTCTCCAAACTTGGAGTTGAATTCAAGCTGGGTACAACTGTAAATTCACTTGGCAGCCTGAAAGAAATGGGATTTGATGCCACACTGTTGGCACTGGGTGCCAATCAGGGCGTACGCCGATCCAATATCATTGCCGCCTTCAGCGGCGGTACAGACGTATTCAAAAGATTCGGTCTGGCGGTTGAGAACATAAACGGCAATAATGTGCTGAAAATTGATGATGATACTTTGACCACTTCTCAGCAGGGTGTCTTTGCCTGCGGAGATGCCGTAAATGGGCCTACATCTGTAATTCACGCCGTAGCTTCAGGCAAAAAAGCGGCTGCAAGCATAGACAAGTATCTGGGCAGTGACGGCAAATGGGTGTTTGAAAATATTGTTGCCCACGAACCTGTATCACGTGATACTTTCCTTGAACGTATTTTGCCCAAGAGCAAACCTTTAAGTGTTAAATACGATATTAAGCAAGCCAAAGAGCGAAACGAAGAAACCGCCGGCTATAACCGTGAAGTTGCCTCCACTGAAGGCAAACGCTGTTGGCGCTGTGATTTGGAGGAATAAATGGCACGAACAGTAATACCCTTCGGGCCACAGCATCCGGTATTTCCTGAACCGGTACAACTTAAACTTGAATGCGAAGATGAAACCGTAGTCGGGGTCACACCAGTTATTGGTTATGTACACCGCGGGGTAGAAAAAGCCTGTGAGCTAAATACTCTTAGGCAGAATATATTTCTGGTAGAACGTATTTGCGGTATCTGTTCCATACAGCACGCACTTTGTTACTGTCAGGGTATAGAAGAACTGGCAAATATTGAAATTCCCCAGCGGGCGCAGTATCTGCGTACTGCCTGGGCAGAGCTTTCCCGCCTGCACAGCCATAGCCTCTGGCTTGGTCTGCTGGCAGATGCACTTGGTTTTGAAAGCCTGTTTATGCAAATTTGGCGTGCCCGTGAGATTATTCTGGATATACTGGAAATAACCGCCGGACACCGGGTTATCACCTCTGCCTGTGTGGTTGGCGGGGTACGCCGTGACATAGATGCCGAAATGCTCAAAAAGACAGAAGCTATGCTGGGTGATTTCAGAAAGATGATGGATAAGACCATTCTGCCCACACTGCTAAATGACCCCACCTTGAAGAAAAGAACGGTCGGCAAGGGTATTTTGTCTTATGACCAGGCTGTTACACTGGGAGCTTGCGGTCCTACCATGCGTGGCAGCGGTGTTCCTTCTGACGTCCGTTCCACCGGTTATGCCGCCTTTAAAGAGCTTGGTTTTGAGCCGGTAGTGGAAACAGCCGGTGACAGTTATGCCCGTACTCTGGTGCGCACCCGCGAACTATACCAGTCCATAGACCTTACTCTGGCAGCACTCCACCAGATGCCTGCCGGCGAAATAATGGTTAAGGCAGATGCCTATCCCGAGGGAGAAATATTTACCCGGGTGGAACAGCCGCGCGGTGAGCTTACTTATTATATCAAGGCCAATGGCACAAACCATCTGGACAGGTGCAAAATACGCACCCCCACTTTTGCCAATATACCCACCCTGCTGGTTATGCTGCCGGGGTGCGAACTGGCAGACGTGCCTGTTATTACCTTATCTATAGATCCTTGTATATCCTGTACGGAGCGTTAGGAGAAGGCCATGCCTTGGATGATCGGAACAGTATTAAAAAATTTGTTTTCAGCTCCCGCCACCCGCCGTTATCCTTATGAAAAACGGGAGTCTTTTGAAGGTTCACGCGGAAGTATTGTTTGGGATGCTAAACGCTGTGATATGTGCAGTGATTGTGCCAGAGTTTGCCCTGCCCGTGCCATCACTGTTGATTCGGAAAAACACCAGATAGAATATGACCCGCTTAAGTGCATCTACTGCGGCACTTGCACCGAAACCTGCCTTCAGCATGCTATTATCCAGCACCCTCTTTATGCTGCCCCACAGGGTGCACATGCCAGCCAGATAACCGAAGTACACCACTACCGCTACTAAGTATAATTTTAAGCCTAAAGAAAAGCCCCGGTCTTGGCCGGGGTATATTTATTAGTAAAAATATAATATTATGTAAATATGTCAGGCAGTATCTGCCGTAAAGGGCATTACGTCCTGTATCTGGTCTGTATTGCAGAAAAACATCACCAAACGGTCTATCCCAAGCGCATTTCCAGTGCAAACCGGCAGATATTTCACTGCCTCCAAAAATATTTCAGGCGTAACCACCCGCCTGTTTTGCTCAGCCTCTATCAGCTTTTTTTCTTCGGCAAAACGGGCTGATTGTTCAAGCGGATTAGTCAGCTCGGAATATGCATTTGCCATTTCCAAACCCGATATGAAAAACTCTGCCCGTTCAGCAACTTCAGGATTGGTTTTCTTGAGTCTGGCCAAAGACGCCATTTTAGCAGGATAATCCAGTAGCACAGTAGGACGATGGGACTGAAAAGATGGTATAACCTTCAGCACCAGATCTTCATCAAAACGCTTCTCATCATCGGTATTCACCGGATCCCAGCCTACTGTATTCAGAAAAGCATCACGCACGGTTAGGCGTTCCCAGGGGGGTGTCAGGTCAATATCCTGTCCCAAATAACGGATTTGGATCTTGCCAAACAGCTTCATTGAAATATGGTAGAACAGATTTTCGGTATCATTTATCATCTGGAGATAATCTGCCCCGACCCTGTACCACTCCAGCATACTAAATTCAGGATTATGGTGACGGCCTTTTTCGCCATCCCGAAAGCAGCGGCTTATCTGGTAGATATTGGTATAGCCGGATGCCAGCATGCGTTTCATATACAGTTCGGGCGAGGTAGACAGATAACCGTTTTGACACTCTACCGGTTTTATATAGCGTTCCGGGACAACTGAGGGAACAAAAACAGGGGTCTCCACTTCCAGAAACCCCTGTTCATTAAAAAAACTGCGTATTAACCCCAAGATTTGCATACGGCTTTTTAAGTTGTCTTCCAGTCTTCCCAGCCGTTGCCTCTCATCAGAATACATTATAGTTACTTCTTATTGCCCACTCTTTCAACGTAGGCACCGGTGCGGGTATCCACCCTTATTACGTCCCCTGCTTTCATAAAGGTGGGCACACCTATTTCCATACCATTTGAAAGTTTAGCAGGTTTATTCTGGGCGGTTACGGTTTCTTTGCCGGTACTCATAGAGGTTTCCATTACTTCCAGCTCAATAAAATTGGGCAAAGTAATTTCAATGGGATTATCCCCCAGAAGTTGCACCGGGACAACCATGCCGTCTTTTAGAAAAACGCCTCTTGAACCCATACGGTCTTCGGCCATAAAGTGCTGTTCAAAAGTATCGGTATTCATAAATATATAATTGCCATTTTCATGGTAAAGATACTGCATATCATAGGTAGATACATCAGCTTCTTTCAGTTTGTCACCGGAATGAAAAGTGCGCTCCAGAATGCCGCCATCCATCAGGTTGCGGAATTTTATCCGGTATACGGCACTTCCCTTGCCCGGTTTCATAAAATCCACATCATCCACGTTGTATGGTATATCATCCAACATGATTTTTTTATTCTTGCTGATTTCCTCTATATTCATACTGGCCTTTCGTAACGGAAAATACTAAGCGGTTCAATCCGAAAATAATAATGTATATACGTATAACAAGTCAAATTAACTTCCAATATATATTGACACTGCTTTTGGGCAAAACTATAATTAGTGTAATATAAAATATATGTGTGATAGTAATATTATCTATAAACATAATAGATAAAGAGGATATAAATGACACCAGAAAATAGCCCTGAAAATGCAAAATCAATCTTGGTTAAAGATATTCTGGTACTTATCCAGAAGCTTTATACTGAAGCACTGGTAATACCGCAAGGCTTGCTGGAAACAGAAATTACCATGCCTCAACTACGAGTGCTCTTGCTCTTGCACCTCAACGGGCCGCTTTCTATGGGGATTATATCCAAAAAACTTTGCATCGGGCTGGCTACTCTTACCGGTATTGTAGACCGTCTGGTCAAACAAGGCTTTGTAGAACGTGAAACCCCACCGGACAACCGCCGCGTTGTTATCTGTCATCTGACCGAAAAGGGGAACGCCCATTATGAAAGCCTGTGGCAATTTACTACCGGCAAGGTAGCCGAATTGCTGGACGGTGTAGATAATGAAGATTTATCGGTAATACGAAACGGTTTCTGCATACTTGAAAAGTCCGCTGCAAATAAATCAGCGGCTATTGAAAATACTGATAGGATATAAGCACATGTTCAAAGCTATTGCCGGCTGGGTTATCAAATTTAAATATTTGGTGGTCAGTTTCTGGGTGATACTGGCCGCTTTAATGGCATTTACCGCCCCTTCCCTGCAGGAAGTAAGCAAACTGGATCAGTCCGGCTTCATGCCTGCAGATTCAGATTCTGCTAAAGCAAGTGCGCTTTTAAAACAATATTTCCCGAATGAAAGCGCCTCTGTTTCAAGCCTGTATCTCATTATCTACAATCATTCCACCCTAAACCAGAATGATATGGATTATGCGCATTCTCTTAGCCTATGGCTGTCTTCGGAAAGTGCGCCTGCCGGTATTGGGGAGATAAATTCGGTCTTCAGTCACCCCCAGCTTTCCAGCCGCCTTATCAGTCCGGATAACACTACCATGCTAATAGATGTCGGCTTGCTTCAATCGGCCCAAGACCAGCAGTCAGAAAATATTATAACCAGCATCCACGCTCAGATTACAAACATGCCTGACGGACTTGAGGTATTTGTCTCAGGTGAAGCCGGCATGATGAAGGACCTGTATGCGGCACTGGCAGAGAGCATAGACCTGACTACCATAGTTACCATTATCCTGGTTTCGGTCTTGCTGCTTATCATCTATCGTTCACCGGTAGCTTCTCTGGTACCTTTGGTAACTATCGGTATTGCCTATCTGGTAAGCCGGGGAGTACTTGGATACATGGCTGAAGCCGGGGTAAATATCTGGTCACAGCTGGATGTATTTATAGTGGTGCTGATATTTGGGGTAGGTACGGATTATTGTCTGTTCATTATGTCACGTTTCCGGGAAGAACTGCATAAAAACCAAACCCGTTGGGAAGCACTGAAAACCGCTCTGGGGCGTATCAGTGCGGTTGTGTCTGCCAGTGCCATAGCCCTTATTGTAGGCCTTATGGGCATGTCTATAGCCCGTTACCAAATGATTCAAACCATGGGGCCTTCATTAAGTGTCTCAATTGCTATCACCCTGCTGAGTGCCATTACCATCACGCCTGCACTGGCATCTATATTCGACGGTAAAATATTCTGGCCAAGCAAAACTAATGCAACCCGGCCGGAAAAACTTGCGGTCTCACCTTCCAAAGATAAGTTCCGCTTCTGGAATTGGGTGGGTACTATTACTACCAAGCACCCCCTGCCGATAGCCCTGGTTATCATCGGGTTGCTCCTCATACCCTATACCCAGCTATCCCATCAGCGGCTTTCATTTGATACCATAAGTGAACTCCCTCAGGATGCCGAATCCGTCATAGGGTTTAACAAACTGACGGAACATTTCAATATAGGTGAGATGATGCCTGCCACACTGGTACTGGCAGATGAAAACGGTGGGAACCTGAGTAATATTGCAATTCTTGCAGAACTGGCAGATTTAACCGCCAGTCTGGAAAGTCTGAAAGGAGTAGATGCAGTTCAGTCTGTGCTTCAGCCGGACGGTACAGCTGCGTCAGGTGCGGCACTCCGGGCGGCAAACCAGGTACTGGGTTTGATACCGGTAGAATCTTCGGGAAATACCAACCCGGTAAATCTGGTTTCAGACCAAACTTTGGCAGGTTTTGAGTTTATCAGGACCTACCTGCAGGAACTTGGGCAGAGTTTCCCCTGGCTGACAGAAGAAACATCTTACCGGGATTCCATATCCTCTCTGGACAATATAATAGATACACTGCAGGATATCAGGTATGCCGCCCAGATAGATACCCAGTTAAATACCTTAACTGGCCAGCTTCGCCAAACTGCAGATGCCTTACGCCTTGGCTACCCTGCCCAAGCTGAAATAGCCTTCCTTGTAAAGGCCTATATGTTAGAAAGTGCCCAAACCTATAGCTTTATTGCTGACTTGTATGACTACCAGCAAGCTATGCTGAAAGTTGACAAGCTGGCTACGTTGATTGCTCAGGCAAATGCTGATGGAAGCATTGCTTCCGAACTGGATAGTCTGGCATATTCCACCGAACATCTGGCATTTGTAATTGGCAGCCAGGGGGTATTTTATCTGTTTCCGCAATCACTCCCGGCAGACAACTCACCTGCCAATCCAGTTGAAATACTGCTTGGTGAAACCCGGCTATTCAGCCAGAATATGCGCTCTTTGAGTAATACCTTCACCGCTAACGGCAATCCATATTTTATATCTCAAACCCTGATGCAAACCTCACTTGAACTTGATAGTCTGGTCAATATGTTTTATTCAGAAGACCAATCCGGTACCCGTTTATTTCTGATACTCTCTGACTCCCCTTATAGCAACGAGTCTATGGATACCATTTCTGAAGTAAAAGCACTGTTACAGACAGACACATTGGGCAGTCATATTTCCGGTTTAGACTGCGGTATTCAGGGTACCAGTGCAGACATGCAAGACGTCAGAGATATAATGGAGCAGGATTTTACCCATATCCAGCTGATAATAATTGCCGGGGTGTTTTTAGTTTTGCTGGTGCTTTTGCGAAGCATAGTCGCCCCTATCTACCTGCTGCTTACAGTCATGCTAAGTTACGGAGCAACCATGGGTATTATCACTTGGCTCTTTCAAGACGTACTGGGACATTCCGGCATAAGCTTTATGCTGCCGATTATATTATTTACCCTCATTGTGGCGTTGGGTTCAGATTACAATATTTTTCTGGTATCCCGCATCCGCGAAGAATCCGAGACTAAACCCATTAAAGAGGCTGTAAAAAATGCCATCTCCTCAACCGGCGGAGTTATTGTGGCTTGCGGCCTTATCTTGGGAGGTACATTTGCGGCTATGCTAACGTCACCCATACTAACCATGTATCAGCTAGGGGCTGCAGTAGCTATTGGCATAATAATGGATACTGTTATTGTAAGAGGAATTTTAGTGCCATCACTGGCAACCATAGTTGGCCGTTGGAACTGGTGGCCATTTCATAATCTGAAAAAATAGAGTAGCGGAAAATGTGAATAGCGAAGGTTAAACGCTGATTGCCATTTAAAAAACTTTGCACTTGTAACTTAAAAGTATCCTGCCCAGAACCTTTATCTCAGATAAAGGCAAATCATGGCTTGTGCCGTTTCCATTGGAAATCCGGAAGCCGTTTTCAGTGGAATAAAGGTTATATCCGTAAACACCTTGGTCAATCTGGCAGGCATATAAGTTACCATCTTCAATGGTATGTTCAGCCTGAATAACCACCATTTCACCCGGGTAAATGCCAAAATGTTCAAGATGATTGTCTTCTACCTGAAGAGCATAAATGTTTTTTAAATTTTCAACTATGCTGCGGGGAATAAGAAAACTCTTATACGCCAATTCATTATAAGTTTTTCGTTCAGGCATGCACCCGTGTACACAAACCTCCACCGTCTCAAGTCTTTTAAAAATAGACCGGACTTCGGCCAGTATATCTTCAATTTGCCTAGGGGAGGAATTATCGTTTTCAGAAATAAGTTTGGCTGGTTCAATTCCAAAAGCATTGGAAAGCTTATTAGCTGTTGCCAGAGTAATACTCTGACGTTCACCTTTTTCCAGTTTTCTTATATATTGCCCGGAAAGCCCTGAACGAGTGCCCAGATATTCAGGCGTCCAGCCTCTGGCTTTCCGAAACTCTCGTATCTTTTCGCCTATACTCATCATGGTAATTATATAGACATTATGCGCCTAAAATATGTAATTAACAACAGATATTTTAGCAACTATTCATATACTTGGGTTATCATATCTTGCTGGAGTATCTTCCTGTATTGTTGTTTCGTCACAAATTGGTTTACGATTGACATATTAAAACAGATAACAATAAAGAATAATGTCTATGACGGATACTTAATCAAACAAATACTGCGTTGATTAAATAAACAACAAGTTTAGCTATTTGCGAGGTTATAAAACGGAACAAGGCGTACAAAACTAATCCTGCAAATATTGAAGAATGATTTGATATGCAAAACACGAAGGAGTAAGTGGTGAGCCGTGCGGGGTTCGAACCCACGACCCTCTGATTAAAAGTCAGATGCTCTACCAGCTGAGCTAACGGCCCACAAACAGACGTTATTTTAGCATCGTTGGGTAGGTTTTGACAAACTTTAATCAGCCATTTTGCAGTTATATTTGAAATATTTGTTATTACGCCGCAAAATATCCGCTACTTTGCTGTTACTTCCGTCGGAATAACCTTGATATCGCTGGCTGATTTTCGTTTGCGCCGTTTCCAGCCCAGACCCTCCAGGAAGTCACCGATAATTATTTCCTGATATGATTCATGTCTGAGAGATAAATCCGGATTGATGCGGTATTTTATTCCCCTGCCCTCTTTTTTCTTGGCAATATAACCTTCGGTTTCAAGGTCAGCAATAATTTTTCTTACAGCCCGTTCGGTAATATGTATATTTTCAGCGATTTCGCGTGCTGTAATACGTGAATGTCGGGCTAAAAAGCTTAGCACCAGTGCGTGGTTTGTGAGAAAAGTCCAGCTCGCCATTCATATCTCCCCTTTAATTTATGCCCAATTCTACCATTTGACAAGGTCTTTGATTAGTGATAAATTATTCATGTTTTAGATATCATAACTAAATAAGCATGAATAACAGAACATCTTGATTGTAAACTATTTTGTTTGTGCATGCAATATCTAAAATTGACAACGTAGGTGTTGCCACATCGGGTACATTAAAGTGCACGAAAGGGGGTGACTAAAATGGTTGATAAAAAACCCATGGCTCCTGCTTCCAAACCCGGCGCTCCCGCTGCCAAGCCCGTTAAAAAGTAACTGGTAATTCACTGATGGTAAAGGGCAGGAGAATCTCCCTAGCATCAAGGTGATTCTCCTGCATTATATTTGGATATGCTCTGGTTAGCCTTATCAATATTTATAGCCACCATTTTATTGGTGATTTTTAAACCTCGGCCCTTTAATGAAGCCGGGGCTATTTGTTTAGGCGCCATTCTTATGTTTATTCTGGGGCTTGTTCCCCTTTCAAATATCAGCCAGATTTTTTCTGCTAATCTGAATATCCTGCTATTTTTCCTTGGGCTTATGCTAGTAAGTTATTTCGCAGAGTTATCCGGCTTTTTCAATTCGGCTGTCAATCTGGCTCTAAAACTGTCTGGTGGCAGTTCGTGGCGTTTGCTGGGTTTGGTTTTTGCTCTTGGCATAGTTATTACCATGTTTATGTCAAATGACGCTACTGCCCTGCTCCTGACTCCTGTAGTTTTTATGCTTGTTAGCCGCTATGGCTTGAAACCTTTGCCGTATATATTTGCCTGTGCCTTTGTAGCAAATACGGCATCATTTATTTTCCCATTTTCCAATCCAGTCAATCTGCTGGCGGTAGACAAGTTTAATCTGAACCTTGGGGAATACACTACTTACATGTTAATACCCAGCATACTGGCTATCACGATTACTATAGCCATATTTTATGTTGTCTTCAGACATGATCTTAGAACAGGGTTTTCGCTTGTGGAGACTAAAGCTGTTGCCTCAGACAAGTTTTCACACTCTGTCAGGCTGGTACTAATTTTTCTGGCAGCAGCTTGTCTTTTGACTTCGTTTATGGGGTGGCCACTGGCAATACCTCTGGTGCTTACTGCTTTTATACTGCTGGGCATAACTTCATTTTATAAAAAATTGGATTTTAACCACTTGAAGCATTCGGTTGCTTGGTCAATACTGCCATTTGTACTTGGTTTGGCATTTATGGTAAACGGACTCGAAAATACAGGGCTTACTGCAACATTGGGTAACTTTCTTTCAAATACTCTAGCTGATGGAGGCCAGCTGGAAGCTGGTTTGATTACTTCTTTCGGTACAGCTATCGGATCTAACCTTATAAATAATTGGCCGATGATGATGGTCTCGGTATCCAGCCTGTCGGCTGTCAGTGACATTGGCGGGGCCAATTCAGGTTTGATTTATCAAGCTATTTTGGGAGCAGACTTGGGCCCTAATCTGCTTATAATGGGCTCTTTGTCTACCATGCTCTGGTTGATACTTCTGCGCAAACGGGGGCTGGCAATAAAGCCCATGGAATTTACAAAACTGGGGCTTACAATCACCCCTCTGGTTCTTCTGGTATCAACATTGGCCATATTTCAGTTAGGGAAATTGAGTAGTTAAAATGAAGACAATCACTCGCAAGAGTTTAGATAACAGTATTAAGGACGGGGCTGCATATTCAGCTATGCTAGGTTTGACCCAGGATTATATAACGCCTTTTGCCTTGGCCCTTAAGGCATCTGTACCTCAGATAGGTATACTTTCGGCTTTGCCGAATCTATCTGTTGCGCTTTCACAACTATTTGCCCCATTCCTTTCCGAAAAGGCCAAAAGCCGCAAGAGTTTCGTATTTAAAGCAGTATTACTTCAGGCGGTGTGTTTTTTGCCGGCATTTGTGCTGCCTTTGCTTTTTCGTGATTTCGGAGTTTGGTGGCTGATACTCTGGTATACCTTAGGAACCATGTTTGGTTCACTGGGCAATCCTGCCTGGTCAAGCCTTATGGCAGACTTGGTGCCGGGTTCTATCCGAGGACGTTTTTTCGGTTACCGTGGCATGATAGCCGGGATTATGACTTTGGCGTTCTCACTGGCCAGCGGTTTACTCCTCCAAATAAGCGCTGACACCCTGTTTTTGGGTTTCGGGCTCATATTTTTCGGTGCCAGTCTGGCTCGTTTTATCTCAAGTTTCTTTTTAAATAAAATGGAAGACCCCCAGGCCAAAGCCCCGATTAAAGACGGGGTCAGCATGAAAGCTCTAGTAAAGGACTTGAATAAAACCCCTATGGGCAAATTCATATCCTACTCCGCACTTATAAATTTCAGTACTTATATAGCCGCTCCGTTCTTTGCGGTTTATATGCTGCGTGAGCTTGGCTTTGACTACCTGACTTATATAATAGTAATATCCTCAGCTTCAATAGCCAACTTTGTTTTCATGAAGGTATGGGGGCGGATTTGTGATATCTGCGGCAATGTAAAGATACTCAAGCTGTGCAGTGTCTTTGTGCCGATTGTGCCTTTACTATGGATATTCAGCCACAATACATATTACTTGATAGGCGTTCAGGCACTTTCAGGTATTATATGGGCTGGTTTCCTGTTATCCGGTACCAATTATATTTTTGAAAGTTCCAGCCGCCGTAACCGTATGCGTGGTTTTGCCCTTTATACCGGAGGAAACAGTCTGGGTATTGCACTGGGTTCATTGGTTGGCGGCTTACTTGTCAGTGTTTTGCCGCAGCTTAACGGCTACCATATGCTAAGCCTCTTTTTAGTCTCGGTAATAGCCAGAACTCTAGTGGTGGGACTATTTATAAACAGCATAAAAGAACTAAAGCCTGCCGGCAGTGCTATTCCCCAAGCATTTGTATCAGCCTACCGGCTGGATATATTTGCCCTGAAATTCAGGGCTATACTTCAGGCAGTTTTACAGTTGCCGCGTATCTTCCGTCAGCCGCTTCGTTCGGGAATGGTAATACGGATATTCCAGCTTATAATCCGCTTCTAATTGCTGAACCAGCTATACCCGGATATTTTTATCACTCTGTATCAGCTGCTATGTTTTAATATTTGCTAAAGCCTTTCGGGGATAGATGATTGGATTTGTTCACCCCCGGTACTATAATAAACTGTAATATGTTTTGTGTGAGGCTTGCCATGATTGACCCGCGTGTAGAAAAACTGGCTGATTTACTGGTTAATTACTCCATTGAGGTAAAACCCGGTGATACTGTGGCTGTAAACTATTTCAGCGGTGCATTGCCTCTGGCGGTTGAGGTATACAAAAAAATACTGGCCGCCGGCGGCCATCCGCTTATGCAGGTTTCTAAAAACGAATTTCTGGAGTATCTGCTCAGGTACGGTTCGGACGAACAGATAAGCTATGTACATTTCCCCCAGAGGTATATTACCGAAAAGTACGATGCCACTATCCACCTGCTGGCAGAAGAAAACACCAAATCTATGACCAGCATTGACCCTCAAAAAATGGTGGCCTTTGAGAAAGCCCGTACAGACCTTATGGAAACAAGCATGCGCCGTACGGCTGAGGGAAATTTCCGCTGGGTTTTAGCCATCTATCCCACTAACGGATACGCCCAGGATGCGGGTATGAGTCTGGAAGAATATACCGATTTTGTTTATAGTGCCTGTCTGCCGGATATGAATGACCCGGTAGCTTTTTGGAAAAACTTAAATGCCCGTCAGCAAAAAGTAGTAAATTGGCTTAAAGGTAAAAAACAGGTCCATATAAAGGCCAAGGAAACTGAC
This sequence comes from Dehalococcoides mccartyi CG5, assembly GCF_000830885.1. NCBI lineage: Bacteria > Bacillati > Chloroflexota > Dehalococcoidia > Dehalococcoidales > Dehalococcoidaceae > Dehalococcoides > Dehalococcoides mccartyi. Next base: position 720,365 of record NZ_CP006951.1, read on the forward strand.
CTCCGCCTGAGTATTGAAGGACGCAAATTTATAAGCTGTGACGGCAAACTCAATATGCCTGACGGCGAAGTATTTACAGGTCCTGTGGAAGACAGTGCGGAAGGGCATGTCTATTTCTCGTATCCGGCCATAGAAAGCGGACGTGAAGTTACCGGGATACGCCTTTGGTTTAAAAAGGGCAAGGTAGTAAAAGCTACAGCCGAAACCAATGAAGATTTTCTGCTTAAAACACTGGATACCGACCCCGGCGCCCGCTATCTGGGTGAGTTTGCCATTGGCACCAGCGAAGGAATCCAGAAATTTACCAAGCAAATACTCTTTGATGAAAAAATCGGCGGCAGTTTCCATCTAGCCTGTGGTGCGGGCTATCCGGAAACTGGCAGTATCAATAAATCTGCTGTTCATTGGGATATGGTATGTGACTTGCGGGATGGCGGTGAAATCTGGGTAGACAGTGAGTTATTATATAAAAATGGTAAATTCGTTATAGATTACTAATTCTACCCGGGAAATAATACGGCGGGGTGGCGGGATATGCTCAAAATCGTATCACAAGACCATTCGGCTTTTACAGACAGATACGAAGCCGGTGCTTTTCTGGCTATCGAATTTGGCCAGTTGAAAGGCAAGCAGGCAGTTGTACTGGGTATACCCCGCGGCGGTGTAGTTATTGCCGCCCAAATAGCTGAACGCCTGCGTGATGCCAGACTGGATATCATACTCTCCCGAAAGCTTCGTGCCCCATCCAGCCCTGAGCTGGCTATAGGCTCTATATCCGAAAATGGCCAGATATACTTAAACCGCCATCTTATTCAGCAACTGGGCATTTCCTCTGACTATATACAACAGGAGTCTGAATTTCAGTTTGATGAGCTTAAAAGACGGGCCCGTGTCTACCGTGAAGTTATTCCCCGTATCCCCTTAAATAACCGCCTGGTTATCATAGCAGATGACGGCATAGCTACCGGAGCTACTTTTGAAGCGGCTCTGAATTCAGTCCGTCAAGAATGCCCTGCCTATCTTATTGCCGCCCTGCCGGTAGGGCCTGAGAGTACTCTGAAGCGGCTGGAGCATTTGGCGGACGAAGTTATCTGCTTAAAATGTCCCGAGGAGTTTGAATCTGTGGGGCAGTATTATTGCTACTTTACCCAGGTTGATGACGCTGATGTACTTAATACATTAAAACGCTTTCGCCATATCGTTTAGCCCAAACCTCACAGCCTCTACCCTAATAGGTTGCATATTTGCCAGTGATTTATTGTCATATATTTATCACATATGTTTTGTAAATGAATTACCCCAAGAACGACCTGCCTGTTATAATAAAGCTCAAAGAACGGATCTTATATGCAGAAACGTTTTATGGTATTACCTGAAAGCAAATTTTTTTGTATACCAGAAAGGACATCGTCAAGTGAGTGAAGAATTAAAAGAACTAATTGAAGCGGCTATATACAAGGAAGTTGCTTCCCAGTCACTTTACCAGTTCGCCATACAAAAAACGGATGACGACGCAGTCAGGCAGCTTCTTAATTCGCTGATACAGAGCGAAGAAAACCATCTGAAAGTGCTTAAAGATTTGTTGGTCAAAGGTGAATTCAAACCAAAAGCAGTCACACCCCGCTTGCAGTCTCTTAAACTGGATACTTATGTAACAGGTGGTAACCAGTTGGAAGGAGCAGACCTGCAAAATATTCTTCTTTATGCCATCAAAGAAGAACAATCTTCTTCGGAATTTTATTCCCACCTGATGTCTACTTTTATTAACCAGGAAACCAAAAATATGTGCCGGGTCTTGGCTTCCGAGGAACTGGAACATAAACTGAAGCTGGAGTTGATTTATGATGATCTGTTTTTCCCCGAAAATTAGGTTTGATAGACCGGATTTTGGCTGCTAGAATACATATATACCCTACAAACAGGAGGTCAGAGTGTCTGAAGATATAGCTAAAATACAAAAACCAGAAAGCAATCAGTATACGGATAAAAAGAAACTTTACGTAGTGCCGCTGGTACTTGGCTGGAAGGATGCCCCAACGGAATACGACGCCATGTTAAGGCGTTACTGGACAGAAGTGGGCGTACAGCTGGCCCACTTGGAAAGCCGCATTGGTACGGTTGATTATGTGTTTCATGAATCCGTAGATCAAAACGGGGTTGAAGGTTTGGAAGTACTCACCAATTTCAGCCCTATAAGCAAAGAAATGGCACTTCGTTTCGTGGAAAAAGGCGCATTGGTAGAGGTTACTGAAGACAGTGAACTGGTACGGGAATGTTTGGACTGGGAACGCTTTATGCTTATAGGATTTACCAGCCAAAATGTATCCAAACTGGTTTCAGAGAAATTTATTCAGGCGGTAAAGAGCCGTTATGAATTTATCCGCCGCCGAATAAGCGAAATGATAAAAGAAAATCAGGCCGGTGTATTGTTTATCCGCGAAGGCAACTTGATGCAGTTCCCATCGGATATTGAGGTCTTCAGTGTAGCCCCGCCGGTACTGGACGAGATTCACCGCTGGCTTAGAGAACGACGTGATAAAATGCCGTCTTCTTCGGAAGGTGACGATGTTGGTTCGTGTTTTACCGAAACCACTGAAGAAACACCCCTGGCTGACGACATAAAATAACCCCGGGCACTTGAAAAACTAGCGATTATCAAAAAGGCGGCTTATCTGGTCACCAAGCTGATTACGGACAGAGGTATCCAGACTAAGCCCGCCTTCCAGCATTCTCAACCCGTTTTCCACCTGCGCATTTGCCTGCCTCAGGTTTTGTATCCGGTCAGATTGGTATTGCACCCTTTGTTCTATTTCATCCAGATTAAGTTCCAGTTCAAACCTATCACACAGAAATTCAAGCAGGATTAGCTCAGCTGCGGCATCACCGCTTGCCTGAAGGTAAAAAGGCAGAACCTGCCATAAGCTCATGGCATTCAAACCGTATTTCCCTGCCTGCCAGATTACAAAAGAGTTTATGTCTACTTTCTGGTTAGGCGGAGTATCAAAATCCATATTGCACTCAACCCCGGTATTTTCCAGACTGTATTTATGGATATCAGAATTTACTACCGCCATAAGGCGGTGAGGCGCAGTATGGGAAATCATGGCGCCCACACTTCCCAGACAAATAATTTCATTTGCCTGATAATCCATTGCCGTATCAATTATCTTTTTAAGGTATTCATATTGGTTAAATTCGGGGATACTGCCTTTAAATACCAGTAACTGCCATTTGGGCAGATATTCAAGTTCCCCGGCTGGGAAATTTGCCAAATCTTCTCTGACAGCTACTCCGCCAAGGGAAAAATATTTTTCTATCTCTAGTTCAAATACTATGGATGGTGTATCCTGTTTCTCTATCTCAGCCAATACTCTTTCACCGAGCAAGCCGAATTCACCCTGCCAAGATATAATCAGGCACTTCGCCTGGATTTTTTTAACTTCCATGTTCATTCTGATTATGGTCTTTCTTGAAAAAGTCATTTATATTTTCTTTGAGCCACTTTTCATCATCATCGGAAATACCCCGGTTCTCATTAGTATGAAAGCGGTTATCCAGTTTTTGCCTTACCAGTTCTGGAAAACGGGAGTACATATCTGCAATCATTTCATCTACTTCTTTGACCGACTCATCCATACGGAATAAATCTACGCTGATACGTATCACATATCTCAGAGCTTCAAGTGTGGAACGCGAAGCATGAGGATATACCAGCGGCAAATGAGAAAGATAATCAGGTATTTCACCCATAAGGCAGGCGGCGGACATATTTCTTTTATTGGCTACGCCAAGTAATAATCCGTTTAAACCGGATATATTAGCCACAAAGTTTTTGCCTGCCAGACTACTTTTAAGTTCCGCCGGCATGCGTTCCTGTATCGTATTAAGAAATTTTTTGTTGTTGGCAACTGCCCATACCTTGGGTTTTATTTTATGATGAGTCATGGTAACTGCTGCACCAAACGTAATAATGCGTTGGCAGCCCAGCTCTTCGGCTACATCCAGTACTCTGTTTGCCATGTTGTATGCCCGGCTTCCCTGAGCATAGGTGTTCTGACCATCAGCCGGCTGTTCGTCACCCATAAATATTACAATATCCTGACCGCACCACTGCTGATAATAAAAACGGCTCAAAGGGAAACGCAATTCCTGTTGAACCCCGTTTTTTATATTTACCCCGGCAGGATAAAAAAACTCTTCCGGCTCTATGTCCGCCAAAACACCTGCCCCCAGTTGGTCCCGCAAAGTGGCTAAGGTAATAATACCTACGTTGCCAATGCCCGGCCAGGCTGCCAGCAGGATGGGTGATTTCATTTCAGGTTTATTATGGTAAATGATTCCCATATCTTTGATTCTACCCTTTTAATATTATATTAAAATCAATTTAGACGAAAATCCAGTCAGGTATCATTTTGTAAAATGAATGGTACATATACGAGATTGCCTAATAGCAGAACGTACCTTTTCAGGTCACAAATCAACTCAAATATTCTTGACGGTAATCAGTAATATCAAATATATGTGACAATATTTTATATTTATATACTTAGCAGGCTATTTTCAGTTTTCAAATAACCCCAGTAATTTCCCGAACAAAAAGAATCCGCCCAAACTGATAATCAAGATAAGACTGAATGTCAAAATAACCCGCGGGGAAAGGCAAGCTTTTACTATGGCACCCCGCACCAGTTTGGCATGATGTTGTTTTATCAGTTTTTCGGCTGTGCGCCCGGCTAAATATTCATCCTGCAAGGTAGGCATGGCAAAAACCTTCTTATATTAGGCAGTCAACCAAGATATATTTCCATGGCATCTTCGGCTACGGTTATCAAGCGGCGGGTCGTATCCAGTTTTATAGAATACATATAGCTTGTAATGGGAGGCTTTTCGTTTTTGGGGTCCATGTAGCGCACAAAATAATCTTCTATAATTACACCGGTTTCGGAAACATATTTATCAATTTCAGGGTACTTGGAGGTCATGTTGGCTAAACGTACTGATAATATTTTTACTCTTTGGCCTTTTAGAAAACGTGGTGCCATTCCCATCCCTCCGTTGAAGCTATTTTGCTTTCTTAAAACAGCTGCTTTATCCCGCACTATTACTCAGTAACCATTTTATAAAACAGGGGAAGGTATTAGCGACCGTAATCTACCATCCCTGAGTATGTACACCGAACATACTTTACCATATCTTTAATTATTCGGATACTTTCAGGTCAGCGTGGGGAGATATAGGGCATAGTTTTACATTCCCCCAGATACCTATCTTGTCGTCCTTAATAACCACCAACCCGCTGACGCCCTCTATTTTCTGTCCATGTTCCAGTGCTAGTGGAATATCATCGCTGGTTTGTACCAGATTGGCTACAGCCGTAGCGGCAGCATCCGCCAAAATTGCAGATTTAGATATGACTATGGCCGCATCGGCTTTCCCGAAACTGAAGCTGTGCCCCACCGTACCTGAAGAAGTGCAAATACCAAGCGGGCTTTGGTCAGGGCTTATTTCCAGTGCCAGTGTGCCACTTAGGGTGGACTTGCCGGCAAATATCCCAATACGCCTGGTGGATAGAGTATGCACAAATATATCTCCGCCATTTTCAACCAGAACTTCAGAACTGTAAGCCAGAAGCTCTTTGCCCACATATTCGGCCACAGCCCCGGCAACGGCAGCCATAGGGCCTACACTTGCTTTAGCGGCGGCTTCGGCCATATCCCGTATAATGGAACTGGCATCAAGGTGGATTTTGACAGGTTTGAGACTGGAAGCAAATTCTGGCTGGCGTTTTATATAGTCAATAATTTCCTGACGGTATTTTTTAACAAAATAATAACCTAATTCTTTGAGTTCGGTTGAGGCCAGTATAAATAGATCAGTTTCCTCTTCCATCACCTGAAAGGGAATCAAGCATCCTGCATTTTCCCAGTTTCTGTAAGTACGGGGTTCATACATAGTATTCAGCTAAAAGTGCAGTTCCATGGCCCGCGGCGGGCAACCCTGGATACATATGCCGCAAACAATACATTTCTTGGCATCAAACTTAATCTCCCGGCTTTCTTCATCTATGCTGAAAGCATATACCGGACACATAGTCACGCATGCCCCGCAGTGAGTACAGCGGTGTTCATTACGGGTTACTTCGCGGTTAAGAGCATCTATTTTAACCCCGGCTTCATTCAGATAGGCAATGCCTTTATCGTATGCCTCGCGTTCACCGGTGATTTCCAGCACCATCAGACCCTCTTTGTCAGGGGTTATGGAAGCTTTTAGAATATTGAAAGCCAAATCATAGCCACGTATCAGGTGGTAAACAATGGGGCGGTCTACCAGCCTTTGAGGAAAACGTAAAACTATTCTTTTGGATGTTTTCATATTATCACCTACAAGAGATGCTGATTACTGTCACCAATGGGGCGTTCATTAAAGGGACGGACTGAAAGCCCCGAATCTATTCCCGGTAACGGAGCAACCGGGCTGGTAATTTCAAATGTACCCTTTTCAATCCAGCTTTTCAGTTTACCGGCAATTTCCCGGGCACGGGAGTAACTGCACAGAGAAGCAGTAGGGATTTCTTTGCCGTTTATATGTACTTTGCCGCTGCGTAGCTGCGCATAGGTAACTTCAGCCACCGCACCGGGGCGCAGATTGGGATAGGCAGATGAATAGTCTATAACCGTACCCACAATATCATTATCCGTAACCAGAGTAGACTGGAGTATTTCTTCAGAAAGTATAGGGATGGGCACACCGATGCCTACTGATAATGTAACGCCGTACCCCAGCATGCTGGTTCCTACCAGATAGCGGGCATCCATTTGCTTTAAATCACCTATAACTGCCAGTGTACCTGACCCGCCTTTGGGCACGCCGCCATCTGTTCTGGCAACACCGGGGTTATGCTGAGTACCCTGCCAAGCCACGTATCCCACACCGCCGCCTAAAAATATGCGGCTGCCAATACCTATAGTACGGTAATACGGGTCATTGAGAAGCGGCGACAGCATACCGGCAGTGCAGTAGTTTATATTGCCCATATTAGGTTTCAGAACACCCATGTAGGTGTATATGGTTTTATCTGAAAGATTAATGGCTACATTATAGTTTTGATATGCATTACGCATATTAAACAGTACAGCCTCGTTAAGGTCTTTTATATTTATGTAGCTGGAAAGCCGCCGTCTGGGATAACAATCAGTCCCGTAGGCACTGGCTTCAAGACGCACATCTTTGCCGGCTACCAATTCCTCTATAACATGCCCTCCGCCATAGTTAAATTCGCCGGGGTGAATGCGGTTACGGGGATCATCATCCGGAAGGGCATTGGCACCTATATATAAATCTGCAGCAGCAAAAGCAGCATAAGCAGGCACATCATTCAGATAGGCTCTGCCGCCGCCCAGTTTCATGCGGGGAGTAGTATGGCCTATATTAAAGTAAGCGCCAGAGGAACACATAGGGCCGAAAGTACCGGTGGTGACAACGTCCACTTCTTTGAAAGCTGTTTTCAGTCCTTTTTCTTTGGCATAGCCCACAATTTCTTCAGCCGTAAGGACAACAGCCTTGCCTTCTTTGATTCTCTGGTTTATTTCCTCCAGTGTTTTTTGCATCTCAGCCCTGCCTTGACCACAGCCTGAAACAGGTATGTCTTCAAGCTAAAATTTAGATAACTATATCACTTACAATACTAGTCTTCAAACAAATATATCCACTCCAGTGGTAATATAGTTATAATATAATAAACCAAAGTAGTACTTTCGGGGGATTTACCTTACTAAAACTAACTTATACTATGATTATGATATCATACCTGTTTCAAAAGGAAGACAAATGCGCGCAGACGAATTACTAAAAATAGCGGTAGACAAAAAAGCCTCGGACTTGCATCTTCGGGTGCCGAACCCTCCTGTACTCAGAATAGATGGCGCACTTCAACCTCAGACTGACTGGCCGGTTATGTACAACAAGGCCATTGAACAGATACTGGAAGAGATAACCACGCCTGAACAGCGCGAAGTATTTTATGCTGAAAAAGAATTGGATTTCGCCTACAGCGTACCCGGAGTAGCCCGTTTCAGGGTAAATGTAATGAGACAACGCGGCTCAATAAGCATTGCTTTCCGCCAGGTGCCCTTTCAGATACGAAGTATAGATGAACTGGGCGTACCCCAAATCTGCAAAGAGCTTATTCTGAAGCCGCGCGGGCTTATTCTCATAACCGGACCTACCGGCAGCGGTAAATCCACCACCATGGCTGCTATGGTAGATCACCTGAACCGCACAGATGCACGTAATATCATTACCATAGAAGACCCCATTGAATACCTATATACCAATAACCGCTGTATCATTGCCCAGAGAGATTTGGGTGACGATACCAAATCTTTTTCCACTGCTCTGAAACACGCCTTGCGGCATGACCCTGATGTAATACTGGTGGGTGAAATGCGTGACCTGGAGACTATTTCTACGGCTATAAGCGCAGCCGAAACAGGCCATCTGGTAGTGGGCACACTGCATACTACAGACGCCCCCCAGACTATAGACCGTCTGATAGATATATTCCCGCCTGACCAGCAGCAACAAATACGCATGCAGTTATCCTTGGTTATTGAAGCAGTACTGGTACAAACGCTGCTGCCCAAACTTGGAGGCAAAGGGCGGGTAGCAGCGTTTGAAATAATGGTGGCCAATACAGCCGTACGCAACCTGATACGGGATAAAAAAGCTCATGAATTGCATAACGTAATGCAGCTAAGTGTCAAAGACGGGATGCAGACACTAGACCAATCTTTGGCAAATTTGGTACGTCAAAACATGGTTTCGATGGAAGAAGCCTTACTAAAAAGCAGTTACCCTGAACGGTTACAAAAACTGCTCCAGTACCAGCAGACCAAGCAGAATCCATTTTAAAAATTCCTAGCGCATTATCCGCATAGTCTACACAAGTAATTTCAATATGGGTGAGGTTGTACATGGGGTATTACCTCACCCATACACCGCTTATGCATACACGTTTTCATCAACCAACTGAAGTTTTAATACTTTAGTATTAGACTTTATTATTATTATTTATCTATTTATACTTAATAACTAAGTATTCTTACCATTTTATAATACCCTTACATTATACTTAAACTTTACTCGGAAAGGGGACTAATGCTATAGTAGTAAAAAGTATTTCAGGGGGGAATTATGCTGGTAGATTATAGCTATATTGCACTATTCCTTGTAGCTGCGATACTTTTTACGGCAGTAGTACTAGGACTGCCTGTCCTCCTCAAAAAACTGGGCATTGTACCCAGTAAACCTAATCCGGTTAAAAACTCCGCCTACGAATGTGGCGTAGAAACTCATGGACGCACTTGGGTTCAGTTCAATTTCCGCTACTATTACTACGCACTTCTGCTTATTGCTTTTGATGTGTTGCTGGTTTTCCTCTTTCCTTGGGCAACACAAATCGGTTCGCTCGGGTTTTATGCCTTCGGGATAGTATTTGCCTTTCTGTTAATAGTTTTGGCGGGCTATCTGTATGCGTGGAAGAAGGGAGCTTTGGAATGGAACTAAACTTCGAAAAACCGCTAAGCCTGCTTACTCTGGACGAGATTGACCAGCAGGAAGGCGGGGTAATTCAAAGCTTTCGTACCGGACATACATCCCCCTATCCTGACCCTGCAGACTGGCTAAATGGCGAAGAGCCGCCTCCGGGTGTATTTATCACCAGTGTGGAAAAGGTACTTAACTGGTCACGCCATTATTCCCTTTGGCCGGTGATGTTCGGTTTAGCTTGTTGTGCTATTGAGATGATGTGCATGGCAGCCTCCCGCTGGGATTTAGCCCGTTTTGGCATGGATATATTCCGTGCTTCTCCCCGTCAGGCAGACCTGATGATAGTTGCGGGCACTCTTACATGGAAAATGGCTCCCTGGCTGAAAAGGATTTATGATCAGATGCCTGAACCAAAATGGGTATTGGCCATGGGGGCTTGCGGAACCAGCGGCGGTTTATTTAGGGATTCATATTCGGTAGTACCCGGTTTTAATCTGGTAGTCCCGGTTGATGTATATGTGCCCGGTTGCCCTCCCCGCCCGGAAGCACTTATGAGGGCTATTATGGATATACACGAAAAAATAGATAAAACCCGTATCCTAAAGAGATAACTTTATGACCGCTGTACTTGATTACCCACAACTTAAGGCTGCCTTATCCAAAGAACTGCCCGGAATTAAAATTCAGGCAGATGGCAGCTTCCTGCTGGTTTCACCCGAAGATATGCACAAGGTATGTGAACGCCTAACTTCCTTACCGTCTATTCAAATGGATTATCTGACAAACCTGACTGCTGCAGATTATCCTGAATATATAGAAATTATTTTTCATTTGAACTCAATTACGCATAATACCTCTGCTACTGTAAAAACCCGCCTGACTGACAAGAAAAACCCCAAAATAGCTTCGGTAGTAGATATCTGGCGCGGAGCAGAGCTGCAGGAACGTGAAATATATGACCTTTTTGGGGTGTTTTTTGAAAACCATATAGGCCTGAAACGCATTTTCCTGTGGGAAGGTTTTGAAGGTTATCCTCTGCGCAAGGATTTTGTAAATGGCCATTAAAACTGAAAACTTTATTCTGAATATAGGCCCCCAGCATCCAAGCACCCACGGTGTGTTCCGCCTGCGTATTGTTCTGGATGGTGAGGTTATTACTGACCTTGAGCCGGTTTTCGGTTATCTGCATCGGGGTATTGAAAAGCTGGCAGAGGGGCGCACCTATCTGCAGGATATACCTTTTACAGACCGTCTGGATTATCTGGGCTCCATGACCAATAACCATGCTTATGTTATGGCAGTGGAAAAACTAGCCGGCATAACAGTGCCTGAACGGGCTGAATATATAAGGGTGATACTGGACGAACTCCAGCGGATAGCCAGCCATCTGGCCGGTTTGGGTTTTTTCTTAAATGACTTGGGCGCCCTTCAAACCCCTTTGCTGTATATGTTCCGCGAACGTGAAAAGATTGTGGAACTGTTTGATATGTGCAGCGGTCAGCGTTTAAATTACAACTACTACCGCTTTGGCGGATTTGTTCAGGATTTGCCGGAAGAATTTCTGCCCGCCCTAAAAATACTACTGGATACTTTGCCCGGTTTTATTGACGAATACGAACAGCTTATTTCCACCAATGAAATTGTGCTTATCCGCACCAAAGGCGTTGGCGTACTTAAGCGTGATTTGGCTATAAATTCCAGTGCGGCCGGCCCGGTACTTCGGGCAAGCGGCATAAACTGGGATATCCGCCGGAATGACCCTTATTCCATTTATAACCGTTTTGAGTTTGATATACCCATCGCCAAAAACGGTGATACCTATGACCGTTACATGATACGTATTTTAGAAATGCGCCAGAGTGTGCGGATACTTCGTCAGGCAGTAAAAGACCTGCCCGAAGGTGAAATAATGGGTAAAGCCCCCAAACTTCTTAAACCACCGGCGGGTGAGGTGTACAGCCGTATAGAAGGCCCTAAAGGTGAACTGGGCTTCTACCTGGTATCAGACGGCACAGACAAACCCTACCGCTGGCGGGTACGCCCACCCTGTCTTTTAAATTTGTCGGCTTTAAAAGATATGGTAGTAGGCTGGAAAGTGGCTGACCTTATGGCTATTTTCGGCAGTATAGATATAGTGATGGGTGAGGTGGACAGATAATGTCTGACTTCTGGATCCATCTTTTGGTTTACTTGGTCATACTCTTTGGTTTTGTAATTGTGAGTGTGCTTATATTTATCTGGCTGGAACGCCGCCTTATCGGCCGTTTTCAGCTTCGCCCCGGCCCGAACAGAGCCGGCCCTTTCGGTCTGCTACAGCCTATAGCTGATGCGATCAAGGTGCTTATCAAAGAAGACATTATCCCCTCAGAGGCAGATAAAGGGGTCTTCTGGTTAGCCCCTTTAGTGGCTTTCGTACCGGTAATGCTAATGTTTGCTGCCATACCCTTTGCTGATGGAGTTATGCTGGTTGACCTGAATATAGGCATACTTTATATACTGGCAGTAAGTTCGGTAACCGTGATAGGTATATTTATGGCCGGTTGGAGCAGCAACAACAAGTATTCCCTGCTGGGTGCCATGCGTACCATAGCTCAGGAAGTCAGCTATGAAATACCGCTGGTGCTTTCCATACTCGGTGTTGTTATGTTAACCGGCTCGCTCTCTATGAATGAGATAGTAAAAGCTCAGGATGTTCCCTTTATACTGCTGCAGCCGCTGGGCTTTTTTGTTTACCTGTCTGCCGCCATGGCAGAAGTAAACCGCACTCCTTTTGATTTACTCGAAGCCGAGTCTGAAATCATTGCCGGTTTTCACACCGAATATTCCGGCATGAAATTCGGGCTTTTTTACCTTATGGAATACGCCGAGGTTCTGGCAGTTTCCGCCATCGCCACCACCCTTTTTCTGGGAGGCTGGCAGGGGCCGCTGCTGCACCCGGTTTTCTGGTTTATCGCCAAAGTTCTTCTGGTTTTCATGTTTATAATCTGGGTGCGTGCCACCCTACCTCGTCTGCGTATAGACCAGGTAATGGCTTTCGGCTGGAAATTCCTGTTGCCTTTGTCCCTTGCCAATCTGGTTATTACTGCATTTGAAATACTGATTGCGCCGGATATAAACACGGCTGTGCTTATAGGCATAAATATAGCTGTAATGTTCGGGCTTATCCTCCTGTTCAGTAGATTTTACAAGCTGGGAGGCGGACGTGTCAGTATTAAGTAATACCGGCGGCGGTATTCTGAAAGGAATGCGCCTGACCTTTAAGCACCTGTTCCGCCCATGGATAACTGTCCAGTATCCGGAAGAAAAACTGGCCATGTCAAAAAGGATACGCGGCAATCAAGTTATCTGGGTGAAAGAGACCTGTATTGCCTGCCTGGCCTGTGCCCGTGCCTGCCCGGTAAAGGCTATCAATATGGAGGTTTCCAGAGGCGAGGACCGCAAGCTTAAGGTTGACCATATGTCTATAGACTTTGGGTTATGCATCTTTTGCGGGCTGTGTGTTGAATCATGCCCCACTAAAAACGCTATTTACATGGGCTGCGGCTACGAAACCACAACCTACCGCTGTACAAATGTTGAAAAGGCGGAAGGTCAAAGTTTCTCAGAATGCCGTTGCCGTGAGCTGATACTGACAGGTGATGAACTTGGCCCTTCGGAAACACGGGTACTTAGCGGATACGACCGCCCTGATGCCGCCGAGAAACTGCCTCTGCAAACCCTGCTTATAAACAAGAAAGGCTACTTTGAAAGGTAAACCTGGGTGGAAATAGCGTTCTGGATTATAGCCATAACCTGTATAGTCTCCGCCTTGCTGGTGGTGGGAGTGAAAAATATTTTCCACTCATCCCTCTGGCTGATACTCTGTTTCCTTTCGGTGGCAGGTGTGTTCCTGCTTCTTTCAGCTGACTTTCTGGCGGCAGTGCAGATACTTATCTATATCGGCGCTATATCAGTGCTTATTATACTGGCCATCATGCTTACCCGTGAGGTTCAGCGCGGCAATCTTACCAATAAACTCAAGATACCGGCTCTATTTGTTGTTACCGCTCTAGGCGGGATAATGACCTATATGCTTATCAGTTCAAACTGGACTTCAAGCGACGCCCCTCCCCCATCTACCACCACTGCCGGGCTTGCGGATATGCTTTTCGGGGCAGACGGGTTTGGGCTGGGAGTACTGCTGACGGGCGTAATATTACTAGTCGCCATTATCGGGGCTATAGTGCTGGTGAGGGATAAATAATATGGGACTGACTCACTTTTTGGTACTGGCGGTAATATTGTTCTGCATCGGGCTTTACGGGGCACTGGTTAAGAAGAGTGCTGTAGTAATACTGATGTGCATAGAAATAATGCTGAATGCGGTTACCATAGCGGCAGTTGCCTTTAACCGTTTCGCTTCACCCGAATTATTTACCGGGCAAATATTCACCCTGTTTATTATTGCGGTGGCCGCAGCCGAGGCAACTATAGGTCTGGCCATAATAATATCCATCTACAAAAACCGGGATACTATTGACGCAACTAAGATAGATTTGATGAAGTGGTAAAGAGGAAGAATAAGCCATGACCCAAACCGGACTCTGGCTCATAATGCTGCTCCCCCTTATCTGCGGGGCGTTGATAGCTCTGGGGTATGCCTTTTTCTGCAGAAAACCAGCCATCAGCGGTTATCTGGGTATAGCCGGTGTAGGCGGTTCCCTTTTGCTTTCAATATGGGGGCTGATAGGTCTGCTGGGTAAAGAAGGGGCTTCTTACTACGCACCCGGTTTCAGCTGGTTTGCGGTAGGAAATTCCATTGATATCAGCTTTAACCTCAGCTTTGACCCGCTGGCCGCTATAATGTGTTTTGTAATCCTTTTTGTTAGCCTGATGGTGCATATATATTCACAGGGCTATATGCACGGTGACAAGGGATATCCCCGTTATTATGCCTTTTTATCTTTCTTTACCGCCTCCATGCTGGGGCTGGTACTCTCGGATAATTTACTGTTTACCTTTTTCTTCTGGGAACTGGTAGGCTTGGCATCATATCTCCTTATCGGATTCTGGTTTACCCGCCCGGCCGCGGCCAATGCCGCTAAAAAAGCTTTTATCGTAACCCGTATCGGTGATGTGGGCTTTTTAGCCGCCATAATAATCCTGTTTGCCAATACCGGCACGCTGGATATACACAGCTTAAACGGCATGGCTGAAATGGGGCTGATAGGGGCTGGCGTGGTTACCATAGCTGCTCTGGGGATATTTGCAGGTGCGGTAGGCAAATCTGCCCAGTTCCCACTGCATGTATGGCTGCCGGACGCTATGGAAGGTCCTACCCCGGTTTCCGCCCTTATCCATGCTGCCACCATGGTTGCCGCCGGTGTGTTTCTGGTTGCCCGAACCTATCCCATATTTGAAAGTTCGGCTACCGCCATGCTTTGGGTATCCATCATCGGGGCGGTTACTGCCATATTTGCCGCCACCATGGCACTTGTTATGAATGATATGAAACGTATACTGGCCTATTCCACCGTCAGCCAGCTGGGCTATATGATGCTGGGTCTGGGTACAGGCGGTATTGCCATCGGTATATTCCACCTTTTCAACCATGCTTTTTTCAAGAGTCTGCTTTTTTTGGGTTCGGGAAGTGTAAACCACGCTACCGGAACATTTGATATCCGCGAAATGGGCGGGCTTTCCAAACCCATGCCTGTTACCAGCAGGACTTTCCTTATTGCTTCACTCAGTCTGGCAGGCATTTGGCCGCTTTCAGGTTTTTTCAGCAAGGATGAGATACTTGCAGGGGCTATGGATGGTCAATTTATCCTGTTTATTCTGGCACTTATCACTGTATTTCTGACGGCCTTTTATATGTTCCGTCTTTACTTCGTGGCTTTTGGGGGTACATACCGCGGCAAGGGAAATCCCCATGAATCGCCTCGTGTTATGTCATGGCCGCTTTTAATACTGGTTGTGCCTTCGGTAATCAGCGGTTTGCTTAATGCAGGGGGCGGTTTCAGTTCCTTCCTTGGTGAAGAAGTCCATACCGGCTTTTTTGAAGGTTTACTCGGCATTTTGCTGCACCCGCTGGCACTGGTTTCACTGGCAGTCGCCGGCGGCGGCATATATCTGGCATTCCTGATGTATAAAAAGAAAAGCCTTTCACCCGCTATATTTACAGAACGCTTCAAAGGGCTTTACATGGTCTTTTCCAAAAAATACTGGATGGATGAGCTGTATGAAGGGGCTATAGCTAAAAACATACTTATGAAAGGTGTGTTTGCTTTTATGGCCTTCTTTGACCGCAAGGTAGTAGACGGCGGAATAAACGGGTTCTTCATTCAAAAAGTACTATTCAGCCGTCTTTTCAGCCGTTTCCGAACTGCCGATGAACGCATAGTGGACGGGGCTGTAAACGGAGTTGCCAGCATAACTCTGGAGGGTGGCAAAGTGGGTCGGAAAGCCCAGACAGGTCAGCTCCAGTCATATGGAATTTATCTTGCCGCCGGGGTGGTTGTACTGGTGATGGCGGCTCTTATTATCTGGTAAGGGGGGAGTATGAGCATACCATACTTAACACTAATAACATTCTTGCCCGCAGCGGGAGCTATACTAATGGCTCTGTGGCCGCGTTTGTCCGGGCGGGCAATAAAAATTACTTCGCTGCTGCTCACTCTTGTGCCGCTGGTGCTTTCAATTGCGGTCTTTGCCGGATTTGACCGAAGCAGTTCTATGGCCGGGGTTGTTCAGTTTGAAGAAAATCTCCCCTGGATATCGCTTTTAAACGCCAATTACCACCTTGGTGTTGACGGATTAAGTTTGCCATTCCTTATTTTGACTACTTTGCTGGGTGTTCTGGCGGTTCTTATCAGCTGGAAGGTAGAACTGCGGGTAAAAGAGTACTTCGTTTGGTTGCTTATTCTGCAAACCAGCATCACAGGCGTATTTGTTTCACTGGATCTGCTGCTCTTCTTTATCTTCTGGGAGCTGGAGCTTATCCCCATGTACTTCCTGATTTCCATTTGGGGTGCTGGCCGCAAAGAATATTCCGCTCTTAAATATGTCCTTTACACCCTGTTTGGCGGCGCTTTCATACTGGCCGGTATACTGATATTATTCTTTGCCACCGGCAGTCTGGATATAGCATCTCTGGCGTCTTTAGACCTTAACAATTTCCTGCGTCCGGCCTTGATGGTGCTAACTTTCTTTATGTTCTTTATCGGCTTTGCCATTAAGCTTCCGGCCTTTCCGTTTCATACGTGGCTGCCGGATGCCCATACAGATGCACCCACTGCTGCCAGCGTTATTCTGGCCGGTACGTTGCTTAAGATGGGCGGCTATGCCATGCTGAGATTAAACGTGGCTATGTTTCCGGATGTCTGCCGTGACTGGGCACCCTTGATACTGACAATTGCGGTTATAAATGTAATCTATGGCGCTGCCATAACACTCAAACAAACAGATATTAAAAGGCTTATTGCATACAGTTCGGTAAGCCACATGGGTTTTGTATTGCTGGGTATATTTACTCTGGGTGAAATATCCATGAACGGGGCGGTTCTGCAAATGTTCAGCCACGGCATAATTACCGGTCTGCTCTTTGCCATAACCGGTGTGGTTATGCATAACACCCATGAACGTGATATTAATAAGATGGGCGGGCTGGCTAAACAGATGCCCCGAACGGCTATTATATTTATACTGGCCGGTCTGGGAGCTATGGCTGTGCCGGCTACCAGCGGATTTATTGCTGAAGTAAGCGTCTTTTTAGGCTCATTCCAGAGCTCGGTAGTTCCCAGTGGACAGGTATTTACCATGATATGCCTTTTGGGATTGGTACTGGCGGCAGCCTATATTCTCTGGACAGTTCAACGGGTCTTTTTGGGTCCCGGACTGGACAAATTCCAGATGGTAAAAGATGCCGACAAAACCGAAATAGTCTTCTCAGTGGTATTCCTGCTGGTTATGTTTGGGGTTGGGCTTTACCCTCAAATTATAGTAGATGTTATTCAAACCGGAGTGGCCCCTCTGGCGGCCCTCTTCGGTGGATAGAGACAAATGGATTTGTTTATGCCTGAGATAATAATACTGATAACAGCCCTATTGGTAATAATAACCGACCTCTTTTTGACCAAAAGCAAGAGGCATCTGGCCTACCTGTCTTTGCTGGGTTTAGGGGCAGCGGCTGTTGCCACAGTGCTTAACTGGGATAACCCGCCGGAACTGGCTTTCGGCGGTATGTGGGCACTGGACGGATACGCCAATTTCTTCCGTATTCTTTTTATCAGCCTTTCAGGGCTGGTTATAATGGCTTCAATAGATTATGTAAACAAGTTCAGGCGTTTCCAAGGCGAGTATTATGCACTGGTATTGCTTGCCCTGCTGGGCATGATAATGATGGCCTCCACTACCAATCTTATTACCATGTACCTTTCGCTTGAACTGGCCGGGCTAGCTTTTTACGTACTGGTAGGTTTCCTTAAGGACCAGCATTCTACCGAATCTGCCCTCAAATACCTGCTTTTAGGCGGGGTAGCTTCCGCCATGCTGGTATTCGGTTTAGTGCTTATTTACGGTTTCAGCGGAGAAACCAATCTGGGCAGTATTCTTAACTATATACAGACACTTCCGTCCGGCATGGACATAACCGCCCATACCGGATTTATACTGGGTATTATACTGACTATTACCGGGCTGGGGTTCAAAGTGGCTGCCGTCCCGTTTCAGTTCTGGGCACCGGATGTTTATCAGGGTTCACCCACCCCTATCACTTTGTACCTTTCCATAGCCAGCAAAGCGGCTGGATTTGCCCTATTCCTGCGTCTTTTCTACACTGTTTTCACAGACCCGCTGGCACTAAGCCAAGAGTGGGCGCTGATAGTTGCCGTACTGGCAACTGCCGGTATGACACTGGGTAACGTACTGGCTATACCCCAAAAGAATATTAAAAGAATGCTGGGTTATTCCAGCATAGCCCACGCCGGTTACATACTGGTAGCTTTGGCGGCAGTCGGCAATTCACCTGAACTGGCAGACGGACGGATAAGCCTGCTATTTTATCTGGTCGCCTTTGCGGTATCAGACCTGGTCGCCTTTGTTTCAATCATCGCCATCAGCCGCTCTACCGGCAGTGACGAGATATCATCTTACGAAGGGTTAGCCAAAACAAACCCTGTATATGCCTCTGCTCTTACACTGGCATTATTATCGCTTACCGGTTTTCCTCCTTTGGCAGGCTTCCTTGCCAAGTATTATATATTCAGTGCGGCGGTTCAGGCAGACTTGCTGTGGCTTATGATTGTGGCGGCTGTAAATACCGTAATATCCGCCGTTTTCTACTTCAACGTAATACGGGTGATGTGGCTAAGACAACCCCGCGAGGAAGTGCGGGTGCTGGCTTCATGGCCGCTTAAACTGGCGCTTGGTATTTCGGGCTTGGCTGTGTTAATATTCGGCATTATACCTGAAACTCTTCTAAACCTTATAGAAAAGGCTACCGAGCTAATAATTCATTAGGAAATTTGCCGTGCAAATTTTGGAATACGTAGACACTCATGCTCATCTGGACATGGCTGAATTTGATGCTGACCGTTCTGAAATGCTCAAACGGGCATATGATAACGGCGTAAAGACTATCATTACCACCGGTATAGACATACCTTCCAGCCAAAAAGCCATAGATTTGGCCGCTGCCAATTCGGGCATTTATGCCGCGGTTGGTATCCACCCTCAGGAATGCACCGGTGTCACCGAAGCGGATTTCGCACGTCTGGATATACTCAGCATTACTGATAAAGTTGTAGCCATAGGCGAATGCGGGCTGGACTATTACCGCGATTATTCTCCCCGCCATACCCAGCTTGAAACCTTTTATCACCATCTGGATTTAGCTGATAAAAGCGGACTCCCGCTGATAATCCATTGCCGTCAGGCCGAAGAAGATGTGCTAAAGATACTTGCAGACTGGTCTGCCCAAAGCCCTGCTGGCGAAGGCAAAGGCGTAATCCATTGTTTCAGCGGCTCGGCAGAAACCGCATTAAAATACATAAATATGGGTTTTTACATAGGGCTGGGCGGGTACATAGGCTATCCATCTTCCAAAAAGTACAGGGCGGATTTTGCGGCTATACCCCTTGAACATATTGTGCTGGAAACAGACTGTCCGTTTTTGCCTCCCCAGCCTTACCGTGGAGAACGAAACGAACCTGCCTATGTCCCGCAAACAGCCTCAACTCTGGCAGAGATAAAAAACCTGCAGATTGAGGAAATAGCATCAGCCACCACTGCTAATGCCCGCCGTTTATTCCGCCTGGATAAATAAAAAGGCAGACGGGCAGATATCCTTGAGAACACACTCCGGACAATGCGGTTTTTTGGCATCACAAACCGCCCTCCCGTGGTCAATCAGGTAGTAAGAAAAATCCCCCCAGTATGTACGGGGGAGAAGAGCCATCAAATCCTGCTCTATTTTCACCGGGTCAGTATTGCTGGTAAGACCCAGCCGTTCAGTTAGGCGTTTAACATGGGTATCTACCGCAATCCCCTCCACCAGCCCGAAAGCATTATGTAACACCACATTTGCCGTTTTACGCCCGACTCCCGGCAGGGTAAGCATATCAGCCATGCCAGAGGGTACAACCCCACCAAAACGGCTTACAACCCCTCTGGCAGCACCTATAATATTTGCGGCCTTGTTGTGAAAGAATCCTGAAGACTTTATATCTTGTTCCAGTTCTGCTAGAGATGCCTCTGCAAAAGCCTTTGGGTCGGGATATTTTTCAAACAGAGCCGGGGTGATTTTATTTATCATCTTGTCGGTAGACTGGGCAGATAAAATAGTAGCTACCAGCATCTCAAATGGAGTAGTAAAGTTTAATGCCGTTTTAGCATCATGATAGACTACTGAAAGACGCTTTATTATTTCCAGTGCCTGTTTTTCAGGGTTTTCAACCAGCATTTCAGCCTCTCCATTTTCATTTCAAATATTATACCTCAAAAACTTTTAAGTCAGGATATTAAATAATCATAATTAGTTGTTCTTTCTCTATTAGGCTTAAGAAAAAACTGTTATAATAGGCGTCATGGCGAAATTGATAATGGTTCAAGGCACTTCCTCAAACGTAGGTAAGAGCATACTGGTAACGGCTCTTTGCCGTATATTCAAGCAGGACGGCTACAAGGTAGCCCCATACAAATCCCAAAACATGGCTCTAAATGCCTTCGTTACCAAAGAAGGCGGTGAAATCGGGCGGGCACAGGCAGTTCAAGCGGAAGCCTGCGGCATTGAACCCAGTGTGGATATGAACCCGATTCTTATGAAGCCTGAGGCAGATTCCAGAAGCCAGATTATTGTCAACGGCAAAGTAGACCGCACTATTTCCGCCCGTGAGTATTATGAATATGCCCCCCTCCTGTTGGATACCGCACTGGCGGCCTTGAACCGCCTGCGTGAGAAAAACGATATTGTGGTTATAGAGGGTGCCGGCAGTCCGGCTGAAATAAACCTTAAACAGCGTGAAATTGTAAACATGCGCATTGCCAAAGAGGCAAGTGCGCCCGTGCTTCTGGCAGGAGATATTGACAGAGGCGGGGTTTTTGCTTCTCTTATAGGTACCATAGACCTTTTAGAGCCAGATGAACGCTATTATATAAAAGGCTACCTGATAAACAAATTCAGGGGGGATGCCAGTTTATTGAAGCCGGCCATAGATGTTCTGGAAGACCGCACTTCCATACCGGTACTGGGAATTATCCCATATCTGCGGAATATGGCTATTGCCCAAGAAGATTCCGTTTATCTGGACGAATGTAAAGGCAGTCTGGGCGAAACTGACTTGGATATTGCCGTTATCCGCTTGCCACGCATATCCAATTACGATGATTTTGACGCTTTGGCTACAGACGGGGCTTCAGTAAGATTTGTATCTAAAACTGCCGAAATCGGCAACCCAGATTTGATAATAATCCCCGGTACGAAATCCACCATACCTGATATGGAATACCTGGAGCAAAGCGGTCTGGCTGAGACTATTATTAAAAAAGCCCGTAAGGGCACACATGTTTTAGGTGTTTGCGGCGGTTACCAGATTTTGGGCAAAATGATATATGACCCCCATAAAACAGAATCTGAAACTACTGAATTGAAGGGTCTGGGGCTGCTGGATACTGAAACTACCTTTGAAAAGGAAAAGGCTACCACCCAGATAAGCGGACAGGTTAAGTTTGATAGCGGTTTACTCTCAGGTCTGGCTGGTTGTGCGGTGAGTGGTTACGAAATCCACATGGGGCGTACCCGTTTATTTTCTGCCCAACCCGCATTCCATATTACCAAAACCCCAAAAGGTCCGGCAGATTATCTGGACGGGGCATCCAATGCAGAAGGCACGGTGCTGGGCACATATATACACGGGATATTTGAAAATGCCGCTTTCCGCAGAGGCTTTTTAAATGCAATCCGGCGCCACAAAGGCATTCCGGAGCGCCAGGCAGACTATTTTGACCGTGACAAAGAATATGATAAACTGGCAGACATAGTCAGGGCAAGTATAGATATGGAAAAGATTTACGCTATTTTGAACGAGGGTATACGATGACCCCTGCTGAAGCCGAAGAAAATATCAAACTGCTCCTTGAAAAAAGCCGGACAGAGCCTGCCCTTAATTTTCTGGGCATAAAAATACTGGAACTGAAACCCGGTTACTCCAAGCTGAGTATCAAACTTAAACCGGAATTTTTAAATGCCTACGGGATAATCTTCGGAGGCATCACTATGTCTTTGGCAGATGAAGCTTTCGGGTATGCGGTAAACAGCCTGAAACTACCCACAGTTGCAGCCCAGTTCAATATCCACTTTCTGGTTGCCCCGGATAATGATGATGAACTGGTAGCAGAAGCCAAAGTAATAAAGTCAGGCCGCCGCCTTGCAGTTGCCGAGGTAGAGGTGACCAATAGCAAGGGCAAACTGATAGCCAAGGTCAGCGCCAGCGGCGTTCCTCTTTAAACCTAGACTAAGCCTGAGCAGATGTTTCATCATCACCCAGATAAGCAGCTATCACATGGGTATTATTCTTGATTTCTTCGGGTTTGCCTTCGGCTATTTTGCGTCCGAAATCCAGCACCGCAATACGGTCAGCCAGATCCATTACTACACCCATGTCATGCTCAATAAGCACGATGCACTTTACCCCGTCACGAAGTATGGGCGTATCAGGATAAGTCTCACCCTGCCCTTCAAATATGTCTACAATAAAACGGGCAATATCTTCTTTTTCTTCCAGATTCATGCCAGCCATGGGTTCATCCAGCAGCAGTACCTGAGGCTCCAGAGCCAAAGCTCTGCCCAGTTCCACCCGTTTTCGCATACCGTACGGCAGCATGCTGACTACCTTTTTGCGGACGGGCTCTATCTCCAGAAAATCTATAATGTCTTCAACTATCTTGCGATGTTCTATTTCTTCTTTATGGGCCGGCCCAAAATAAGCTCCGCCGGTCAGAAAGTTCTGTTTCATAAATATGTGTCGGGCGGCCATCAGGTTTTCAAGGGTGGTCAAGCCTGAGTAAAGCTCAATATTTTGAAAAGTACGGGCAATGCCCATTTTTGCCACCCGGTCAGGGCGGATACGGGCTATATTGTGCCCGTTATAAACAATACTGCCTGCCTGAGGTTTGTAAAAACCGTTAATACAGTTTAAAAGGCTGGTCTTGCCGGCTCCGTTTGGGCCAATTATGGCTGTTATCTGGTTATCATAAATATCCAGATTAATTTCCTTCAAGGCCTTTATACCGCCAAATGAAAGTGAGAGGTTATCTATTTTTATCTTGGCATTATCCGGACTCATTCTGTTGCCTCTCCTCATTCATAATTTTATCCCGATAGTTAATGACCCTGTGGCACAGAGGGCCTTCGCATTTTAAGCTATGTCCGCATTTCTTAGCCTTTTTAGCCATCTCTTTCAGGGTATCACGGGAGGGCGAACCATAGGTGTCAAAAGCGGTGCAACGTACAGAACCATCTTCTTTTACTATTATGGTTATCTCATCACAAACCGCTTCGCAGAGTATGGTACAGGCGGTAATCTGCCAATCAGCCATATATTTCCCCTAATCCCACTTGCGTTCGTCCAGCATAAGTTTTGTTTCGTTTGCCAGAACACTTGCAGGTACAAATTCTATGTGGTCTGCTTTTAAAAGACACCTGTCCTGAAATTTTTTATTCAGTTCATCAGACAGCTTTTTAGCATCAAATTCCTTCTCATCATGCACACAGACAAACGTCAGTTCATCCCTGTTTGCCGGGCGGTTTATTTTTATCTGGTAACGGACTATTTCAGGAAAAAGCTTAAAGACATCTTCGGTCTGCTTGCCAACCACAAACATGCCCCGTACTTTTACTGCATCACCTACCCGCCCTATTATGCCGCTGAGTTTATATGCAGTACGTCCGCAGCTGCATTTCTCTTTTTTCAAACAGGACAAATCACCGGTGCCAAAACGCATCAATCCCCAGGTCTTGTTATTCACCGGAGTAACCACCACTTCACCAACTTCCCCTTCGGGCAGTTGTTTACCTGTTTTGGGGTCTACTATTTCCACTACATATTCATCAGACATAAGGTGCAGGCCGTTTTTTTCTTCGCACTCATAGGCTAGACAACCGCCGGTTTCGGTCACTCCGTACGCCTGAAAAGTCTCTAAACCATAATCTTTTTCAAGCGTCTTTCGGGTGGAAGATGTAAGCATCTCGCCCGTAAACCAAGCACGTTTAAGATTCAAGTCCTTTTTAACATCCAATCCCATCTCTTCGGCCTTGCCCAGAAGGCTCAGCAGATAGCTGGGAGTACCTACAAATGCGGTTACTTTCAGCTCCTGAATTGTTTTAATCTGCATCTCGGTATGGCCTGTGCCGGAAGCAATGGGGGTAGCCCCGCAGTCACGCAATCCTTCGTGGAAAAGTATGCCTGCCGGAGACAGGTGATAGGTAAAGGTGTTTATAACTATATCAGCCTTGCGGAAACCGGCTGCCCAGAAAGAACGCCCAAACCAGTGAATAGTGCTGGTGTGCAGTGGTTCATAAACAGGACCGGGTGAAATAAATATGCGTTCAATATTATCTTCAGGTATCATCAGAAAACCGCCATAAGGCAGGTTTTGTTTCTGCATCTCAATAAGGTCTGCTTTACGAATAATGGGCAACCTCTCCAGATCTTCCACTTTGCGTATCAAATCCGGTTTAAGCCCGGCCTTTTGGAAAATCGCTTTGGTTGCTGCCGAATTTTCATATGCGTAGACAGTAGTTTCCTTCAGTCTGTTATTCAGAAATTCAACCCTTTCGTCAAGCCCCATCGCCTCCAGCTTGTCAAAGTGGTTGTTCTTGCCATTTTCTAAAGCCATCTTTTACGCCTCTTGTAATGTTTGACCTCACGATAGCTTTTTTTAGCGCCCACCGTGGAAAGCCCCATATAAAATTCCTTAACATCCTCGTTATTGGTTAAAAACGAAGTATCCCCATCCAGCACTATTCGCCCGTTTTCCAGCACGTAGCCATAATGGGCAATGGATAGGGCAACTTTTACATTTTGCTCAACCAGTAGTACGGACGTGCCCTGTTCTTCGTTAAATCTTTTGATAATGCCGAATATCTCTTTGACCATAAGCGGTGCCAAACCAAGTGAAGGCTCATCCAGCATCATCAGTTTGGGGCGTGCCATCATGGCACGCCCGATAACCAACATTTGCTGTTCCCCGCCGGAAAGATATCCGGCTGTATTATGCTGAACATGTTTCAGGCGGGGGAAATATTCATATACCATAGATAAATCCGGTTTAATATTCTGCCGATCTTTCCGGTTAAAAGCCCCTACAATCAGGTTCTCCTCGGTGGTAAGGTGCTCAAAAACATGTCGGCCTTCCAAAGCCTGAACTATACCCAGCTTGCCGATAGCTTCCGGATTTTTTTTCTCAATCCGCGTGCCGTCCCACTCTATATTGCCGTCTGTGACCAGCCCTTCTTCAGTGTGCAGCAGGCCGGAAATAGCTTTGAGTGTGGTGGTTTTACCGGCACCGTTGCCACCCAGCAAAGCCACAATAGACTTCTCCGGCACTTCCAGCGAAACACCGTGAAGCACCTTGATAACGTTCAGGTAGGTAACCTCTATGTTATTTACTTTGAGCATAGATAAAATATTACCTTTCGCTATTTGCCAAACCAGTCAAAATTTTCATAAGCAATACTGGGTGTTTCTATCCAGCCGCTTATTACCTTAAGCTGACCATCTTCAATTTTGAAAACCCGAACAGATTTTACCAAGCGGTTATCTCCGACCGAGTACGAAACAGGACCATGCAGCCCTCCCACGTCATACCCGTTCAACCTTTTTATGCCGAATTCTTCAATAATCTGAGGTGTCAGGGAATTAACGCCGCCGGGTGAATTCTCTATGGCCAGACGCAATATTTCAGCAATTATCAAACCCTCTGACCATGAAACGATATAATCCATGTTGCCATAATTTTCAGGGTGGTATTTCAGACAGTATTCCTTCATTTTGGCCATGGCTGGAACATTTTCATCCCAACTCACAGTAGGATATACACCCAGTATCCCTTCAGCTTTGTCTGCTCCTAACAGCTCTACCAATGATTGGGTAAAGCCGCCATGACCACATCCTATCTGGACACCGGGGTAAATACCCAGCTCAATCATTTGCTTGACTATAACGGATGTCGGCTGAGGAGTGCTGGAGATGTATACTATGTCAGGATTCTGGTTTTTCATGTTTAACAGATTTGCGGTATCGTCATTAATAGTGGTGGAATGTTCGTATATACCTACTATTTCTACTCCCAGTTCCGCAGCCATAGCGGTTGCGGCATCACGCGCACCGTAACCGGTGGGATTTTGAAGTATCATCAGGGCTACCTTTGGTTTACCCTCACCCTGCCAGATATTTTCCATATAATACTTCATAAAGGCTACCCAATCATCACCATAATCCGGCAGCTGGGAATATATATGCTGGGGCGGATGGGTCAGAGAGGGTGAACTGAAAGTGGTAAAACCCGGAAAACCCGCTCGGTTGGCTATTTCCATGGATGCCTGCATATCTTTTGAGGAGTTGGTGGTAAAGAAAAGGCATTCTGAAGAAATAAACTCATTTATTACGGTTACCGCTATGGCAGTGTCATATTTGGTATCACGGAATATAGGCTCAATTTTATATCCATTTACCCCGCCTAGTTCATCATTAATATACTTTATAGCATCCAGTTTGGCATTACCCTGAGGTGTGCCTTTTTCAGCAGCCGGGCCGGTATAGCACACGCTAAGACCAACTTTTAGGGTTTTATTGGTCACCAAAGGGTCATTATTGTTATTACCGGTGATATTATCCAGATTACATCCGCTTAAAACCACGGGTACAAGGGTAAGCACCAAAGCCATAAATATTCTAAAGCCGATTTCAGATTTTCCTAGTCTCATCAGATCCCTCCTTTGAGGCTATATTATCTATTATTAAGCTTCGCAACACAACTCCCCGCAGATCCCCCTGTACCCGTTTACAGCTGGTTTAGCTCCCAAACCAGCTAAAATCCTCGTATCTGATAAGCGGTGCTTCCACCCAGTCACTCAAGACCTGCATAACACCACCTGATATCTGGAATACCCGAACAGCTTTTGCCAGGCGGTTATCTCCGCTTGAGTATGAAACAGGTCCTTGCAGACCACCCACGGCATAACCGTTAAGTTTCTTTATTCCGTATTCTTCAATAGCCTGAGGAGTCAGATTATCTATGCCTCCGGGGGTATTTATAAGTGCCAAACGAAGTATTTCCGCCACCATCAAACCCTCAGACCATGAGGCGATATAATCCATATTGCCATAGTTGTCAGGGTGATATTTCAGGCAGTATTCCTTCATTTTAGCCATTCCCGGCACATCTTCATCCCAGTTTACGGTGGGATAAACACCATAAATCCCTTCGGTATTGGTCACTCCGGCCAAATCTATCAGGGCTTTGGTGAATCCCCCATGACCACAGCCTATAGTCACTCCGGGATAAATATCCATCTGGTTCATCTGTTTGATAATAACAGACGTGGGTTGAGGAGTGCTGGAAATAAAGACTACATCAGGGTTTTGCCCCTTGAGGTTTATCAGATTAGCCGTATCATCAGTGATAGTGGCAGAGTGTTCGTAAACACCCACTATTTCTATACCTAAATCAGCAGCCAAAGCGTTTGCCGCATCACGAGCACCGTAACCGGTAGGATTCTGGAGTATCATAAGAGCCATCTTGGGAGTACCCTCTCCCTGCCAGATATTCTCCATGTAATATTTGGCAAAAGATGCCCAGCTGTCACCGTAATCCGGAAGCTGTGCATATATATGCTTCGGCGGATGGGTGCAAACAGGCGAACTGAAGACAGTAAAACCGGGGAAATTTGCCCTGTTGGCAATCTCCATAGAGGCCTGCATTTCTTTTGAGGCGCAGGTGGTGAAGAATAAACATTCTTTATCCATCATTTCCTGCACAATAGTAGCCGCCAGTGAAGAATCATATTTGGTATCCCGCCAAAGGACTTCTATCTGGTATCCGTTTACGCCGCCCAATTCCTCATTTATGTATTTGATTGCATCCAGTTTGGCATTCCCCATCACAGAGCCTTTTTCAGCCGCAGGACCGGTATAAGGTATGGAAAAACCGACTTTTAAAGTGGGTTTTACAGTTCCGTCAGGATTATTGACATCAGTCTCGCTTGTGCCGCATCCCCCCGCCGCCACCGAAAAAAGCAAAAGGAGCATACTAAAAAAGGATAAAGCTCCCCTCTTTATCAATTGTTTACGGTTTTGCCCTAACATGATTTATGCTCCTCCTTCTTTTCTAATTTCCTATTTTTTCGCCTAATACGAGAAAGGCCAATACCGGTAAGATGACTTGAACAACTGCCAGCGATGGGCGAGGCCCCTTGGTTCAAGCACCAGGAACAAGACGATTGCCAGACCGAAGACCATAGGCCCAAGCCCGGCTGCAAACCCGGATGGCAACTGCGGAAAAGCAGAGCCCATAAGGGGAGATACATATTGCACTCCCTGTTGAAGCAGGCGGATAAACAGTGTCCCTAATATAGGGCCTACCCCTGTACCCAATCCGCCGATAATCACAATACCTACATACAAAATAGAATCTGACAGAGTGAAGTTTTCAGCCGTCAAATAACCTATCCAGTGAGCCATGAGCGAACCTGCCACACCAGCCAGAAAACATCCGATGAAAAATGCCAGAAGCTTGTATCTAAATACATTTATACCCATAACCTCGGCCGCCAAATCATTATCCCGTATGGCTACAAATGCCCGTCCTATACGGGTGCGGGCAATATTTTTCATAAAGAAGATAGCCAAAACCGCCACCAGCATAATGATGAAAAACTGGCTGCCCTGAGTAGTAAAGTCAAAGTTAAAAAGGTTGATTGGAGGTATCACAATGCCGTTGAAACCGCCGGTCAGACCTGACCAGTGGTTTATTACCCAGATAATAATGAACTGGGCGGCAATGGTAGAAATGGCCAGATAAAACCCTTTTACCCGCAGGGAAGGCAACCCGAACAAAACACCTACCAGCCCGGCCATAATGCCTGAGGCTATCATATCAAAGGGGAAAGGCACACCCAGCTTATTTGCCAAAATAGCGGTGGTGTATGCCCCTACTGCAATAAAGCCGGCATGACCTACCGAAAGCTGGCCGCAATATCCCATCAATATATTTAAGCCGGCGGCGGCAATAACTGTAATGCCTATGAGGTTTAATATCCCCAGCCAGTAACTGTTGATATTGAAAGGCAGGCTGAACAGGAGTATCAAAAAACCTATAAGCATGGCCCAGTGGGTTTTGGTACGGAAAATTGCCATATCCGTCTTATAGCTAAAATTACGCGTTCCGCAAGGTAAATCCATGGCTATATCCTCTCGATGCGTTCCTGCCCAAACAGGCCATACGGCTTGATGAACATTACTATGATAATGATGATAAAGGGTATCACTTCCTTGACACCCGGCCAGGTAAGGGCAGTGAGATAACCGCCTCCCAGATTTTCAGCCAAACCGATTATAGGTCCGGCTATCATGGCACCCAGGAACGAATCAAGTCCGCCCAGTATCACCACTGAAAAGGCCTTGATACCGGTTTCCACCAGCCCCAGAGTGATACCGCCGATACTGGACATTAATACCCCGCCCACTGCCGCTAAAACTATGGCCAGCATCCATGACAGTGAGAATATACGGGTTACGGGTATGCCGCAGGCCTGAACTGCCTGTTGGTCATCAGCAGTAGCCCTCATGGCTACACCCATTTTGTGATATTTGAAAAAGATGGTCAGCAGGGCAAAAAGCAGTAAAGATATGCCGGCCGCCCACACATATTCCTGCGAGATAACAGCTGAACCGATATGGATAGGCGTTTCGGGGAATATTTTCGGCATAGCTGCCACGCTCTGCGGCCAGACAAAACTGACTACACCCTCAAGGAAAAATCCCACCCCCAGTGTCACTGTAACCAATGAAAGAATAGGTTGGCCGATAAGCGGTCTGAGGATAATTCTTTCCATCAGCCAGCCCAAAGCCAGTGCAAATAAAACCACACAGATAAATCCCAGCCAAAGGGGCATGCCTACCTGTGCCAGCATACTGTAGGTAAACCACGAGCATATAAGAACCATCTGCCCCAGTGCCAGATTGGCTACCGATGAGGATTTCCAGATAAGGGTAAAACCCAGAGCAATCAGAGAGTATACCAGACCGACTGTAATGCCGGTTATTATATATTGTAATAAATCTGCCATAATCTCCGCCTACAAAGACCTTACTTTTATACTGGTAGTTACCACACCCTTGCGTCCGTCCCGATAGGTTACCGCCGCTTCCACCTTTACTTCCTTATTCAGATGGTACATGGCATCTATCAGGTCTTTATATCTTTCGGATACAAATCCCCGCCGAAGTTTTCGGGTACGGGTAAGTTCAGCTTCATCGGGGTCAAACTCTTTATGCAGCAAAACAAATTTCCTTACCCTAGAGCCTTCCGGCAAATAACTGTTTACCCTCATAAGGTCTTTGGCCACTAAATCAGCTATTTCATTTTTCTGGGAAAGATCTACAAAGGTAGTGAAATTCAAACGGTTTTTCTGTGCCCATTTGCTTACCATAGTGAAATCAATATTTATAATAGCGGTTACATATTCCTTGTCTTCACCGCCAACTACCATGGCATCTTTTATATAAGGGCTGAAACGCAAGCGTCCTTCAATATACTGAGGGGCATATTTTATCCCGTTTGCCAGCACTCCCAAATCCTTAAGGCGGTCAAGGAATATCAGGTGACCCTTTTCGTTTATATTTACAGCATCACCGGTAGCAAACCAGCCATCCCGAAAACTTTGGGCAGTTCTCTCAGGATCTTTGTAATAGCCGCTGAACATACAGTCACTGCGGATAAGGAGTTCACCTTCATCTGTCAGGCGTACCTCAGTACCAAGCGCCGGCCGTCCCACACTTTCAAAGCTTATATCACCCTTCCCATGGGAAGAAATAAACCCGGCTTCAGTTGAAGCATAATTCTGCCTTAGCTCAATACCCATGGAATGTATCATTTTAAAAGTATCCAGCGAAAGCACCGAACTTCCGGTAACCCCGAATCTTACCTTGCTGACTCCAAGTTTATCTTTCAAAGGATGAAACAGCAGAGCGTCTGCTATTTTATGGCCTACCATGAGAGGCAAACCGGGCTTGCCTCCGGTGAGAGTTTTTTCGGCCATTTTATATCCCACGGGTGAAAGCACTTTATAAGCCAAACGTTTCAAGGGGTGGGCGTCCATTATTTTTACCTGTATCTCACTTACCAGACTCTCCCACTGACGCGGGCCGTATATGACGAAATTAGGCCCAATCTCACGGGTATCTTCGGCTACCGTTTCCGGTTCTTCAGGAAAATTCAGGCGTGCCCCGGAGAGAATGTGGGGTATAGTGGCAAAAAAACTGTCCCCCACCCATGAGGCAGGGAAATTGGAAATAAGATCGTCTTTATAACTCAGCGGGTAACGGGCAACAAAACCCTTTGCAGTAGTAATAAGGGAACGGTGGCTGAGCATAGCCCCTTTTTGCAGGCCGGTAGTACCTGAAGTGTAATAAACAAAGGCTATATCATCTGGTTTGGTAGTATCTAGCAGTCGCTCAAATAAATCTAGGTTGGCTTTTTCGTATTCCCTGCCCAGCTTTATTACTTCTTTAAAGCTTACAAGCATGGGGTCATCGTAGTTTTTAAGCCCTTTGGGATCCCAGTAAATAATCTTAATTAAGTTTGGCAATTCGGGCAGCAGCTCAAGAAATTTGTCTGCCTGTTCTTGGTCATTTACCACTGCCACTCTTACTTCAGCATGGCTGGCAATATATTTAACCTCGTCAGGTATGGAATCAACGTATATACCGGTAGGAATTGCACCAATAGACTGGGCGGCAAATTCCGCCCAAAACCATTCGGGTTCATTATCGCCTATAATAGCCACCCGGTCGGAAGGTTTGGTACCCAGGCTAAGCAAACCCAAACCGAAATATTTTACGGTTTGATAATAATCACTCCAGGTATATTTTTGCCATATACCCAGATTTTTCATACACATGGCAGGCTTATCGCCCCATTGCTCGGCGTTATGTTTTACCAGTTTGGGTATCGTGTCTACTTCAGCCATAACAACCCTCTTTATTTATCTGCCTAAAAAACTTCACCTCCCGCGTGGGGGAGGTGAGTCTGTAAAACACTGTTACCTATAAATCGGTTTACCTATTTTTACTCATCAGCTACCCCCGAAAGCGCACACAGGGTGCGCCCGGTAAACATGAAGCAAAAATAAGTGTAGCCTGCGTATTTCATTGGCGTAGTGTAACACAGGAACAAATAGGTGTCAAACAATATTCTTTTATATTCTAATAGTTGGTCAGTAGCGTATAAATACTGCCTGATTGACAAGCCGAAAGCTATTGATTATTCTAGAACTATTATCCAACGGGAGAACAAGGTCTTGAAAAAGCTATTATCCGGCAATGAAGCTTTAGCCTTAGGTGCGTATGACGCAGGTCTTAAACTGGCCGCTGCCTATCCCGGCACTCCCAGTACCGAAATAATGGAAAATCTGGCTAAATTTCCAGATATACATACCCAGTGGTCATCTAACGAAGCCGTAGCCGTAGAAGTAGCTACCGGTGCATCGTACACCGGGGTACGGGCACTGGCTGCCATGAAACACGTAGGCCTCAATGTAGCCGCCGATGCGTTTATGGCTGTTTCCACCACCGGTGTAAAGGGTGGATTAGTCATAATAGTAGCGGATGACCCCGGCATACATTCATCCCAGAACGAACAGGATACCCGCCACTATGCACA
This sequence comes from Dehalococcoides mccartyi CG5, assembly GCF_000830885.1. Taxonomy (NCBI): domain Bacteria; kingdom Bacillati; phylum Chloroflexota; class Dehalococcoidia; order Dehalococcoidales; family Dehalococcoidaceae; genus Dehalococcoides; species Dehalococcoides mccartyi. The sequence continues at coordinate 753,329 of NZ_CP006951.1, forward strand.
TCTTTCAAAAATGCCGGTGCTTGAGCCGTCAAACAGCCAGGAGGCTTATGATTATATGGCTCTGGCATTTGAGCTAAGCGAACATTTTGACACTCCGGTAATTCTGCGCAGTACTACCCGTGTTTCCCATTCCAGTTCTCTGGTAGAAACCCTCTCCGAAAGACAGGTACCTACCCTGCCAAGCTTCAAACACGACGCCTCTAAACTGGTTATGGTACCCACCGCTGCCCGCATGCAGTGGCCGAAGGTACTTAAACGGGAAGAACTGATAGGCGAATATGCCGAAACCTGCCCCTTTAACAAATACATACCCGGAAATGCCAAACTGGGTATTATAAGCAGCGGCATTGCTTTTCAGTATGCCAGAGAAGTTTTCCCTGAAGCTTCTTTCCTGAAGCTGGGTATGACTTTCCCTTTGCCAAAAAACCTTATAAAAGAATTCAGCCAGAGTGTTGAAACTATATTTGTTGTAGAGGAACTGGATTCAGTTATTGAAGATGCTCTCTGCCGCATGGGTATTTCGGCAATAGGCAAAAAATATGTACCCCGCAGCGGCGAACTGAACCCGGATATCATCCGTGCTTCTGCCGTAAAGGCAGGCATACTACCTGAACCAAAAGATATTCTGTTTAAACCTGCCACTTCAGACTTTCCCAAGCGGCCGCCGCTTTTATGTGCCGGTTGCCCGCATACCGGCGTATTTTTTACCCTTAGCACACTGGGGCAGCGTTCGGCTCTGCCCGGCAAACCCAAACGTGAGCCCAAGCTGGTACTTGCAGGTGACATAGGCTGTTACACTCTGGGTGCTTACCCCCCGCTTTCAGCTATGGATACCTGTGGCTGCATGGGCGGAAGCATCAGCCAGGCGGTAGGTATGGAAAAATCGGGCCTGACCGAGCCAGTTATAGCCATTATAGGTGACTCCACCTTTATGCATTCCGGTATAAATGGTCTAATTAATGCGGTTTATAACCAGTCACGGATAACCATACTTATACTGGATAACCGCACCACCGCCATGACCGGCCATCAGGGAAACCCCGGTTGCGGTATTGCCGCAAGTGGTCAAACAGTTACCGAAGTGAATCTGGAAGAACTGGTAAAGGGAGCGGGCATAAAAAACCTCCAAATTATCCCTGCTTTTGACCTGAAATCCCTAAGAAACGGGCTGAAGAATGCGATATCCAGCGGGGAACTGAATGTGATAATTGTACGCGGGGAATGCAATGTAATCTGCCGTAAACGTTCCTTGCCCAATATTATAGACACCGGCCTGTGCAACCGCTGTGACGCCTGTCTTCTTTTAGGCTGTCCGGCTATCCAGCGTGAGGGTGATAAGCTATTTATAGACCAGGGTCTTTGTACCGGCAATAACTGCAACCTGTGCCATCAGGTCTGCCCCAAAAAAGCCATTAAAACCAATGAGGCGGCGTAAGTTTATGAAAAAGTTTGATATATTGATTGTGGGCGTGGGGGGACAGGGAGTCATACTGGCAAGTAATGTGCTGTGCGATGCGGCTATGGCCGCCGGCTATGATGTCAAAAAGACTGATACGCTCGGCATGGCTCAACGCGGAGGAAGTGTAGTCAGCCACCTCCGTTTTGCTAAGGAAGTCCGCTCTCCCCTTATTTCAAAAGGGCAAACAGACCTTATTATTGCCTTTGAAAAACTGGAGTCTGCCCGCTATATGGAGTATCTGGGTTCACAAACCAAAGCGGTTATAAATGATATGGCCATGCCTCCGGCTTCCATAAGTCTGGGCCTGTCAAAATACCCTTCAGATGCCGAAATACTGGACGGATATACCCGCTTAGGTATAAAAGTGGATTTTATAGCCGCAAATCAGGCAGTCAAAGAGCTGGGCAATCCTAAAATGCTGAATATATACCTTCTGGGATATGCCGCCCGTTATCTGCCCTTTGATTTTGAAATACTAACCGAGGCTATAAAGAAACGCCTTCCGCCAAAGTTACTTGAGGCAAATTTGAAAGCATTTTCAGCGGGATACACAGCGTCCGCTAAGCAAAGCTAACTCAGGGAGCAAGTATTATCAGATTCGGCAGATGCAATATCTACCAAAAGCTTTGAAAGCAAGTCTGAAATTCTCAGTTCACCCACCAGTTTGCCTGCATCATCTATTACCGGCATTTCTACCATTTCCTTGTCTGCCATCAGGTTTATGGCATGAGCAATGGCATCGGTTTGTTTGACGCTGATAATTTCGGAAGTTATTTCTTTAATAGTGCATGACTGGCTGAGTCGCAGTACTTCAAAAGCATCCGAACGGGTCACGATATGTTTTTCAGACACAATATTCAGCTTCACTTTTACCCATTCAAGCAGCTGTTTAAGTTTAACAACCCCGGTCAAAATGCCATCTTTATTTACCACGAAAAGGACGTGGGTGTGCGTATGAGCAGCAAAAGCCTTTATGGCATATTCAATACCCATATCATCTTTAACCATCCGCTTGTCGGATATCTTTTCACACAGTTCACTGACGATAACGTTTTCCAAAATCCCTCACCCGTCTATTTTTCTTTTTGTACAGTTATCTCTGCCTGGCAATGGGGGCAACAGGATTCTCCCCGTCCAAACAACCCACCGCAAGCGGGGCAATAAAAAAGTGACAGCTTGCAGGCTTTGCAGAAAGGCATGCGTGCTTCAGTTTCAGTAGTAATATCACAATATGGGCAAGCAGCAGGATTTTTACCGGAATTTGAGTGTGTCATATTAACCTCTGGCCTGAACTTTGATTTTATAGTCGGCAATAGCGCTGTGCAAGGCTTGTGGCCCCATTTGGGAACAATGGTTACGGTTCTGGGGCAACCCCTTTATTTCAGCCTCTACTGCCTTGTTATCAATCTTCATGGCTTCTTCAATTGTCTTGCCGGTAGCCATCAGGCTTACCAAACTGGATATAGCTACAGCCGCCCCGCAGCCATAAGTTTTAAACTTAACTTCTACCAAACGGTTATCTTTAACCCTTATGTAAAATTCAGTAACATCGCCACAAACGGCATTGCCGGCCCTGCCTATCCCGTCAGGATTTTCCATTTCACCTGAATTAAGAGGATTAACGAAATATTCCATAACCTTTTCAAAGTACAAAGTCATATCACATCCCCTTTTCCCCGGATACTATTAGGATAACAATAGAAAAACCAAAAAGCAAAACTTAACTCTTATATAATTTTAACACATACTTTTTAAGCTTAACAGTCAAACCTTAAACCATATCTTGTGTGCTATAATATTACAAAATATGCCGAGGAGGCCAAAACCATGATGTTTGATTGGTCAAGTGCTGGCTGGGGCTGGATGATTTTTGGCGGTATCTTCATGGTCATTTTCTGGTGTGCTATTATCGGAGTAATTATCTGGGGCATTATCCACCTTACTAAAAAAGGGCAGACTGCATCTTCCGTTTCATCTGCAACCAATAAAACCCATTACATGGAAATATTGAAAGAACGCTATGCAAAGGGCGAGATAACCAAGGAAGAATTTGATCAAATGAAAAAAGACCTCTTGTCTTAGCCCAAAGCAATGCCTGAAAATAACCTGACAGATACTCTGCCCAAGATAATTACAGGTATAAGCGGCATGTCATGTACCAGATGTGCCGCCGGTATAGAAGGCCGTTTGTCAAAAACAGCCGGGGTAATAAACCCCAAACTGAATTTCGCCTCCGGCAAGCTTATATTTAATTATGATCCTTCCATTATCAATCTGGCAGATATCAAGTCAATTATCACTGATTTGGGTTATGGCATTATCAGCCGCAAATCCATTTTCCCCATAAAAGGCCTCCACTGTGCATCCTGTGTAGCCAGGGCAGAAAAAGCTCTGAAGAATACCGTCGGCGTAATTAATGCCAGTGTCAATCTGGCTAACCAGACTGCCAGTGTAGAATATCTGGACTCCATTACTTTCCGCGAACTCAGCCAGTCTATAAGCAATATGGGTTATGAACTTTTGCCTGAAGAAACGCCTCAGGATGAACTTTCCCGATCAGAAGATGCCGAAACCCGTAAATTGAAACGGGAACTTTCCGTCGCTTTGCTACTTGGAATATGTCTTATGATAACCGGTTTCCTGCCTGCATTCAGCGGTAAGGAAATTTTAATGTTCCTGCTGGCAACGCCTGTTCAGTTTTGGGCAGGTATACGTTTTTACAGGGGGGCATTTTCCGCCCTGAAAAACCGTACTACAGATATGAATACCCTTATAGCACTGGGTACTTCCGCAGCCTATCTGTACAGCCTGATAGCTTTGCTATTTCCATCTTTATTTGATTCGCCCCTGCTGGAAAAACACCTGTACTTTGACACCTCCGCCATGATTATCGCCCTTATCCTGACCGGGCGTTTTTTGGAATCCCGTGCCAGAGGGCGTACCTCTGATGCCATTCGCCGTCTGATAGGTCTGCAGCCTAATACTGCCTCAGTTATCAAAGACGGAAAGGAGATTTTGGTAAGCATCAGCCAAGTTATGGCAGGCGATAAGATTGTTATCCGCCCGGGTGAAAGACTGCCGGTAGACGGACTGATACTGGAGGGTTATTCCAGTCTGGATGAATCTATGATAACCGGCGAAAGTATTCCGTCTGAAAAAAAGACCGGTGATAATGTCATTGGCGGTACATTCAATCAAACCGGTGCGTTTACATATGAAGCCCGAAAAGTTGGGGCAGATACCGCACTTGCCCGTATAATCCGTCTGGTTGAGGAAGCTCAGGGTAGCAAAGCCCCTATTCAGCGTCTGGCAGATAAAATAGCCTCGGTCTTTGTGCCTGCGGTTATAGGAATAGCTATATTGATCTTTGTTTTCTGGCTGGCCTTAGGGCCTGAGCCATCTTTTACTTATGCATTTTTGAACCTGATAGCAGTACTGATTATCGCCTGCCCGTGTGCTTTGGGGCTGGCCACACCTACAGCCCTGATTGTCGGCATGGGAAAAGGGGCTGAAAACGGGATACTTATTCGCAGTGCAGTAGCTCTTGAGAAAATGCATAAGCTGGATACTATTGTACTGGATAAAACAGGCACCCTTACCCGCGGCAAACCGGTACTGAGCAATCTGGTAAGCCACCGTCTGGATAAAGATGCCTTTTTAACTTTGACTGCTTCTGCCGAACAGTTTTCCGAGCACCCGCTGGCCAAAGCTATCTTGAAAGAAGCTGTACGCAAAAAACTTGAACTTTCAAACCCGTCGGAATTTTCCGCTTTGCCGGGCGCAGGGCTAAAAGCTACCATAAACGGCGCCCAAATACTCATTGGCAACGCCAACCTGATGCAGTCCAATAATATATCACTGGGTGCATATCAAGCTGAAGCTGATAAACTCTGGGAAGCGGGGGAAAGCCTTATTTTCGTAGCTGTAGATGGCAAACCTGAGGGTATTGTGGCCATCAGGGATATTTTGAAACGCGAATCTGCTGCGGTTATTGCCGAACTGAAAGCAAACAAACTTAATCCGATTATGCTCACAGGTGACAACCACCGGGCAGCCAAACGTATTGCAGATGAGTTGGGTATAGACCAATATATAGCTGAGGTCAAACCCGAAGACAAGTCTAATCTGATAAAAGACCTTCAGGCAAAAGGTCACTTTGTAGCGATGGTGGGGGACGGTATCAATGATGCCCCGGCACTGGCTAAGGCAGATGTAGGCATAGCCATTGGCACCGGCACTGATATAGCTATGGAAACTGGTGATATCACCCTTATTTCAGGTGATCTTTTCGGCATTACCAAAGCTATTCGTTTGAGCAAGGCAACTTTAAATACTATCCGCCAGAACCTTTTCTGGGCGTTCTTCTATAATATTATTCTGATTCCGGTAGCAGCCGGTGTACTCTACCTGTTTTTCAGCCAGAATGGCGTGCCTCAACCCCTGCGGTTCTTTCTGGGGGAATACGGCTTTTTAAACCCCATACTGGCGGCTCTGGCCATGGCTATCAGCTCTCTGACCGTAGTCGGCAACTCTCTCCGCTTGCGAAGTCTAAAACTAAGTAGCTATCCGAAGCAATAATACATACGTTATAAGTAGTGATACGTATTGAGACATTTTTGCCTGCGTGTCATACTTTTTATATGGATAATGAGCGGGCATAAAAGGAGGTATGATTATGACTCTGGAAAGATGGCAACCCGGTTGGTCACTTCGCCCCTGGCGTCCTTTCCGAGAAGTACTCAGTCCCGGCCTCTGGAACATGCTTACTAATGAACGTGACTGGCTGCCGGCAACCGAAATGGTAGAACTCAAAGACAAATATCTGATAAAAGCAGAAATGCCCGGAATAAACGAAGAGGATATTGAAGTCTCGGTATCTGATAACGTTCTCAGCATAAAAGGTGAAAAAAAGTGCGATTGCGAAATATCAGAAGAGAACTATTATTTCAGTGAGAGGAGTTACGGCAGTTTCTCACGCTCTATGACCCTGCCCAATAATACCGACCCTCAGAATATTGCTGCCACTCTGGATAATGGCATTCTGGAAATTACCATACCCAAGTCATCTGAGGCCAAACCCAAAAAAGTTTCGGTAATCAAGGCCGCCAAACCCAAAAAAACTGACCTTAATACCCAATCCATAAAACCTAAAGCCCAATCCTGACAATGGCTATACACTGCCCGCTCTAAATAATCCAAATAGAGAAAGGACTCCAATGGAAAAATCAAAAACCATAGAGCTACTCACAAAAGATATGGAAGATGAGCATGGAGCCATTATCCAATATCTGGGTCATGCATATGCTATCGGCGAAGGTGAGGTAGCTTGTGAAATAGAAGCCATTGCCCGTGAAGAAATGCGCCATCTGGACTGGCTTGCAGAAGCTATCACAACTTTGGGCGGCGAACTGAGTTTTAAACGCGGCATGATGGATATGACCGGTAAGACTGTATCTGAATGGATGCAGGCTAATGTGGGGCTTGAGAATGGGGCCATTACCCAATACCGCGAGCATATAAAACTCATTGATGACCCCAAGATTAAGCGCTTGTTAGAACGCATACTCGCAGATGAAGAATCCCATCAGGGTGATTTCAAGCATTTTGTTGAAAAAACCCTGCGCGAAAAAATGGTGGACCGCCGCGGAGATACATCTAATATTACCACTGAAAACCTGAGTTGGGGCATAAAACACGAATACACTGTTATCATCCAGTATCTGCTTCAATCTTACTCAGCTAAAAACGAAGAAACCCGAAAAGAACTTCAGGATCAGGCTATAAACGAAATGCAGCACATGGGCTGGCTGTCAGAAAAAATGATAGATAAAAAAGGCCACCCCCATCTGGAACATGATAAATTTGAAAAAACCCGTGATCATACCAAAATGCTCAAGGCAGACATAGAGTTAGAACACAAGGTAGCCGATAAATATGACCAATCTGCTGCCCAAACAAACGAAAGTGATGTCAAAGAACTTTTCCAGAAGCTGGCAACCCACGAACGTTACCACGCTGAAATATTCAAAGACCTTTTGGAATAAAAATATATTACACTTCGGAGGAACAGGCTATGTACACTGCACGTGACTATTCTGCCCTGACTGGTATTGAAGGGTTTTCTGATACCCTGCTTAAAAACCATTTTACTTTATACCAAGGTTATGTAAACAACACCAACAAACTTGCGGATACTTTAAAGGCCATGCTTGAGGAAGGTAAAACAGCTACGCCGGAATATGCTGAGCTCAAACGCCGTTTCGGGTTTGAATTTGACGGTATGCGTTTGCACGAATACTATTTTTCTAACCTTGGAAAATCTGTACCCCTATCAGAAACGGGCAAATTCTACCAGGCACTGGCAGCAGAATTCGGTAGTTACCAGCTCTGGGAAGCAGACTTTAAAGCTACCTCCGCTATGCGGGGCATAGGCTGGGTAATACTCTATAAAGACCCTCAGACCGGACGCCTGTTTAACCAGTGGATAAACGAGCATGAAGCCGGGCATCTGGCAGGTGCCACCCCGATACTGGTAATAGACGTATTTGAACATGCCTTCCTGACAGATTACGGGCTGAAACGAGCAGAATACATTGCTGCCTTTATAAAAAATATAAACTGGTCTGAGGTGGAAAAACGTTTCCTGATATAAACTTATTCTTAATATCCCAAAAAACCAAAGGGCAGTAGAAATACTGCCCTTTGGCATACACTTCTGGTATATTTTGAAACCCTAAAACGGTTATAAGTTAGTCAACCGGTATATCAGTCATATAGGATTGCACGATACCGGTTTCAGGAAACCAATAATAGACTGTTGTCCCTACCATAGCTTCGCATAGTATATAAGAATATCCATCTGCATGCCCCCATGAAATACAGGCAGATACCAGATATCCGTCTTCCATAGCCGCTTTTTGTACTCTCAGAGCAGTAGCATATTGGTCATCAGCGTAACTATATTCAGTTTGTTTATGGCTGCTTGCCCACAGTTGTAGTTTATTAAGAGACTCAAAATTTCTAAGCGGATATTTTGCCTGAATGGCTGAAAGCTCATCTTCGGTAGTTGCTAATTGCGCTTCAGATAAACTAAGCTGGTTGTTTACATCCTGAATAGTACTCTGGGCAGCAGCAAGGTCTGACTGCAATCCGGTCTTATCTGCATTAAGCCCGCTAATAGTTTCTTGCTGGGTATCAATAGTATTACTGTCATCTATATACTTATAGCCTAAAAACCCAGTGCTTATGATAGCTAATGCCAAGAAAGCCGAAAGCAGTGTAACCGGCATGTTGGTTTTTTTCTTTTGGGGTGCAGGGCTCCATACGGAAGCACCATTTGAAAATGATGATACACCTGTTTCACCCATGGGTGTTTTTGGGGCAATTTGCTCAACTGCCGCCGGCTGGGTTATTACAGTTTTGTCTTCAGTCAGTTGCATTTTCTCCTGTTTTGCACCGCATGATTTACAAAATAAATCATCATCAGACATGGCGTTTCCGCATTTTGGACAATACGACATCTTCTAACCTCTCATATTTGGATACCTTGGGTATTATAGTCTTGCGTTAGCTATAGCTGTCAAGATATTCATAATGAATATTTTCAGACCAAACCAATACTTAAATCTATAAATATATATTTGCCATTAGTTATAGCAACAACAAAAAAGCCCCCAGCATTTTAGTGCCAGGGGCTTAAATTTAGCTTTAATTTTGGCGCGCCTAGAGGGATTCGAACCCACGACCCTCGGTTCCGAAGACCGATGCTCTATCCACTGAGCTATAGGCGCAGGCCGCTTTGAAAATGGGGTGAGTGATGGGACTTGAACCCACGATCTCCAGGGCCACAACCTGGTGCCTTAACCGCTAGGCCACACTCACCAAAACCACCCGTATTATAGCCAAAACTGGCCTATCATTTCAATTTATTCTTGAAACTGGCAAATTTAGCTTTAACGCCTTTCCAGATAAGCGATAGTTACGCCCGAACCGCCCTCTCCATACTCTCCTAAACGGTAAGACTGAACAAGCGAATGCCCTTTTAGTTCATCCCAAACCAGCCCGCGGATTACACCGCCGCTTTTTCCGTGTATAATTTTTATAACCATATGCCCTGCCATGAACGCATCATTTAAGTATTGTTTAAAGGCCGGCAAGGCCTCATCAACAGTCAGGTGACGCAGGCTTATTTCATTGGGAACGTTGTCAGGGCGGCTTCGCTTCAAATTATATGGCATAAGATATCTTAGCATCATGCCCATGTGCGGGCAATATTACGGTAATGTTGCCGTATATTATCAAGTAACCGCCTTTACTTTAAACCTTCAAATGACATACTATTCCCTTATGGGTTAATAAATATACCTGCATTGAAATACTTTGCCCTAAAATAATACATATTGGTGACAAGTTGAAACCGATAAAAATTATCCCCTGTTTAGATGTCAAAGATGGCCGCGTGGTCAAAGAAATCAAGTTTACAGATATGGCCGATGCCAGAGACCCGGCTGAAGCGGCTTTTGTTTATTCCAAACAAGGGGCAGATGAGTTGGCTTTTCTGGATATAACAGCCACTATTGAAAATAGTTCTATCCATACGGATTGGGTAAAAAAGATTATATCCAAAACAAGTTTGCCCTTAATTGCGGGCGGGGGCATCAGAAACCTTCAGGATATTGAAAATCTGTTTACTCTGGGCGTAAGCAAAGTAGCGTTAAATACCATTACTCCCCAAAATCAAGAATTTATTCGTAAGGCGGTAGCCAGATTCGGCAGTGAACGGATAATAGTAGCTATAGACGGTATCAAAAATCCACCGGGAAACGGACACTCCCGTCTTGAAACTGTTATGCCGAATGGTGATGATACACACAATCTGGAACTGGTGGACTGGGCAAAACAGGTGGAAGCATTGGGGGCAGGTGCTATTTTGCTTACCAGCAAGGATACAGACGGAACCAAAGACGGTTTTGACCTGGAAATGATTAGAGCTGTAACCCGGGCAGTAAGCATACCGGTAATAGCTTCCGGGGGCGCCGGCAAGCTGGAGGATATGTATGCTGCCATAATCGAAGGCAAGGCTCAGGCTGTGCTGGCGGCTTCAGTATTTCATTCCGGCATCATAAACATATCGGAACTGAAAACATATTTGCATTCAAAAGGTATTCCGGTAAATATACCGCACAAAAAATATACATCCCCTTCTAAAAGCAAATAGTATAATATTTATAAGACATTACGGCAACCTGTTGCCGAAGATAACGGGCGCTGTTACAATGAATAAAAACCTTACACCGAGGATGAATTTGATAAAACAAGACGGGCGCGAAGTAGAACGTGAAAAATTAGCCATTTTACGTGTTTTGGCCAGTTGCCAGACTCCTGTTGGCAGCAAGATTATTGCCCGCCGACTGAAGAATGAATACGGTATTGACCTTTCAGAGCGGGCAGTCCGTTATCACCTGATATTGCTTGATGAAAGAAATATGAGCTGCAAAATAAGCCGCCGTGACGGCAGAAGCATTACCCAGCTTGGTCTTGAGGAACTGGGGAATGCCATGGTCACTGACAAAGTAGGTTTTGTAATCGACAAGATTGAACGTCTGGCCTATATGACGGATTTTGATTTAGACAACCTTAGCGGTATGGTGCCGGTGAATATATCCTTCTTTGCCAAGGACCAATTCAAACCGGCACTTCGGGCTATGGCACAGGCATACAAAGCCAATTTATGTGTAAGTGATCTGGTTTGCATTGCACATGAAGGGGACAAGATTTCGGATATTACCGTCCCCGAAGGACAGGTTGCCTTTGCTACTGTCTGTTCCATTGTAATAAACGGCACGCTTCTCAAGGCCGGTATCCCTATGGATTCACGTTTCGGGGGCACTCTGCAGTTCCATCAGCACAAACCCTGGCGCTTTACAGACATGATTTATTATACAGGGTCATCGCTGGACCCGTCTGAAATATTTATTGCCAGCCGAATGACCAGTGTTTCAGAGGTAGCCCGAAGGGGTGAGGGTAAAGTATTATGTAATTTCCGTGAAATACCCGCCGTAAGCCTGCCGCTGGCTGAAAAGATAATAGCCAAGCTGAAAAATGCGGGGATTAACGGGGTATTGGTGATAGGTGAAGCCGGTAAATCCATCTGTGAGATGCCGGTAGGCCTGAACAAGGTGGGTATGATAATGATGGGCGGGCTTAACCCGGTAGCCTCGGCGGTAGAAAGTAATATACCGGCCGCCAGCCATGCCATGAGCGGCTTGGTACCTTACAGCAGTTTTACAAGCTACTGGGAGGCGGCGGGGCTTAAGAAACCTGTTTAAACAAACACTATCTGTAAGGGTACTGTTTTTATAAATACAACCCGTTTACAGCACTAAACCTGTGAAGCTATTTCACTGGATAGTACCCCGTCAGCATATACTTTAGCCAGCTTCACTCGCGAAATAGTATTAGTCGGCTTTTCTGTAAATTTGCCATATACCCGTATATAGTCAGGGGTATAGCCAAACCAAAGACCATCTTTCATTTTGTTCTCCCAGAGTACTTCCTTTTCCAAATCCCTGCTCTGGTGACGATACTCCAAACTGGCATTTTTGGCCGCAAGCATCATCCCAGACAGACGTGTTTTTATTACCACAGGGTCTACTTTATCCGTCAGCTGTGATGCCATTGTACCCGGACGCTCGGAATACGGGAAAGGATGCACCCGTGCAAAACCTGCCTGCTCCACATATTTCAAGCTACATGCAAAATCTTCATCGGTTTCTCCAGGAAAACCTACTATCATATCGGTAGTGACAGCCACATCCGGAATCTGCCTGCGGATAGCTTCCAATGTACGGGTATAGTCCGTCAGACTGTAAGGGCGATTCATTAAACCCAGGATGCGGTCACTGCCGCTTTGCAGAGCCATATGAAAATGGTTACACAATCTCCGGTTTTTCCAGAGAGCTAAAAGCGGAAGGGTTATTTCGTTTGGCTGAAGAGAAGACAACCGCAGGCGAGGTATTCTGGTACGTTCCAGTATAGCTTCAATCAGCCCTGCCAGATTAAACCCGCTGGATGTATACTCACCTATTTCCGTGCCGGTAAGCACAATTTCTTGATACCCTTCAGCCTGTCTCAAGTTTATTTCGCTGATTATGTCATCCACCCCGCGGCAGTTTTTATACCGCCTTACAAAAGGTACTATGCAGTATGTACAAAAGTTATCACACCCGTCCTGTATCTTTATAAAACTGCGGGTTCTGCCTTTTTCATATAAAGCCGAAGCGCTGTTTTCAAGAGGGAAAAGCCTGATAATATTATTAACAATATCCGTTTTCTGCCGGTTATCCAGTATCAGATTAGCATCAGGGCAACTTATTTCATTTCCCCCATTTTCAGCATAACAGCCTGTCAGGCAAATAAAGCCGCTTGGATTGTGACGGCGGGCAATCCGCATCTGATAGCGGGCCTTTCGGTCTGCCACATGGGTGACTGTACAGGTATTCAAGATATAAATATCCCAATTATCCTGCGGGCTTACCAAATGGTAACCCGCCTGTGCGAATTCACGCCCCATAGCCTCTGTTTCGGCCTGATTAAGTTTACACCCCAGCGTATCTAAAGCTATATTAAACATCAAACCAGATTATACCAAAGCCTTTCTAAACTTGCAGTTAAAATATGCCTGTGTTATAAATAGCCAACTTAACAACCGAGGTGAACAGATGACTGATAACCAGCCCCAAAACAGGGTTGTCATAACCGGTATCGGTATTGTCAGCCCTCTTGGACTTGATACCCAAACCACCTGGGAAGGCCTGATAAACGGGCGTTCAGGTATAGACCATATCAGCCTTTTTGACGCATCAAATTTGGCTGTCCGCTTTGGCGGAGAGGTAAAGGATTTTGACCCGGCAAACTATATATCCCGCAAGGATATCCGCCGGATGGACCGTTTTGCTCAGCTGGCCGTAGCTGCCGGTAAACAGGCACTGGAAAATTCAGGCTTAACCGTAGACGAAAGCACCAGTCAGGATATTGGCGTAATTGTCGGCAGCGGCATAGGCGGGCTTTCGGTTCTCTTTGAACAGATTAAAGTATTTCTGGAACAGGGGCCGGACAGAGTCAGCCCCTTTTTAGTACCGATGATGATTGCAGACATGGCCGGTGCCCAAGTGTCTATCCAGCTGGGTCTTAAAGGGTCTAATTTCTGTACCACATCTGCCTGTTCTTCCGGTTCAGATGCCATAGGTACAGCTTTTGAAAAAATACGTTTCGGTTCTGCCAAAATCGTTCTGGCAGGCGGCGCCGAATCCATAATGAACCCGGTAGGTTTTGCCGGTTTCTCAGCTCTAAAAGCCCTTTCCACCCGCAATGAAGACCCCCAGACAGCTTCACGCCCGTTTGATGCCAACCGTGACGGGTTTGTTATTTCGGAGGGTGCGGCTATTCTGGTACTGGAAGAGTTGCAGACCGCTAAGGCCCGCGGGGCAAATATTATTGCCGAGATAATAGGCTACGGCGGTTCATCAGACGCTTTTCATATCACCCAGCCGGTGGAATCCGGAGTTGAAGCCGCACGCGCCATAAATATCGCCCTTAAAACAGCCGGTATCAAGCCGGAGGCGGTGGATTATATTAATGCCCACGGCACTTCCACCCCGCTTAATGACAAGATGGAAACCAATGCTATAAAGGTGGCTTTCGGAGAACATGCCCGAAAACTTGCCATCAGTTCCACAAAATCCATGCTGGGGCATCTTATCGGCGGGGCAGGTGCTATCGAAGCATCCATATGCGCCCTGACTATCAAAAACGGCATTATCCCTCCAACTATAAACTACACCACGCCTGATCCGGAATGTGATCTGGATTACACTCCCAACACCGCCCGTAAAGCTAAAGTAAAGGTTGCCCTTAATAATTCCTTTGGTTTCGGCGGGCATAATTCAGTGCTTATCCTCAGGGAAATGGGCAATGAAAATATTGGCTAATTGCCTCTGGAAGCTAAAACCGGCTCTTCCGGAGGAAACTGGCCAGAACTTTCCTTATCCGCCCCTGATTAGCCGTTTGCTTTATAACCGGGGCATTACAACCATTGAAGCGGCTGACCTGTTTCTTTCGCCAGACAAGCGTTTAAATCATGACCCGTTTTTATTTCCTGATATGGAAATGGCTGTCAGCCGCATTTACAAAGCCTTGCTGGCAGGCGAAAAGATAGTAGTCTATGGGGATTTTGATGCTGACGGGCTGACGGCTACGGCAGTTTTAACTACCGGCATTGCCCGTTTGGGCGGAAATGTAACACCATATATACCCCACCGCATTACCGAGGGTTACGGCTTAAAAATATCCGCCCTTGAGAAACACCGCGCAGAAGGTGTTTCTCTTGTTATCAGCACTGACTGCGGCATTACCGCCATACCTGAAATCAAACGAGCAAACAAAATAGGGCTGGACGTGATAGTCACAGACCACCACACCCCGCTGGACGAACTGCCGCCTGCATATGCCATTATAAACCCCAAAATGCCCTGCTCAACCTACCCCTGTAAAGAGCTTGCCGGAGTTGGGGTGGCTTATAAACTTATACAGGCTTTGTACCGCAACCTAGGGCGGGAGGATGAAGCCAAAGATTTACTGGATTTGGTAGCCATAGGCACGGTTGCGGATATTGTACCCATTCTGGATGAAAACCGTTATCTGGTAAAGGAGGGGGTAAAACTTCTGAATGCAGAACCCCGCCCCGGCCTAATAGAAATGGCCCAGCTTAGCCGCTTGCATCTGGGGGAAATAGAGCCGGAAAGCATTTCATGGATAATGGCACCCCGCCTGAATGCGGCCGGACGGCTGGAACACGCTATGGCCGGATACAAACTGCTTACCGCCACTACTATAAGTGATTCTCAGGAACTGGCACTCTGGCTGGAAAACAAAAATACCGAACGCCAGCAACTAACCGTTCGTTTTGTAGAAAAAGCCAGAGCTATGCTTGATACCCAGTTCCCGCCTGCTCTGCTCATATTCAGTGATGCCGAATGCCCTCAAGGTATCAGCGGACTGGTGGCAGGCAGGCTTTCAGATGAATACTACCGCCCGTCTATTGTCATCAAGACCAATGCTGATTCTGCTACCGGCAGTTGCCGCAGCATACCGGATTTCAATATTATTCAGGCGCTCAACCACTTTGCCCACCTGTTCAGCCATTTTGGCGGACATGCCCAAGCGGCAGGTTTCACATTGCCCATAGAAAATCTGGATGCGTTTGTACAAGGCATTTCCGCTTACGCCGAAGAAATCCTTAGCGGTATGGAATTAAAGCCGTTTATAGATATTGATATTGACACAGACTTAAGCCTGCTCTGCCCGGCCACTTTGCGCGAACTTGAGCGTCTGGCTCCATTCGGAGAGGCAAACCCGAAGCCTGTTTTCCTCAGCCGCGGGCTGAATATTACTGATTACCGGTCAATGGGCAGTAATAACGAACACCTAAAACTACGTATAAAACACAAAGGCCGTTTCTGGGACGGGGTGGCATTCCGCCAAGCCAAAGAACTAAGCAGTTTTCTCCAATCCCCGGTGGATATAGTGTATAATCTTGAACTGGATAAATGGTGCGGAACAGACACCCTCCGCCTGAAGATAATTGACATGGCACCCTCAGGTACCAAGATTTAGTAAAAAGGTGAGCAAATGAACAGCTTGATAATGGTTATAATTGCACTCATTGCCGCATATTTTATCGGCTCTACGCCTGCCCCGTATCTGGCAGGACGGATTTTTAAAAAAATAGATATCCGCACCGTAGGCTCAAAAAACATGGGCTCTATGAACGTTTTTTATAATGTGGGTTTCTGGCCGGGTATTCTGGTACTGACAACGGATATCGGCAAAGGTGCTCTGGCTATGGCTGTTGCCAACTGGCTGGGTGAAGGATTGGGTATCCAGATGCTATGTGCTCTGATGGCCATTGCAGGGCACAATTACCCTGTCTGGCTTAAATTCAAGGGCGGCAAGGGTGGAGCAACCGCTATCGGTATTCTAGCCTACATGATGCCTGAGGGCATTCCCATATATATAGCCTGTTTTCTTATCCTGATGGCTATTACCCGTTTCCCCACCCTGAGTTACGGCATCTCTTTTATCAGCTTTATACTGGTGGCATGGCTGGGGCAACATGATATGGGCAAAGTACTTTTCTCCCTACTGGTAGTTATGATACCCATACTCATGTACATACCCCGCATGAAAGAGATAAAAAACAAGGCCGGCTCCGGCAATGCCAAGCGGGCTATCTTTCGCAGAAACCTTAAAGAGAGACTTTAGTTTAGTCTTCCACAAGACAGCTGAAGCAAATGAAGAATATTCCGCTTTTATTAATGAATATTCTGAAAAAGCGAAGATAATACCAAGAGTAATAAAAACCTTGCAGACGCATTTCAATCAAATCTGCAAGGTTAATTTATCAAAGCAGTTTAGACTTGGGTTACCCCGAATGCCTCGGTTTAAGTTATTTTATCCGTTTGTTTTTGCTTTCTAAGGCGGTAAATAAAAAGCGGAACGGCTACGGCCATAAGTATCAGACCCACTACCTGAGCCTGTTCCAGACCTAAAGCAAAATCATCATTCACCCGTACAAAACCAATAGCAACTCTCCATGCGGCATACAGGCTGATATAAAGCAGGAAAAGCTGGCCGTCAGGCCGCAATTTCTTGGCGATGAACAAACTGAAGGTAAGAAGACACAACAAAAAGATAATTTCATAAGCTTGGGTAGGTGCTACCTCCACCCCGTAAGGGGCGGCCGTGGCGGGGTTGGTATAAATTACGCTGCAACCAGTACCACCAAATTCCCCGTAACAGCAACCATTCAGCAAACATCCCACTCTGCCTATAGCCTGCCCCAGCAGTATGCCGGGTACAGCCACATCCAGCAAATAACCCAGATTGAAGTGAGAATATCTACTGTAAATCCACAGGCCTATTGTGGCACCTATAATAGCTCCGAATATGGTCAGACCTTCGCCGCTAAATATAGCTCCGGGATTAAGGCTGTAATATTCCCAAGCATCTATAACATGCAGAAGCTTTGCAAAGACAATGCCGGAAGGAATAGCGATAATAGCCGCAGTCAGCACGGTATCATACGAAATATTCGCCCCGCGTTTAATCCGCCAGAATATCCATGAAACCAG
The DNA here is from genome assembly GCF_000830885.1 of Dehalococcoides mccartyi CG5. Lineage (NCBI taxonomy): Bacteria > Bacillati > Chloroflexota > Dehalococcoidia > Dehalococcoidales > Dehalococcoidaceae > Dehalococcoides > Dehalococcoides mccartyi. The sequence goes on from NZ_CP006951.1 coordinate 770,978, forward strand.
TGCCACCACACCCAGTGCCATCATGATGCCATACCACTTAACCACCAGCGAACCTATGCTGAAGGCTACCGGGTCTACATTTATTTCAAACATAATTACCTGTCCTGTTTCAATTTAAAAAGAGGCGTGACCTAATTAAAATTATACCTTAACAAATTCGTCATCACAAACAGGTTTTGCCAAGGCATCTTTCCAGCACTGTTTTTGCCCCGTTTTTATCCAGCGGTTTATTGTTATTTCCGCATTTGGGGGACTGGACACAGCTGGGGCAGCCATCTACGCAGGTACATTTATCAATAAGGTTACGGGCAGTTTCCCAAAGCTGGTCAATAATCTCGTACCCTTTTTCGGCAATGCCCACCCCGCCGGGATGCCCGTCATAGATGAATATTGCCGAAGTACCCGTATCCGGGTGAAGGGGGGTGGAAACACCCCCGATATCACTGCGGTCACACAAGGCAAACAAAGGCAAAAGCCCAATAAGGGCATGTTCGGCAGCGTGGATAGCCCCGTGAAAATCCATTTTATATTTTTCCATAATACGGACTGTTTCAGCCGGCAGTTTAAACCAAACCGCTATAGTGGGAAAGGTTTGAGGCGGCAAATCCAGCTGCTCTTCACTCAATATCTGCTCGGTAAACTGGGCTTTGCGTCTGTAACCTGTTACCGTTAGAGTAACGTCTACTTTGCCCAGATATACACTGATATCCCCCACCAGTTTGTTTTTCAACACTTCACGTATACTTATTTCGGTAAGGTCATGGGTAACCGTATAGTATTCCAGTTTTTTCTTCTCCAGCAAGGCTACCTGTGAATTCAGATCAAAACTGCTTACCAGATAGCTTTCACCCTGATGCAGGTAAACTGCCCCCGGATAGGTCTGCAGAAAGGCTGTTTGGTAGTCCAGCGTTTCAATAATTTGTCCGCTCTGCGCATCTACCAGACAAAAATCCTTGCCCGAAGCTGAACGGATACTGACATCTCTGGCAGGATAAGAAATATCTGCTGATATATAATAATTGCCCCGCCGCTTGTTAAGTACTCTTTCTTCGGAGAGTATTTCCAGTTCTTCAGCCAGATTTTCTCCGAAAATATCTGTTTCGGATTCATTTAAGGGCATTTCCCAAGCAGCACATAACAGGTGGGCTTTATATATATACGGATTTTCAGGATTTATAAAAGTACTTTCAAAACCGCTGTTAAACAACCTTTCAGGGTTATTCATATAGTACTGGTCAAGCGGGTTATCCAGCCCCAGCAAAAATGAAAGAGAGTGGCCGCACCTTCTGCCGCTGCGCCCCGCCTGCTGGAAAGTGCTGGAAATACTGCCCGGAAAACCGGTCAGTATGCTAGCCCCAAGGTCACCGATATCCACCCCCAGTTCCAGTGCATTGGTGGAAACCGCCCCCAGCAATTTACCTGAGAAAAGTTCTTTTTCTATTTTGCGGCGGTCTTCGGCAGTATATCCTCCCCGATATGGCTTGATAAGGTCGGCAAATTCGGGTTTTATGGCTATCAGGCGGTCACGCGAATATTTATAAATAAGCTCGGTAAGCCGTTTAGTACGAGCAAAATCCAGCGTGCGGATTTCGTGGCTGACCAACTCACTTAAAAGAAACGCGGACTCCGAGTTGGCACTATGACGCATCCCGTTAGCGGGGTCAATAATAGGCGGATTCCAAAAAATAAAATCCTTTTCTGCTCTGGGAGCACCGTCATTATCCACCACTGAAAAAGGCAGTCCGGTCAAACTTTGGGCGTGAGTGCCGGGACTGGCAATAGTAGCTGAACTGAGAATAAACTTCGGTGAACTGCCATAGTAACTGCAAATACGCCGAAGCCGCCTTATGATATTTGCCAGATGCGAACCAAATACCCCACGGTAGATGTGGGCTTCGTCTATAACCACATATTCCAGATGACGTAAAAAACGGCTCCATTTCTGGTGGGACGGCAATATGGACACATGAAGCATATCCGGGTTGGAAAGTATAATCCTTGCCTGCAAACGGATATCCGAACGGTTACGGTTCGGGGTATCACCGTCATACACATCCATCTCTTCAGCCAAAAGCAGCGATGGCACCGCAAATGATTTCAGGCTTCGCAACTGGTCCTGCGCCAAAGCCTTTGTGGGGTAAAGATATAGGGCTCTGGCATTCGGGTCCGATACCAGTTTTTCAAGTACCGGCAGGTTATAGCACAAACTTTTGCCGCTGGCCGCCGGGGTAGCCACAATTATGTTTTTACCCTGCCGGCAAAGATTTACTGCGGTTGCCTGGTGGGTATATAACGGCAAAATTCGTTTTTTCCTAAGGCGGGCATCTATCTGGGGTAAAAGCGGGGCATCTGGTTTAGCATATTCCGCCGGGCGGTATGGCAAGCGTTCAATGTGGGCTATCTGCTCCTGATAATCAGGCAGAGATGCAATATAGGCCAAAAACTCGGTAGTTTCCAAGAGATATCACCTTAAACTGCCATTATTTCAATCTCAAAATCACGGATAACCACATCAAATCCGCCATCGGTTACAAAAGCCAAAGCTTTATTTAGTAACTGGTCGGCTACTATGGCACTGTTACTTATGCAGCTTATACCTATAACCGCCGTCTTCCAGCTATCCATCTCTTCTACTTCGGCTACGGAAATATTAAAACGGCTTCGCAACTGCCTGATCAGGGGTTGAACAAGCTGGCGTTTACCCTTCAGAGAGGTGTTTTCTGGCAGATCCAGCCATAATCTGAGTATACCTGAGTGCAAGCTAAAGAACTCCTTTTTACAAGGCTCTCAAATGAATATACCCTGCCCACTATATTACGTCAAGTAAATGCTTGCCGAAATGTGGTATATTATACCTAAATATAGTGCATTTGTTTTACAATATAGCCACGCTGTGATATAATTTTGACTTTGAATTAAGTAGAATAATATAAGGGGAATAAGTTTGGACAAACAGGAAAAATCTCTGATCATTAATGAATTCAAGAAGAGCGAATCCGATACTGGCTCTACTGAAGTGCAGGTAGCTTTGCTCACTGCCCGTATCCACCAGTTAACCACCCATATGATAGCCAATAAACACGATTTTCATACCAAGAGAAGCCTGCTTACTCTGGTTGGCCGCCGCCGCCGCTTGCTTTCATACATGCGCAACAGCAATGGGGCCGGTTATCAGGAGCTTATTGCCAATCTTGGCCTTAGAAAATAGTTTTTGCCAAAGGCAAATAACCCCGTAAGGAGATTACGTTATTGATAACTGCCAACTCATTTGAACGAACTATCGGCGGCAGGAAACTTGTTATTGAGAGCGGGAAACTTGCCCGTCTTGCAGATGCCGCGATTACTATCCGCTATGCGGATACTGAATTACTGGTAACACTTTGTTCTGCCAAGAAACCTCGCGAAGGGGTAGATTTTCTCCCCCTGACTATAGATTACGAAGAGCGGATGTATGCCGCCGGCAAAATCCCCGGCGGGTTTATCCGCCGTGAAGGCCGCCCCAGTGAACAGGCTATTTTGGCTGGGCGACTGACTGACAGACCTCTTCGCCCTCTTCTCCCCAAAGAGTGGCGCAATGATCTTCAGATTATTATTACCGTAATTGCTTCAGACAAGGAAAATGACGCTGATATCTGGGGCGTAGTGGGTGCTTCCACAGTTCTGGCCATGTCTGAAATACCATATGAAGGTCCGGTCGGAGCCAGCCGTATTGGATATATAAACGGTGAATTTGTGCTTAATCCCACTTTTGCCCAGTTGGAATCAAGCCAGCTGGATCTGGTGGTAGTCAGCACCCGCAAAGCGGTGGTGATGATTGAAGCCGGTTCCAAAGAAATTCCTGAAGACATTATGATTAACGCTATTGAGTTTGCCCATAAGGCAAATCAAGAGCTTATTGACCTCCAGGATGAAATCCGTGCCAAGCTCGGCAAAGAAAAGCTACCCGTGCCGGTGCTTGAAATACCCGAAGAAGTCAAAACGGCTGTTGCCGCTTTTGTAAAAGGACGGGTAAATGAAGCCCTTAGCCACCAAGATAAAACCGCCCGTGAAAATGCGGTTGAAGGCCTTCAGGCTGAACTGGTTGCGGCTTTATCAGAAACATTCGCCGAAGGTGATATCCTGGCCGCTTATGACAAAGAAATCAAGAAAGCTATCCGCTCTACTATACTTGAGAAGGATATCCGGGTAAACGGACGGGGTATCAAACAGCTTCGCCAGCTGGATGCTGAAACAGGGCTTTTGCCCCGCGTCCATGGCTCTGCTTTATTCACCCGCGGTGATACCCAGGTCATGGCTATAACCACCCTTGGTTCTTTACAGGAATCCCAACAGCTGGATGGCTTAAGTGCCGAAGATACCAAGCGTTTTATGCTTCACTACAACTTTGCCCCCTTCTCTACCGGTGAAGTAAAACGTTCCGGTTCTCCCGGACGGCGTGAAATCGGTCATGGCGCTTTGGCCGAACGTGCCTTAGTGCCTGTCCTGCCCACTCCGGAAGAATTCCCCTATACCATTCGTCTGGTAGCTGACGTGGTTGGCTCATCAGGCTCTACCTCTATGGGCAGTGTCTGTTCGTCCAGCCTGTCACTTATGGATGCAGGCGTACCGGTCAAAAAAGCTGTCGCAGGAATCTCCATCGGCCTTATTACCGGTGAAAATGATACCTACTGCACCATTACTGATATTGAAGGCATCGAAGATAACTACGGCGATATGGACTTTAAAGTTGCCGGTACCCGTGACGGCATAACCGCCATACAGGTGGATATGAAGGTCAAGGGTATCAGTTTTGATATTATCCGTGATGCCATATACCAGGCAAAAGAAGCCCGCTATAACATACTGGACGTAATGGACAAAGCTCTTGCCCAGCCTAAAACAGAGCTTAGCCCTTATGCCCCCAGAATGTACAAGATAAATATTGACCCCTCCAAGATTGGCAGTGTTATCGGCAGCGGCGGCAAAACTATCCGCTCTATTATTGAGCAAACCAATACTACCGTTGACATTGAAAATGACGGCACAGTGGTTATTGGTGCTACTGACGAGGCTTCGGCTAAAAAGGCCATCAAGATAATTGAAGACCTGACTAAAGACATCGAAGCCGGCAGTATTTATACCGGTAAGGTCACCCGTATAATGACCTTCGGTGCTTTTGTTGAAATCCTGCCCGGAAAAGAAGGCATGGTACACATAAGCGAACTGGCCGACCATAGAGTTGAAAAAGTGGAAGATATAGTCAAGGTGGGTGATGATATAACGGTTAAGGTTATAGAGATTGATAACCAGGGCAGGGTAAACCTGTCACACAGGGTTATTCTCAACCCGAACGCTGTACCCATTTCACGCAACCGTGATTCTCAGCCGCGTCGTCCCGGTCCTTTCCGCCCTTCTGACCGGTCTAACTCATAATATATTAGGAGGCGCTATGACACCTATAAAGGTTGTAGTTCACGGTGCCTCAGGCAAAATGGGCCAGGAGGTCTTAAAGACCCTGTGCCAGGAAAATAACTTTCATCCGGTGGGAGCAGTGGATATACGGGCGGAAAACCCTGCCATGGCTCTGCCGGATGGCAGCGGTTCTATCCCCTACTCGGCAGACCTTTCTTCCATTCTTTCGCAGACCAAGCCTGACGTAATGGTAGATTTTACTGTTGCCAAGGCTTCCATGCCTGCCGTCCGTATTGCCGCCGCCCACAAGGTTAATCTGGTCATAGGCACTACCGGCTTTTCACCTGAGGAAATATCTGAAATTGAACAGTTAGCCAAAACCAATGATATTGGAATTATACTTGCACCCAACTTTGCCCTTGGTGCTATAATAATGGTTCATTTGGCACAGGTTGCTTCGCGCTTCCTTTCCAGTGCTGAGGTGATAGAACTGCATCATGATAAGAAACTGGACTCACCTTCCGGCACCGCTCTGGTCACAGTAGCGTCCATGCTGGAAGCCAGGGGTGAAGCTTTTAACAAACCACCCAAGGAAAATCTTACAGATGCCCGCGGACAGGAACACGATGGCATACGAGTACATAGTGTACGCCTGCCGGGTCTGCTGGCACATCAGGAAGTTATTTTTGGTGCGGCCGGTCAAACACTGACTATTAGGCATGATGCCTTTAGCCGTGAATGCTATATGCCGGGTGTTTTACTGGCGATAAAAGAAATAGTCCATACCAAAGGTTTTGTTTTTGGTCTGGACAAACTGCTTAAGCTTTAGGAGGCAGTCCATGGGTTACAGAGTGGCCATAGTAGGTGCTACCGGAATGGTAGGTCAGGAATTTATAAAAGTACTGGAAAAACGGGATTTTCCTATGGATTCCGTTTCACTCCTGGCGTCTGACCGCTCTGCGGGCAAGATAATAACTGTAAAAGGCGAGGCAATAGAGGTCAAAGAAACTGCCTATGACTCATTTAACGATGTAGATATTGCCTTGTTTTCTGCCGGCGCGGATATTTCCCGCCATTTTGCCCCTATTGCTGCCCAGCACAAAGCCATAGTGGTAGACAACAGTGCCGCATTCCGTATGGATCCTAAAGTACCGCTGGTAGTGCCTGAGGTAAATATTGAAGACATTACCAAGCATAAAGGGATAATTGCCAACCCCAACTGTTCCACAATTCAGATGGTTGTTGCCCTGTACCCCCTGCATCAGGTAAACCCGATTAAACGTATTGTGGTAACTACTTTTCAGGCCGTTTCCGGTACAGGCATAAACGCAGTGGACGAGCTTCGAACCCAAACCCGCCAGCTGCTTGACGGTCAAAAAGCGGTTGCACATGTATATTCCCACCAGATTGCTTTTAATGTCCTGCCGGAGATTGATGTCTTTCTGGACAGCGGTTACACCAAGGAAGAATGGAAAATGCTGGAAGAAACCCGCAAGATTATGCATGCGGACAATATACAAGTTTCGGCTACCTGCGTCAGGGTGCCGGTCTTTACCGGCCATTCGGAAGCTATTACTGTAGAATTTGAACGCCCCATGGAACCGGAGCAGGCACGCGATATACTCCTGCGGTCACCCGGCATCAAAGTACTGGACGAAACTGCTGTCAAACTCTATCCCCACCCGTGGTTGGCCACCGGCACAGACGAGGTCTTTGTGGGGCGGATACGTAAAGATATATCTAGTCCCAATGGTTTGGTTATGTGGGTAGTGGCTGATAACGTCAGAAAAGGTGCTGCTCTAAATGCAGTCCAGATTGCCGAAGAACTGGTTAACCGCGGCATGATAGGAGGTTAGAAATGAAAGAATTAGGCAGACTTATTACCGCCATGGTAACCCCGTTTAAAACAGACGGGACAGTAGATTATGCTCAGGCTCAGAAACTGGCTCTGGGGCTGTTAGATTCAGGCAGTGACGGGCTGGTAGTAGTTGGCACCACAGGTGAATCTCCCACCGTTACCTGGGAAGAAGAACACGCCCTGTTTGCAGCCGTAAAATCGGCTGTCGGCAACAGGGGCAAGGTTATTGCCGGTACGGGTGCCAATAGCACTCAGGAAGCATTGGAAAACACTCTCAAAGCCGAAAAGATAGGGGTAGATGCCTGTTTGCTGGTAGTGCCCTATTATAACAAGCCTACCCAAGAGGGTTTGTATCTCCATTTCAAGACCATTGCAGAGGCTACCAAGCTTCCCTGCATACTTTACAATGTACCCTCACGGACTATTACCCATATGAACCCGGAAACAGTAATCCGCTTGAGCCAGATACCCAATATTGTGGGTATCAAAGAAGCCAGCGGCAAACTGGATGATATCGCCCAAATAATAAACAATGTCCGCCCTGATTTTACCGTCTGGAGCGGAAATGATAGTGATACCCTGCCCATGCTGGCAATGGGTTCTTACGGGGTAATCTCGGTAGCATCACATCTGGTAGGCAACCAGATAAAAGACATGATAACCAGCTTTGTCTCAGGCAATACGGAGCATGCGGCTGCTATCCACCGCCACCTGACGCCGCTGATACGCTCACTCTTTGTAGTATCCAACCCCATACCTATCAAATATGCCCTGAATTATCTGGGGTTTGAAGTGGGCGGGCTGAGACTGCCCATGACCGAAGCAGATGAGAAAACTGCTGCCCTTATACGCGAAAGCCTTAGGGGCTATACTATTGACCTGCCCATAAAATAAAATGATACAGTCCGACAATGGTCTATACCGTTTGGAAAAAACGGACATAAAACATCTTGCAAGGGTAGCTGCCGAGGCTTTCAGGGATGATCCGCTCACTGTATATCTTCTGCAGGGAGATATCCAAAAAGCTAAGCGGTTACCGATAGTTTTTGAGTATTATGCCGCACTGGGCATAAAATACGGGCAGGCATATGCTTCCTCACCCGATATGGAAGCGGTTTCCATTTGGTTTGATACTCCGGTTCGTATATCCCTCTGGCAACTTATCAGTTGCGGTTTTCCCTTGAAAAACCTGTGGTGCGGTTTTAATTACTTCCAGAGGGATATGCAACTAAACAACCTGTGTGACAAAATGAGAGACCAGCTGTACCCTTTTAGTAACAAATACCTTGCCTTGCTGGCTGTAGCTCCTAAATACCGTATGCAGGGATTCGCCAGCAAAGTTATCCGCCCTATTCTGGCGGAACTAGACCGGAGTAATGTAACATCTTACCTTGAAACCCAAAACTTGCAGAATGTAAATATGTACCGCCGCTGGGGGTATGAAGAAATAGGCCAATTTAATTTGCCCTTAAGCAATATCTCACTTCATGCCATGCTCAGAAAAATCAGAAAGGACTACCATGGAGGAAATTCCTCTTCAATATCTCTACAAGCTGAATAAATCAGATATACCCAAAGCCGCCGGAGTCTGTGCCCGTGCTTTCCATGATGACCCTGTAATGCAGGAAATTTCTAAAGAAGAAGCGAGGATAGATGCTCTTTACCAGATTTTTGAATATATTTTAAAAACCGGTATGGATAGCGGGCAGGCATATGCCAGTTCCGCCAATCTTGAGGGAATAGCCCTTTGGGAACCGAATAATGTCCGCAAAACATTTAACCAGCGTCTCAGGCACTTGTTTTACTTATTTCAGGTACGAAACCAACTGCCTCTTCTGACTGAAATGTCTAGAGTAGATAAAATCAGTCAGACACTACGCAATAAACATGCCCCGGCTATATACTTTCATTTGGCGCTTTTGGCGGTTGACCCCGAATATCAGGGCAACGGAATAGCCGGACATCTGGTACGCCCCATGCTGGACTTTATGAACGAAACCGGTATACCGTGTTATCTGGAAACTCAAAGTTCTCAAAATGTATCCATGTATGAGCATCTGGGTTTCAAACTGCTAGCCAGTCAGGTGATTACAGGTACCAGCCAAACCATATATGGCATGCTGAAAAACCCGGACCGTAAAGTATCCTAAGTATTTGCAGTTCAGCCATTTAAGCCGTAAAACCGGCATACCGAATATATAAAACGTAAAATCAGAATATAAAGAGGGGGCTTTAAAACCCCCTCTTTATATTCTGACCAACAACATGTCTATTTATATATAGTTTGTTCGCGAGAAGGGCCGATACAAACGGCACTCATCTGGCAGCCGATAAGCTTTTCAATGCGGCAAATATAGGCTTTTGCTGCCTCCGGCAGGTCATCGTAATTTCTAACTTCTTTGGTAGAACAAAGCCAGCCGGGCATCTCCTCATAAATAGGCTTGCATTTGGCAAGCTCACCCGAATTTGCAGGGAAATATTTTATTATCTTGCCATTAAGCTCATAAGCCGTACAAATAGATATTTTGGGCAGAATATCCATAATATCCAAACGGGTCATTATGGCGGTAGTCATACCGTTTATCTGGCAGCTGAACCGCCCTGCCACCGCATCAAACCAACCTATCCGTCTGGGACGCCCTGTAGTTGTACCATATTCATGGGCTTCATTACGTATGGTATCTCCTGTTTTATCCAGAAGCTCGGTGGGCATTGGGCCTCCGCCAACTCTGGTACTATAAGCTTTGAAAACACCCAGTGTGGCACTGACTGAAGCCGGTCCGATACCTATCCCCAAACAACCGCCAGCCGCCAAAGGCGAACTGGAAGTTCCGTAAGGGTAAGTACCGAAATCAGGGTCAAGCAAAGCTCCCTGAGCGCCTTCCATTATTATCTTTTTGTCTTGGCTGATAGCCTCTTCAATAATATGGGTAGTTTCTCTTATATTAGGGGCTAGTTCTTTACCCCATTTAAGGCAGGTTTCATAAATCTCATCCAGAGAAATGGGGGCCGCATCATAGACTTTGGTAAGTATCTGGTTTTTGCACTCCAGCACATACTCCAGCCGTTCACGCAGGTACTCAGGCAACAGCAAATCACCCACCCGTATGCCCATACGGGCATATTTATCCACGAAGGCAGGCCCTATGCCCCTTCGGGTAGTCCCCAGTGATTTATTGCCTCTGGCCTCTTCTTCAAGCCCGTCTAGTAGTATATGGTAGGGCAAAACCAGATGCGCACGGTCACTGATAAAAACGTTGCTCACATTTACACCGCGGCTGATAAGCTCATTGCGTTCGCGGATAAATACATCAGGGTTTATAACCACCCCGTTACCGATAATGCATTTTACACCGGGATAAAAAACACCTGAAGGAATGATATGAAGTTTAAACTCACCCATAGGGTTTATAACAGTATGACCGGCATTATCACCGCCGGAAAAGCGTACTACGTAATCAGCCTCCTGGGCCAGCATATCTACAACTTTACCCTTACCTTCATCTCCCCACTGTCCACCAACTATTGCTGTAACAGGCATAACTCCCCCAATTTCGGCTTTAAACATATTTTATCCCCTCACCCAACTACTAGTTGCCGAGGGGAAACCGATAAAGTTTAACAGATTAGGCTGATAAAGTCACTATCATTTGGTCTGTCGGTAAACATTTGCAAGCCGTTGAATAACAGTTATCAAACTGAGAACACTTACCAAGACCAATACTGGAACGAGTATATTCAGCATCATGCCTATAGCCAGTGCAACCACCCGTTCAGGTCTGGTAAAAAATCCTTCTTTTCCTTCAAGCCCCATGGCTTCGGCTCTAGCCCGTATATAACTGACCAGCAAAGAAAGTGTGAGGGTAATTACCGCCAGCACTACCTCAGTTGTCTGCCCGTTTTGGGAATAAAAAGCGCATACCCCGATAAGAATTGCAGCTTCCGAGACCCTGTCTAAAGTAGAATCAAGCACTGCCCCGAAGCGGGTAACCCTGCCGGTCCGGCGGGCAAGTGCCCCGTCCAGCATGTCAAATACACCTGCCAGCAACATAACTATTCCCGCTAAAAGCAGGTTCCCATTAACTATGATTACAGCCGCCACCAGAGTAATAACAAAACCGATTATCGTAACCATATTTGGGGTAAGACCGGTTTTAGCTAAAAGATTTATGACGGGGTTTGTAATTTTAAGGGCAATTTCTTTACGCCAACTTGCCATACCAGACATTTTATTCAGACTCTTTTCTGCCCTGACCTAAAGGCAATAGTCTAACTATTTACCTTCCGGCCCGTGGTGATTTTTACTTAACACCAAATGGTAGTACTCTTCTACTTTTTTAGCAACCCTTTTCCAGCTATATTGCTGGACTGTCTTTAATCCTTCGGCACTCAGCTCAGATCGCATATCAGGGTGGGTTATGAGTTTTATCAAGGTTTTTGCCAGTTCATCAGCATTTTTAGGAGGAACGAAAAGCCCCTCTTTGTTATCCGTCAGCACACACTGGTATCCTTCAATTCGCGAAGCAACAATAGGCACGCCCAAAGCCATAGCCTCCAAAAGTACAATGCCGAAACTTTCCTGACCGGTAGCCGGAGAACAGTAAATATGGGCTGTCTTATAGTAACGCGGTAAATCATGACAGGAAACCCCGCCTACAAATACCACATCAGAAAGTCCGTGTCTTTTTACCATATTGCGATAATGGCTAATTTGCCGGGGTGTACCCGGCCCTACTATCAGAAGCCTTGTCTGGGGGCACAGGGGCTTAATCTGGGCGTAAGCATCAATAAGATAGCCCAATCCCTTGCGGCTTTCCATTCGCCCCACAAAAAGGATATTAAGCTTGTCATCTATATATTCTGAAAAAGGCTGCACTTCTGTATGGTATAAATCCAGATCTATACCGTTTGGCACAATGGTATATTCACCGGGTATATATTTGGAGGCAAAACGCAAAGCCGCATTTGAAACCGCCATATGACCATGAAGGTTTCGTCTCCGCCGCCGCAGGAAGATTCGGGTAAAAGGCCACCCCAGATTATAACCGGGTTTCCCCTGACTGGCATGGAAGGTAGCCACATTACAGGTTTTGGAGAATCTGAGCATAGCACTGCATAGCATTATCATAAATGGCTCATGCAGATGGATAACATCAAACTTTTCTTCGGCCAGAACTCTCTTTATGCGGTTTTTTAGATTGACCGAAAGGCTGATACGAACAACTGTTCCAGAGGTAGCTAAGGGGCGGGGCTTGCCGACTTGAATAAAATCCGTGCCGTATTCCGCCAGAGACTTTGATGCTGGGGCAATGATGCGAACATCATGCCCCAGCATTTTAAGTTCTTTATAAAGCGAGTTAACGTGGTTAACTACGCCACCCGGATAAGCAAAATCATAAGGACATACTAAAGCTATTTTCACTGTTAACCGCCAACTAACCTATAGTATCACTAAGGAAGTTCGGGTTATTTCTCTGCCTTCTTCTCAAGCCCCGCCACTTTTTTGGCAGAAGTCTTTTTAATGAACTCAGCGGTCATAAGATGCGCGGCATCATCGGTATACTGAACCGGAGGTGACTTCATGAAATATGAAGAGGGTTCGTTCAGTGAACCAGACATGCCATTATCCATGGCCAACTTACAGCAACGAACAGCGTCAATAACTACACCGGCAGAGTTAGGGCTGTCCCAAACTTCCAGCTTCATTTCCAGATTCAAAGGAACATCACCGAAGGTTCGGCCTTCCATGCGGATATGGCAGAACTTGCGGTCTTCAAGCCACGGCACGTAATCACTGGGACCTACATGGACACAGTCGGGATCCAGCTTGTAGTCAAGCTGTGAAGTAACAGCATTGGTCTTGGAAATTTTCTTGGATTCCAGCCGTTCGCGTTCAAGCATATTCAGGAAGTCAGTGTTACCGCCGAAGTTCAGCTGATAAGTCTTTTCCAGCTTAACACCCCGGTCACAGAAAAGTCTGGTCAGTACGCGGTGGGTAATAGTAGCACCCACCTGTGACTTGATATCATCGCCGATAATAGGTACACCGGCAGTTACAAAACGCTGCTGCCAGTACTTTTCACGGGCAATAAATACCGGTATGCAGTTAACCATACCGCAACCGGCTTCCAAAATCTGTTCCACATACCATTTGGTGGCTTCCTCTGAACCAACGGGCAGATAGTTGATAACAACGTCTGTTTTGGTTTCTTTGAGGATTTTCACAATATCAGCAGTAGAGCCAGGAGCCTTCTGAATAATCTGGGAAAGATACTTGCCCAGACCGTCATGGGTCATGCCGCGCTCAACCTTGATACCCATTTCGGGCACGTCAGTGAATTTGAAGGTATTGTTAGGCTTGGTAAAAATAGCTTCACTAAGGTCTTTGCCGACTTTGTTCTTGTCAATATCAAAGGCAGCAGTAAAGTTAATGTCGCTAACGTGATAACCGCCAAGATTAACATGCATCAGACCTGGAACGAATTCAGTGTCCTTTGCTTTCCGGTAATAGTGAACACCCTGTACTAAGGACGAAGCACAGTTACCAACACCGATAATGGCAACGTTGATTTTACCCAATTTTTTCCGTTCTCTCCTTCCAACAGAAGAGGCTATCCTGAAACGTCATTAACCCTTCAGAAGATAACCTCTGAATAATTTGATACCATCTTTAAGCCCATACGGGCGTTTTTAAAGCCACCTTTAAAGACAAACTAAGTAACTTAGCCTATCCTAAAAACCTTCCCGCCACAAACTGGGCAGGTACCTTGCCAGGCTCCGCGACCATTTTTCAGAGTAACTCTCTTGGCATCTTTGACGTCAATCTTCTTGCGATCCTTGACACAATAAGCCTGTACCATGGCCGGTCTCCTTTCGGGTATTTTGGAATATATCATCTACTATTATAGGCGTATTGTCAAGCATTACAAGTATAATTTTAAGCTAATTTGCATCCGGTTTCGGGCTTTGTCTTATGAAGACTTTAGCCGGATGCCAAGTACCGTCAGTCTCCGGCTGGATTATAGCAACGAAACTGTTTTCAGCATTGTATACGGCCACAGCCTCAGGTTTGTCAATCCTATCCAGTGTTATCTCCAGACCATTTACCAAGCGGGTTATATTCTCTTCATCAAGGGAAACTCTTGGCAGATGCCCTATGGCTGTCTCCAGCGGGAGGAGAATACCTGCCAGTTTCACGTCACATTTTGCGGCCTCAAGGTCAGCAAAATCCAGAGAGTTTGCCAGATTAAACTGGCCATATGCCTCTCTTACCAGAGATTTCAGATACGCCCCGCAACCCAGTTTTCTACCCAAGTCAAAGGCCAGAGAACGAATATATGTGCCGTGTCCGCATTCTATCCGTACACGCAGTACCGGTGAAGTGTAGTTAAGCAGTTCAATGCCATAAATTGTGGCTACCCGGGGAATTCTTTCAACCTCTATCCCTTGCCTTGCCAGATTGTAAAGACGCATCCCGCGGTGTTTTACGGCACTATACATAGGGGGAATTTGGATTATCTCACCCTGAAAATCCATCAAAGTTTTATATATCATTTCACGGGTAACATAGTCACAGGTTTTGCGGAAAGTGATTTCGCCTTCGCTGTCATAGCTATCCGTCTCCACTCCCAGCTCTATTTCAGCCAGATATGTCTTGCTGACGGAGGAAAGATACTCTATAAGACGGGTAGATCTTCCCAAAAACACCGGAATTACTCCGGTTGCATACGGGTCAAGAGTACCCCCATGCCCTACCCTTTTTTGGGAATAAATACGCCTGACTTTTGCAACTACATCAAACGAGGTTATCCCGAAAGGTTTGTTGATATTCAGGATGCCGTCCATGGCTAATCTTCAGGCTGGTGGTGAATGACCTGGTCTATAAGGGTATTCAGGCGAACACCCCTTTCAATGGTAATGTCCCATACAAAATGGAAAACCGGCATATAGCGTATATCAGTCTTTTTGGCTATTTCAGTACGGAAAAATCCGGCCGCTGCATTCAAAGCGGCCAGTATTTCATCTTTGTGTTCATCACCTGCCAGATGGCTCACATACACATTGGCATGGCGCATATCTTCAGATATGTCTACTTCATTTACAGACAACAGCGTGTCCAGACGCGGGTCACGAATCTCTTTTTGCAGGAGGGCGCTTATATCCGCCCTGAACAGCTGGTTAAGTTTCTTTATTCGCCGTGACATTATCGTGATTTTTCCTTGTGATAAAATTCTAAAATATCACTCTTCTGGAACTCATTGAAATCTTTCAGGCCTACGCCGCATTCATAGCCGGCCACTACTTCTTTAACATCTTCCTTAAAGCGGCGAAGACTGTTGCTGGGGGCGTCTACTATGACTTCACCACCCCGCAGAAGCCTTACCTGAGAGTTCTTTACCAGTTTGCCTTCCAGTACCATACAACCGGCAATAGAGAGCTTTTTGGTGCTTTCAAAGACTGCCCGCACTTCGGCCCGGCCGTCAATAACTTCTTTGATGGTAGGTTCAAGCAAACCTTGCAGGGCCTTGTCCACATCTTCTATCAGCTTGTAGATAATATCATAATGCCGAATATCAATGTCTTCGGCATCAGCCAAACGCTGGGCATTAGTTTCTATACCGGTGCTAAAGCCGATAATCAAACCGCCTGAAGCCATAGCCAGCATAACGTCACTCTCGGTAACGTTACCGGCGCCGCTGCGATTAATATTTATCTTTATCTTGTCAGTGCTAAGTTTTTCTAAAGAATCTTTAATGGGCTCAAGACTGCCCTGAACATCGGTCTTGAGTATTATGTTAAGTTCCTTTATGTTACCTTGGCTAACCTGATCATAAACATTAGTAAGGCTGACTGCGTTTGTTTTACGGGTGCTCTGGCTATTTTCATTAACCATATCCCGGGCCTGCTTTTCAGTGGCCACAGCTATAATCTTATCACCCACCTGAGGCACACTCTCCATACCCAACAGAGCTACCGGAGTGGAAGGTTCAGCCTTTTTGATGCGTTTGCCCACATCGTTAAACATAGCTTTGACCCGCCCCCAAGTATTGCCGGCAACCACAGTATCACCCAGTTTAAGGGTACCGCTTTGCACCAGTACTGTAGCCATCGGGCCTTTGGTTTTATCCATTTCAGCCTCAATAACTACACCGCTGGCAGGTTGATTGGGATCAGCTCTTAGATCTTCAAGTTCTGCTATAAGCAAAACTGCTTCCAGCAGTTCGTTAATGCCTTTGTTTTCACGGGCAGATGTCGGGATTGCCAGCGTGTCACCGCCCCACTCCTCCACCACCAGCCCGACTTCAGCCAGCTGTTGTTTAACCCTGTCAGGATTGGCTTCGGGTTTATCCATCTTGTTTATAGCTAAAATAATGGGAACACCGGCCGCCTTGGCATGATCCAAGGCTTCCAGAGTCTGGGGCATAACACCATCATCAGCAGCAACTACCAGAATAGTAATATCGGTAGCCTGAGCACCTCTGGCACGCATGGCAGTAAAAGCTTCGTGACCGGGGGTATCCAGAAAAGTTATCTTATGGCCCTTTATTTCCACCTGATAAGCACCAATATGCTGGGTAATACCGCCTACTTCTTTTTCCATGACGTTAGTAGAGCGTATGGCATCAAGCAAACGGGTTTTACCATGGTCTACATGACCCATTATCGTTACTACCGGCGGGCGAAGAGGGAAGTTGCTCAGTTTTTCTTTGGCAGGTGAAGCTTTTTTAGCGGCACTCTTTTTCAGAATCTTAAGCTTGGCCTCAAAACCAGCCGCCTCTATCACACCTTTGGCTATATCAAAATCTATAACCTGATTTATATTAGCCATAATGCCTTTACGCATCAGGGCTTTGATAACTTCGACAGGGTTTGTTTCCAGGCTATCAGCCAGTTCTTTTACCGATACCGCTGCCCCAAGTTCAATAATCTTGACCGGAGGTGCAACTTCAGTTTTGGCGCTTGGTTTACTTGTCTTCTCTACCATTTTCTTTCACCTCACACACTTCGCGCCCATATTTTAACAGTTCTTCGCAATTTTCCGGTGTTATGGCAATCTTTAAAGCATGGGTAATATAACTGCCTTTTAAACCGGATTCCCAGCAGGCCATATCTCTGCACAAGTAAGCACCTCGTCCTTCCAGACGACCGCTATGGTCTACCCTTACGTCATTATCTTCTGTTCTCACCAGCCGCACAAGGTCTGCTTTAGCTTTCTCGGTACGGCAGGCGATACAGGTCCGCATGGGCACAAATTTAGAAGTCAATTTCCTCTGATTCATATTCCGTTACATTCCGCCGTTTTTTGCCCTTAAGCTTGATACCATCTTCAGCGGTATCTTTACCTTTGACAGTCTTTTTCTTGTTCTTGCTTTTGTTCTTATCGTCAATGACAACTTCACGTCTGGGAAGCAAGTCTTCGGCAAAACGCAGTTTGACCGAATCACCCCCGGCCGCTTTATCAAGCACATTCAAAGGCACTACCACACCCTGCTCTTCGGGCACAGATTCAGCCTTCGCAGGTGTTTCTTTAGCCACAGGTTCTATTATTGTATCGGCAGGTAACACCTTTTCAACAGGTACGGTTTCGGTCTTTGAAACAGCTGCTATTACAGGTTGTTTTTCAACAACTTTTTCAGTTATTTTGGACTTTGAAATTTCTTCTTGCTGGCGGGCTGCCACTTCAGCCCGTTCAACATCTTCATCAGAAGCACTCTTTATGTCAATCCGCCAACCAGTCAGCTTAACTGCCAGACGTACATTCTGACCCTCTTTACCGATACCTAAACTAAGCTGGCGGTCAGGTATGACCACAATGGCAGATCTTTCAGCTTCATTCAGGATAACCTTGGTCACCTGGGCAGGGCTGAGTGAATTGGCAATAAAAGAAGCTATTTCGCTACTCCATGCAACCACATCTATCTTTTCGCCGTTTAACTCGCTGACAATATTCTGGATACGAATACCACGTAAACCCACACAACAACCCACCGGGTCAATTCCGGGTTGAAGGGCACCTACAGCCACTTTAGAGCGTGAGCCTGCCTCGCGGGCAACAGCCTTTATCTCTACCAGCTGATTAAAAACTTCAGGAACTTCCATTTCAAATAAACGGCGTACCAGACCGGGATGAGAACGTGAGACAATAACTGAAGGCCCTTTGGCTGTTTTTGCCACGTCCACCACGTAAACCTTTATCCTCTGTCCGGCACGATACCTTTCGCCATAGGCCTGTTCATTAGCAGGCATTATAGCCTCTACTCGGCCGATATCCACCGTAATTTGTTTGGGTTCTATACGCTGTACCACACCAACCAGAGTATCTCCCGCCTTGGAGGCATATTCATCAAAAATAGCGGTGTTTTCAGCCTCATGCAGACGCTGGAGAATAACCTGTTTGGCTGTTTGGGCGGCAATGCGCCCGGCATCAGCCGGAGTATCTTCAACCATCATCAAGTCACCTATCTTGGCGTCAGCTTTGAGCCTTTTGGCCTCAAGCAAACGCATTTCCTGGCGGCTATCTATCACTTTTTCAACTACTTGCTTTTCGGCCATGACTTTTACTTTGCCGGTAAGCTGGTCTATCTTCACCGTGATATTCTGGTTTGGAGCAAAGCTCTCTTTACGATAAGCCGATACCAATGCCGACTCAACGGTAGCAAGTACTACTTCTTTTGGCAGATTCTTTTCTGCCGAGAGCTGGGTGATAGCGAGCAAAAAGTCGCTTTTCATCTCGGTTCTGTATCCTCCTCAGTTTATCCCGATACAACAAAAAAGTGGGTTTGAACCCACCTCAACAACGCGATTTAGCTTTTGCAGTAGTATAACACAAACCCTATATATTGGCAACATACAAGGCCTTAAAACCAGTTAAATATATCCCGTTGACACCCTTTAGGCTTGCCTGTAACATTAACTATTATGCTCGCAAAAGTATCAAGTTGCGCTCTTATAGGACTGGAAGGCACTATTGTTGAGGTAGAAGCCGATATCTCTGCCGGATTGCCCTCATTTACCATTGTAGGGCTGCCGGATACCGCTATTCAGGAAGCCCGCGAGCGGGTAAGGGTTGCTATACGAAACTCCGGATTCACTTTTCCTGTTAAACGTATTGTAGCCAATCTGGCACCGGCTGATTTTAAAAAAGCCGGCCCTGCTTATGACCTTTCCATAGCTTTAGCGATTCTTATAAGTTCCGAACAGCTAAAGGCTGATACCAGTCAGACACTTTTTCTGGGAGAACTTTCCCTGGATGGTAGTCTTCGCCATACCAGCGGCATTTTGCCTATGGTCGCTTTGGCTTACCAGAAAGGTTACACCAATATCATTGTGCCCGCTTGTGATGCCCGCGAAGCCTCACTGGTAGAGGGTGCCAGTATATTGCCTTTTACAACCCTGAAGGAAATAACGGAATACCTTCAGGGTGACCGTGCTGCCCCCAAGCTAAGCGAATTTAAAGAAGAATTAAAAGGTACCCCCCCTGCGAATTATGTGGATTTAGCATATATAAAAGGGCAGGAGAATGTAAAACGGGCGCTGGAAGTAGCCGCTGCCGGCGGACACAATATGGTAATGACCGGCCCTCCCGGAAGCGGGAAAACAATGCTGGCACGGGCTTTGGTCTCTATTCTCCCCACTATGACCAGTGCTGAAGCTTTGGAGGTTACCAAGCTATACAGTATTGCCGGTCTGTTACCGCCAAATATTTCGCTTATACATAGCCGCCCTTTACGCGCCCCACATTACACTATTTCCTCTGCCGGGCTGGTAGGTGGAGGCACTTTTCCTAAACCGGGAGAAATCAGCTTAAGCCACCGCGGTGTCCTTTTTCTGGATGAATTGCCGGAATTCGGTCACAGCCTGCTGGAACTTCTGCGTCAGCCGCTTGAAGATAAAACCGTAACTATAAGCCGGGCACAGGGCAGCGTCAGCTTTCCGGCTAACTTTATGCTAGTAGGTGCTATGAATCCCTGCCCTTGCGGATTTTATGGTGACAATGTTAAACGGTGTACCTGCCCGCCGGGTTTGGTAACGCGTTATCAAAGGCGAATAAGCGGCCCGTTTTTAGACAGGGTAGATATAGTCATAGATGTGCCCCGCATAGAATACGAAAAACTTTCCAGTGACCGGCTTGGGGAATCATCAGAAATCGTCAGCCGAAGGGTGGAAAATTGCCGCAATATCCAGCTGGAACGTTTTGCCAAGTACAAAATATTGTCTAACGCGGAGATGACACCGGCAGAAATACGTCAGTTTTGCACTATGGAAGATACCGCCCAGAATTTGCTGCGTTCGGCTACCAAACAGCTTTTCCTGTCTGCCAGAGCCTATCACCGCATACTGAAATTATCCCGCACCATTGCTGACCTTGAAAATAATGATATAATCAAAGCACATCACTTGGCCGAAGCTATACAATACAGGCCACGCTGGCAGGTATAAAATGAAGGAACCACTAATTCTTCAAACACCCCGCCTGGAATTGGTCCCGGCAAATGCCGAAATGCTGAATTGCGAAATTCAGGGACAGAAAGAGTTGGGGCAATTACTGGGAGCCGAAATTCCGGCCAACTGGCCGCCGGAAGGCTATGGCTGCGAAACTTTAAAACGGTTATTGACAAAATATGAAGCAAGCAGGTTCAAGACCGGTTATCTCAATTGGTATATCATCCTGAACCCGTCCGGTACTCACCGGGAGCTTATCGGGCAGGCAGGGTTCAAAGGGGAACCCACCCCCGAAGGCCGCATGGAAATTGATTATTCCATACTGGAGCATTATCAGCACCACGGGTACGCCATGGAAGCTGTTCACAGCCTAATAGGCTGGATACTGCAGGACCCAAGTGTCAAAGAGATTATAGCCCAGACTTATCCGGAATCTATTGCCGCCCAGAAACTTCTGGTAAAAATAGGGTTCAGCGCTTCGGGTAAAGGCCTTGAACAAGGCACAATACTTTTTGTACTTCCCCGTGAAGACTATAAAACCGATCTGCCTGTAATGGCTGAAGGAGAAAAAACCGTGAAAGAAGACCTCAAAGCTAATTCCCGTAAAGCTGCTGAGAGTTTTGGTGAAATGCTGGCCGCCTTCGGAAGCGCCGTTAGCGAGATATTCAATGACCCTTCTTTAAAAGACAAGGCCAAAGAATTTGGCAAGAGTGTTTCAAGTTCGGCGGAAGCAGTAACTGACCGTTTTAAAGATGAGGAGATAAAGGTAAAGTTTAAAGAAGTGGGTGATGCTGCCCAGAGTTTCGGCAAGAACGTGAGCAATATTTTCAAGGACGATAAAAAAGAACCCAAAAAGTCTGACAAAGAGGAGTAGTTTATCGGCCGTATTCTTTACAAATAATACTTAACGGAAGCATTTTACAGGCGTAAATGCATTCTGGTATGTTGTATGCCGTCTTCTATAAAGGTCTCCCCGTTAGGAACATACCCTAAACTGGCATAGAAACCTGCCGCACCGGTTTGAGCATGAAATACCACCCCGTCCACATTTTCTGTTTTCAGCAAGCTTGCGGCATAGTTCATAATCTCACGTCCCAAACCAGATTTGCGATAATCTATATCCACCGCCACTCTTTCAATCTTGGCAAGGGCTTCATCAGGCATTCGTATACGGCAACAAGCTAGAGCCCGTTCTTCATTATGGATAACTAAATGACGCGCAGTATTATCATGCAAATCATATTCAATCTCAGGGTCAATCCCTTGTTCAGTAACAAATACCCTGTACCTGAGATCAAAAACCCTTTAAAATATTTTTGCTCTTCACCAAACAAATCTAATACATAATCATGGTATTATATTTTAACTATAGTTGGCATTCTAACCCCAAGTAATATATTCCGGTTGCTTTTACTGCTAAAATATAAAAACCATATTCTTTCCGGAGGTCAAATATGTCACCATCAAATAACCCACCACTAAAAATACTGCGAAACCGTTTTTTAACAGGGCTTGCCTTTGTCTTACCTATCGGAGCGGCTTTAGGACTGCTGATTTGGGTATTTAATATTGTAGACGGTATGCTAAAACCAATTATAGAGTTGTTCTTTAACTGGTATTTTCCGGGCGTGGGTCTTTTAGTAACACTGCTCCTGATATACTTGGTAGGACTGGTATTAAGCAACTATTTCGGTAAACAAATATTGAGCTGGATTGACAAACTACTGGCCAAAGTACCCATTTTCAACCAGATATATAACAGCGCCAAACAGGTTATACAGACACTAGGTGTGGGCAATAAAGTCTCTTTTAAAGAGGCCGTGATGGTAGAATTTCCCCGCGTGGGCATGCACAGTCTGGCATTTATCACAAATGAAACCACCAATTCCAGCGGTGAAAAACTGTATCTGGTGTATGTGCCGGGCTCTCCCAACCCAACCAGCGGTTTTTTAGAGCTGCTCAGGGAAAATCAGATTGAGCGGGTAAATATTTCGGTTGAAGATGCCATGAAAACTCTTATCTCCTGCGGCTTGGTATTTCCGGAAACTGTCCAAAGTATTGAGATTGGACATGGGGATGCACACCCCAATAAACTCTAATACATCAATATTCTAGACATAAGGAAGGGCGGGGACTTAAAGTCCCCGCCCCCTTTGTTTTTACTTTTAGCCTAACCGAGGTTTATTTAATTTCTACAGTAGCGCCAGCGGCCTCAAGAGCCTTCTTGGCGGCATCAGCTTCTTCTTTGCTGACATTCTCTTTAACAGCCTTGGGAGCAGCTTCAACCATATCCTTGGCTTCTTTAAGACCCAAGCTGGTGAGCTCACGAACAGCCTTGATTACGTTAATCTTGTTGGCACCGACATCCTTCAGGATTACATTGAATTCAGTCTTTTCCTCTACAGCAGCAGCGGCTGCAGCACCACCGGCAGTGGGAGCGGCTACGGCTACAGCAGCACTTACACCAAATTCCTTTTCGAGGGCCTTTACCAGTTCGGACAGCTCAATAACGGTCATGCCCTTAATGGCACTCATCATTTCATCAATAGTCATGAAAATACTCCTTATTATATTTTTATTATTTATTTAGCCTTCAAGCTGTTTAATACGGGCTTGAAGTACAATGGCCAAACCACGGGCAGGACCATTGAGTACCATCGCCAAACCGGTAATGGGACTCTGCATACCAGCCAAAATCTTGCTGATAAGCACTTCGCGAGACGGTAACTTGGCAAGCTCGGCTACTTCTTCAACAGAAATAAGCTTGTTGCTGAGATAACCACCGGTTACTTTCAAATTTGACTTGGAGCTGGAAATATAGTCCATCAGGACTCTGGCCGGGGCAACCACGTCATTTGAAGAGTAAGCCATAGCCACCGGACCTTCAAATGCACCCTTGATATTTGAATGGTCAGTGTTGTCAGCAGCACGCCGAGCCAGGGTATTTTTAAGTACCCGGTAACCAACACCAGCTTCACGCAGTTTCACACGTATAGTGGTCAACTCTGATGTATTGATACCGCGGTAATCAGTAAAAACCGCAGACTGGGCAACAGCTAGAGCATCAGTTAACTCATCAACTGCTATCTTCTTTTTTATACGTATCTTTTTTACCAAACCGCACCTCCTTTTCTAAAAAAATAAAGTCCTTATGCCAAAGCACAAGGACTTAGAAAACCCTTAAAAAGTCTTGTATCCTCGGCAGGCAATGCATTAAGCCAAACGGCACCCACGTCTCAGGAAATATTCAATTATAAATACGGCTGCTTTATACGCCGCCCATAGCGGAAACAGCCCTAAGATCAAGCCTTACACCAGGTCCCATTGTAGTTGCCAAATAAGCACTCTTAATATACTGCCCTTTGGCACCAGTGGGCTTGGAACGGATAATAGCATCTACTACCGAAGTCATATTCTCCAGAAGCATCTGCCCTTCGAAACTGGCCTTGCCCAATATAATATGGACAATGCCTGAACGGTCCAGCTTAAATTCCACCCGCCCCTTGCGGGCTTCTTCAATAACTTTTTTGAAATCTTCAGCCGGTACTACGGTGCCGCTCTTGGGGTTAGGCATAAGACCGCGCCGACCAAGAACTTTACCCAGCTTACCAACCTTGCTCATCATGTCAGGGGTGGATATAGCAACGTCAAAATCAAGGAAACCGGCTTCTATCTTCTTTATAAGTTCATCACCGCCGTATACATCAGCACCAGCCACCTGAGCAGCTTTTTCAGCTTCGCCTTGAGCAAACACCAATACCCGTACAGTTTTACCCAAACCATGGGGCAATACGGCCACGCCGCGCAACTGCTGGGTAGCATTTTTGGGATCAAGGCCCATCTTCAGATGCATTTCAACGGTCTCATCAAACTTGGCGGCACTCATTTTCTTGGCCAAATCAATAGCCTCAGCCGGAGCATAAGCGACACTCTGGTCAAGCAGTTTTATTGCGTCTTGATATTTCTTACCGTGTGTTACCATCTGTTATTCCACCTTAATGCCCATGCTGCGGGCAGTACCTTCAATAATTCTCTCAGCACCCTCAATATTAACTGCGTTCAGATCTTTCATCTTGACTGAAGCAATTTCCCTGAGTTGACCCTTTGAGATAACAGCAACTACGCTCTTGCTGGGGGTGCCAGAACCCGAAGTAACACCAGCCGCCTTTTTCAGGAGGTCAGCCGCCGGAGGGGTCTTGGTGATAAATGTAAAAGAGCGATCATCATAAATGGTTATCTCTGCAGGTACAATAGTGCCCACCATAGAGGCTGTGCGTTCATTATATTCTTTACAGAAACCCATAATATTGATACCGTGCTGACCCAGCGCCGGACCAATGGGAGGTGCAGGATTAGCTTTACCTGCAGGTATCTGTAATTTTACAATTGCCTTTACTTTTTTTGCCACGTATGTCTCCTAAAGCCTCTAGAGCTTTTCGACCTGCAAAAAGTCAAGTTCAACAGGTGTTTCCCGCCCGAACAGGGAAAGAAGCACCTTGACCTTGCCTTTTTCAGTGTTAATTTCGTCTACCATGCCAATAAAATCAACGAACGGTCCGTCAATAACCCTGACACTCTGTCCTTTGCGGAAACCCACCTTAACCCTTGGTGATTCAGCTTCCATTTGGTCCAGAATACGGCTGACTTCTTCGGGCGGCAAATTGGTGGGTTTGCCCTCAGAGCCTACAAAACCGGTAACGCCAGGAGTATTGCGGACTATAGCCCAGCTTTTATCGTTCATGTTCATCTGCACCAGCACATAGCCGGGCAGTATTTTTTTCCGGATAGTTCGCCGCTGACCGTTTTTGACTTCAACTTCTTCTTCGGTAGGCAGTACAACCCGCTCTATATCATCCTCGGCATCCATGGATTTAATCCGTTCTTCAAGACCTTTACGGACTCTTTCCTCATGCCCTGAATAGGTATGCACCACATACCAGTTCTTCTGTTTAACAGTCATAAAATCTCACCCTGTCAGTTGCCAACCCGCTACATTTCCAAACGCATTATTTAACAAATACGTTATCAATAAACCAGCTAAAGCCGTAATCTACAACGCCCAGTACAATACCGACTGTTATAGCAACCACCAAAACCATAGTGGTAAGCTTTATCACGTCCGGCCGAGTTGGCCAGACTACTTTTTTAAGTTCGGCAATAAGGTTGGAAAAGAAACCAGGTTTCTTACCAGCCGCCTTGGCAGTTTGCTGTGCGGAAGGACACATATTACCTAGTTCTCCTCCATCAGTTACTTGGTCTCGCGATGTACCTTTGCCTCACGGCATCGCGGACAATACTTGCTCAGCTCAATACGCCGAGGATCATTGCGCTTGTTCTTTTCTGTAGTGTAATTTCTTTCACCACAGTCAGTACAAGCCATATTTATCACAATTCTCGTGTCAGTTTTTTTGGCCATTTTACGCTAATACCTGAGAGATGGCACCCGCACCAACGGTCTTACCGCCTTCACGGATGGCAAAACGCATACCCTTTTCCATAGCTACAGGATAGATAGTAGATATCTTCATCTTTACATGGTCACCGGGCACAACCATTTCAACGCCTTCGGGGAGATGAATCTCACCGGTAACATCAGTAGTACCAAAGAAGAACTGGGGTTTGTAGCCATTGAAGAAAGGAGTATGGCGACCACCTTCGTCCTTGCTGAGTACATAAACTTCAGCTTCGGCATTAACATGAGGTTTGATGGAGCCGGGTTTGGCAAGTACCATACCACGCTCAATATCTTCACGCTCAACACCACGGAGAAGCAACCCGACAGCATCGCCAGGTTCAGCAGTGTCAAGAATCTTATGGAACATTTCCAAACTGGTAACAACAATCTTGCGGGGCTCATGATGCAGACCGACCAGGTCAACTTCATCGCCACCTTTGATAACACCGCGTTCAACACGGCCGGTAGCAACAGTACCGCGACCCTTGATGCTGAAGACATCTTCAACCTTCATCAAGAACGGCTTGTCAACGGGGCGGGGAGGAATGGGAATGTAAGTATCAACAGCATCCATCAGTTTCCAGATTCTACCACACCATTCACATTCGCGTTTGCCACAGCCACACTCAAGGGCTTTAATGGCACTAACCCGAACTACCGGGATTTCGTCACCGGGGAATGAATTTTTGGTGAGAAGTTCACGAACCTCAAGCTCAACCAGCTCAAGCAGTTCTTCGTCATCCATCATATCGCATTTGTTAAGGGCTACTACTACAGCAGGTACTTCTACCTGATGAATCAGCAGTACATGTTCGCGGGTCTGAGGCATAGGGCCGTCAGGCGCGGAAACTACCAGAATAGCACCGTCCATCTGGGCAGCACCGGTAATCATGTTCTTGATATAGTCGGCATGTCCAGGACAGTCAATATGGGCATAATGCCTGGTTTCGGTCTGATATTCAATATGAGAAATAGCAATTGTCAGACCTCTAGCTTTTTCCTCAGGAGCATTGTCAATCTGGTCATAGGCGCGGAAATCAGCCCAACCCTTGGTTGAAAGGGTCTTGGTGATAGCCGCAGTCAGGGTAGTTTTGCCATGGTCTACGTGTCCGATAGTGCCTACATTACAATGAGGCTTAGAGCGGTCAAACTTTTGCTTTGCCATTTCTTTTAATTATTCCCCCTTATTATTATGGAGCCCACAATCAGATTCGAACTGATGACCCCGTTCTTACCAAGAACGTGCTCTACCTACTGAGCTATGTGGGCAACGCTTACATTATATTTATTTTAACACCCACTGTCCAGCCCGACGGGGTTATAAAATACTCTGGAGAGGGCAGGGTTCGAACCTGCGTAGCCCTTAGGGCGGCAGATTTACAGTCTGCTCCGATTAACCACTCCGGCACCTCTCCATGATGCTGGTAAAAAAGCCCAAAAAAAATTAGCGGCTCAGCCCGAGAGGGGATTCGAACCCGCTAACCTACCGATTACAAGTCGGTTGCGCTTCCTTTGCGCCACTCGGGCAATATTTTTATCACTTTTCAGGCTGATTGTCAAACAATCAAAGTGAGATTATACGTAAACAAAGCCCCAAAGTCAAGCAGAATCAACTGTTTTCGTATCTATTTTGTAAGCAGGGCATATCTGATGGATATTTGCCTGAGCTGGATGAAAATATCAGGTAATTTACCACCACATATCCACCCGGTGGAAGGATTCGGTCTTAACATATTTTTCAGCATCAGGGTATATCTCTGTGTATTTTCCCAGATCTCCCAT
This sequence comes from Dehalococcoides mccartyi CG5, assembly GCF_000830885.1. Classification (NCBI taxonomy): domain Bacteria; kingdom Bacillati; phylum Chloroflexota; class Dehalococcoidia; order Dehalococcoidales; family Dehalococcoidaceae; genus Dehalococcoides; species Dehalococcoides mccartyi. The sequence goes on from NZ_CP006951.1 coordinate 798,907, forward strand.
TTCACTCATAGCCGAAATAACTTCGTCCATTCTGCCGCCGCCCTGGCTTTTATGGCAGGAAATAGATTTTAGTTTTAATATTGCGGTCTGGCTGATATCTACCTGATAATTCGGCTCTTGCGGGTTCGAAAGCAGAAGCTCGGTAACTTTATGAGGTTCAAGCCCTTCGGATATAAGGTCCGGATAAGCCAGATGATCACGCGAATACGGGAAAATAGCATCCATAACAGCTTCTCCGCACTGGCGGTGGTCTCTATGCCACCAGAGATACCGTTGGTACGGGTCTGTAGTAATAACGGTAAATGGTTTGAAAGTGCGTATCTGACGTACCAGCTCCTTACGCAGTTCGGGCGTATTTTCAAGCCCCTGGTCAGGTTTGCCCAAAAAAACCACCCGGCTGACACCCAGCACACCTGCCGCCTGCCGCTGTTCTTCTTCTCGTATTTTTACCAGTTCAGACGGTATCATATTGCGGTCAGAAGTGCCTTTATCCCCATTGGTACATACCACATAAGCCACTTTTTTACCCTCGGCGGTCATTTTGGCAATAGTTCCGCCCGCACCAAATTCGGCATCATCCGGGTGAGGCATGATAACCAATACATCTGCTTTGAAAGACATCTCTCCTCCGTTCTATAGAACCCCTGCTGTTTCAGGGTCTAAAATACCATAATATACAGACTCTATTTGAGCGGACACAGACTGCCATGTATATTCTTCTGCTATTTTACGTATAGCCTTATGGTTAGCGATTTTTTGGTAAAGCCATTCCTTCAGGCAGAGTGCCAGTTGTTCGGGTTGATTACCGGGGATAAGGCAACCGTTTATACCCGGACGAATGATATCAGGAGCAACCCCTACTCTGCCGCTGATAACCGGAGTACCACAAGCCATAGCTTCCAGTATAACCATGCCAAAGCTTTCATAATACGATGGGATTATACAAACTTTGGCGGCATTATAATATTTTGCCAGGACGTCCTGTTTGACCGACCCGTAAAATTTCACTTTATCTGAAATAGCCAGCTCTTCCGCCACTTTTTCCAGCCTGTTTCTTTCACCTTGGCTATATTCATCACCGCCAACCACCAGAAGCTCCATATCAGCCTCAATCAGTGAAACCGCCTTGAGCAGATTATCCAGCCCCTTAAGTTTCTCCAGCCTCCCCACAAATAACGCTTTGGGGGCGGCGGAAAGCCCCAATTCTGCCTCAGCCTCAGCCCGGTCAGTGATGGAAAAAAGCCTTGTATTTACCCCGCATGGGATTACCCTTATTTTATCTGGTTCAGCCTGATATAGAGATATCAGGTCATTTTTTTCATTTTGAGTAGCGGCTATTATCAAGTCTGTTTCGTGTACTATATTTTGTTCGGCATCCAGCCGAAGCTGGGGGTCAACCTGTGCCTGCATCAAACGGTTTTTAACCTTTCCCAGCGTGTGAAACATAACCAGATGGGGCACTTCCCAGAGTTTGCTTAACGCCAGCCCTGCTCTGGCAGACAGCCAGTAATGACTGTGGATGAGATCATATTTAATACCTTCAGCCTTACGGAATGCCTCCAGCCCGCAAACAAAGCTTTCCAGATGCTCATACTGAGCCAGCTTTCCCATATCTTCTACCGGCCCGGCCTGAATGTGAATAAGCCGAACATTGGGGGCTAAAAACTCCCAAACGTCATCACGGGGGTCATGGGCACGGGTATAAATATCAACCTGGTAACCGCTATTTCCCAAAGAACGCGCCAACTCGCAGATATACACATTCATACCGCCGGTATCCCGTCCTCCGGGTTGCCCCAGAGGACAGCTGTGCAGGCTGACAAGGGCAATATTTAATTTCTTTTTAGCCAACAGTTTGCACCTGATTATTCAAATTTATTTGGCATTTGTAAACCGGCTGGGATTTTCCGCCCAGATGAAATTTGTACTTCTCTTCCCCCCGCAGAAAATCAAAGGCATCATATCCTTTTTCTATAGCATCTTTGACAGCCAGCATTTTTGATAGCACGCCCACGCTCAGGTGGGAATATTCAGGACGATACCCGCTATTATACAAATACCTTATATTATTATAGTCAAAGCAAAACAGACTGGCCAGAGTGGTATCTGCTGTCTTCAGAAATACCAAACGCAGATATCCCTGACCGGCAAGCCAGTGTGCCAGTTGCCTGAAATAACAACGCATTTCAGGGCTGAGGAAAAGTGCCTTTTCGGGGTGGCTTTGTTCCATCTGCTCAAGCAAGATTTCTACACTTTCAGGGTTGGTATTTATTTCCAGCCTTGGCGTCAAGGCTTCATCAAGACGGCGCAGCTTACGTTTCAGTTCGTGGCGCTGGTGCGGCTCCAGCATAGACATATACTTGTCAAAGTCAGCTGGCAGATCCAGCAGAGGCGAGACATCTGCCTGTTCGCAGATTATCTGAAAACCTTTTTCTTTGGCCATAGGCAACAGGTAGTTATAAGCTTCGGAACGGGAAGTCAAACTTTCCAGTTCCAATATCTCAACCTGCTTCTGCTTCAGCAGTTTCATCAGCAGTTCAAAATATCCCAGCTGGTGACCGGGCTTAACCATGAAATCCAGATAATCAAAAACGCTTCCGTCAGCTATAAAACGGGCAACTCCGTTATTTATACGCAAGGCTATCAACCCTATGGTTTCAGTTTCACTAGTAACCAACCCGCAGATTTGCCGGTCTGACGGTGAAAAACACTTCTGCCAGACAGACTGCCAGCCCGGGTGGATAAACGGGTTGGCAACATTCAACCCGTTTTGGCTGGCATCAAAATTACGGCTTAATTCCTCAAGTCCCAGTTCTTTAAAAATATATACCACTTTAAAAGCATATCACCTGCCCGCTTTTAAGACAATTTTCGGCGGCGTTAATGCCAAAGACATATTTGACATTACGGTATTGCAGCTTTATTATATTCTTATATGCTAATATACGCATATGGGGGTTTTATGGAAAACTACGTTAATATATTTAAATCATTGGCAGACGAATACCGCCTGAGGATACTCAGTTTGTTGTTCAAACAGGAGTGTTGCGTTTGTGAAATCCAGCAGGCTCTGGGCATAAGCCAAACTTCTGCCTCCCGTCACCTTCAAAACCTGCATCAGGCCGGGCTGATAAAGCTCCGTCGTGACGGGTTGTGGGCACTTTATTCGGTGGATTATGGCGAATTTCCGTCTGACATTAGAAAACTAATGCAGTATACAAAGGAAATGCTGGCACAAAACCCGCAAGCCTTGCAGGATTTTAGCCGGCTGAAGGCCAGTTGCCGGAGAGGTAACGTCTGATGGATTTTATTTTTAACCTGCTGGCGGGCGGTTTTTCTGCCCTGTTGGAATACCTTTCGGCCCATGTTATAGCTTGTCTGGTGCCGGCGTTTTTTATTGCCGGGGCTATTTCGGTTTTTCTTAATCCGGCTATAGTTACCAAATATTTCGGCAGTAAAGTAAACCCCTTTGTCTCATACAGTATCGCCTCTGTTTCAGGGTTTATACTGGCTGTGTGTTCGTGTACGGTTTTACCCCTGTTTGCCGGCATCTACAAACGGGGCGGGGGTATCGGTCCAGCAGTCACATTCCTGTATTCAGGCCCGGCTATAAGTATTTTAGCGGTTTCTTTGTCAGCCGGAGTACTGGGCTACGATATCGGCATTGCCAGAGCCATTTTTGCCATCATTTTTGCCATATTGATAGGATTTATTATGGCTTACCTGTTCCGCAAAGATAAATCAGATACCCCACAGCCACTGGCCAATTTGCCTGCTGATACTGCCAATGAACGTCCCATGTACCAAACTCTTATCTATTTTGGCAGCCTTGTTGCCATACTGATATTCGCATCTGCCAAGAATATACCCGTATTCCTGCTGGCTCTTTTGGTATTGTTATTCAGCCTGTGGCGGTTTTTCAAAATGGCTCAAATAAAAGAATGGCTTTCGGAAACATGGCGGTTTGTAAAGCTTATTTTCCCATGGCTGATAGGCGGCATTTTTATAGCCGGAGTTTTGAAAACCCTGATTCCGGCTGAATTTATAACCACCTATGTAGGTAGCAATAATCCGGTTTCAAACCTGATAGCTTCACTTTCGGGTGCCTTGCTATATTTTGCAACTCTTACCGAAGTACCCATAGTCAAGGCATTTATGGACCTTGGTATGGCCAAAGGCCCGGCTCTGGCACTGCTGCTGGCAGGACCGGCAGTTTCCCTGCCCAGTTTCTTGGTTATCCGAAAAATATTGGGCAATACAAAAGCCCTTACTTATATTGGGCTGGTGATACTCAGCTCAAGCATGGCCGGGTTTATATTCGGCATATTTTAAATCAAAGGAGAGCAGAAATGATAATCAAAGTGTTAGGTACAGGCTGTGCCAAGTGCAATAAACTGGAAGAAATGACCAAAGAAGCAGTCATAGAACTGGGTTTAGCTGCTCAGATTGTAAAGATAAAAGAGGTAGATAAGATATCTGCTTATCCTATATTGATGACTCCAGCTCTGGTAATAGATGAAGAAGTGGTAATATCCGGCAAGATACCCACCAAAGACGAAATGCTGAAGCTTATCTTGTCCAAATCCAAATAGACTCTAATAATAAGGCCGGCACATTCGAGGGTTAAAACCCCTTCAGGTGTGCCGGCCACTCCCTTATAATGCCTTACTTAACAACGCTTGCTACCAGAGATATCTCGTATTTACGCCGCACAATTCCGCTTCCGTTCGGGCTGGCCGGAATTTCATTTACCTTGCCTACCATGCTCAATTTTTTAAGTACATCCAGCAGGCTGTTGGGTTTATTTTCATACACAATAATTACCGGATGATTGGGGCGGGGTATCAGCTCCACCACTTCTACCTCGCTGGCATTTTCCAGTTGATCCATGATTTTGGTAATCTTGACAGCATCTACCGGAGGCAATATTTCCAACTCTATTTCTTTATCCCGTATAACCAGTTCCTGGGTAGTAGATTCCATAATATCCGAATTGGCTACCGCTTTCGCCATAAAATCATCTTTAGCTCTGACTGGGGTTTCTTTAACTGCGGCGGGTATTACGGGCTCAATCGCAGGTTTTTCGCCTTCAGTATTAAAGTCAAAATCTTTATCCAAATTATTTACCTGTTGTTTCAGGGTATTTAGCTGGCGGTAAATCTGTTCGTAAACTTTTTTGGCCTTTTCCTCAGCCTTTGCCAGTAAACTGTCAGACTCTTCTTTTGCTTTAGTAATAGCTTCTTCCTTAAGGGTAGCCGCCAGTTTATCAGCCTCTATAATAGTTGTATCCGCCAGCCTCTTTAAAGACTCCAGATGTTCAGCCTGTTCCTTGAGTTTGCTAAGCTCCGCAGTAAGACTGCCATTTTCTTCAATCAGCTTTCCCACAAAAGACTTTACCTGTTCTGGGTCCAGTCCTTTTGGGATTATATTAAATTCATTATCATTTATGTTAAATATATTGGGGTTATTTCCTGCCATCTTCGTATCCTCCAATCAGTCTGCCCTAACAGGATAGTTGTTTATCTGCGTATAGTTAAATAGCCAATTAGTAACTTTTAGATAGTTACCTAAGTACCATAAATATTCAGTTCATAATCCTGAACAACTTAAGTAAACACGAATCCCAAGGTGTGCTTAAACATAAATATATATTTCAGCACACTTAATTATACTACTTTAACTACTGTATCTATACTTTAAATATATCAAACCATAGTACGGGCTTCGTAAGTCCTTTAATCATCTCAGGGAACGAGTGAAATCTGCATTAGAAATCAAAGCGGCAGTATTGAGACGTGTTGCTAATAGCGGCTTAGAGACTGGCCGTTAAGGCTGACTGTTTTGCGCACCACTCTCCCCCAGATATAAAAGCCCACAGCCGACATTACTGCCAGAGCCGCCAGTGTGCCCCAAACCGACAAAGAACTATCAGGGTGAGCATCCAGCAAAGCACCGCCTACCATAGGGCCAAGCGAAAAGCCCAGCATCTCGGAAAAACCATAAAATCCCATATACCGTCCCCGTTGCTGGGGAGGGGAAAGATCCCCCACTACTGCCAAAGTGGTAGGTGCAAATACTATTTCTCCCATAGTAATAACACTCATAGCCAGAAAGGCCATACCCAAATTGGTCGTCCAGGCAAACATCAAGTACCCGACTGCATAAATCAGGCTGCCCATGACCACCACATGTGACTTGGAAACATTGTGCAAAATCCGGGTAACAGGGTACTGGAGGGCAAACACCATAAGCCCGTTCAGAGTGAGCAGCATACCGTAATCAGCCTCTGAAAAATGCAGGCGGTCAACCGTGAAAACAGAAAGAGTACTGATAAACTGCCCCACTACTATGAACAAAAGTATGCTCAAAATTGTAAACCAGAGAAAAGCCCTGTCCTTGCCGGCCGAAAATATCTTGGTCAGGCTAACCCATTCCACCGAATTTGAAAGGGATTCATTTATATATTTTGCTGTTATGTATAGTGTTATCAGGCAGACAACCGCCCCCACCCCAAACAAGTAGGCATACGGAAGGCCGATAAGCAGAAATCCTCCCAGCATCGGCCCAATAGCCCACCCCAGATTATTCCCTATGCGTACCATGCCGTAAGTTTCAGTCAAGCGGTCTTTAGGGGTAAGGTCAGCTATCATGGCTTGCGAAGCCGGGCGGGTAGCTACCAGAGTGCACCGCAGTAATACATAGCTTAGAATAATAAGCATAACGGGCATGTTGAATCCTATCAATACAGCCATAGCCCCGTAAATAACGGCACTGCCAACGGTAGTTAACAGCATCACCGGCTTTCGCCCGTAAGTATCCGCCAAAGCCCCGGCAACCATCTGAACGATAGCTGAAACGAATCCGCTCAGCAGTATAACTAAACCCACCTGAGTCATGGAAAGCCCCCGCTCCTGATACAGGTACAGAGAGATAAAGGGCAGGGACAGGGAGAAAGCGGCACTGTTTATCAGACCTATCAGGGTCAGCATCCAGACCCCCCGGTCAAAGCGGTCTATCAAGCCCGTTTTTATACGGGCTTTCAGGTATGACGGGGAAAACCAAAGCAAATTCATCTCTAACTCTGGTGACAAAATAACGAATGCCGGACACCCCACGTGCCCAGCATGCATCTATACTTTACTACCATTTATAGGCATATTCAAATAGTCACTGTTCTTTTATTTCATATATTTCTTATAGTATTATGATAGCTTCATATATTATCCGGGATTTTTTATATACTCCGCCCATGTGCCAAAGGCACTCTTCAGAGTGTTCTTTTGTATACCGGGGAAATTAAGGTCTATTCCTGGCATGTTGCCCAGACCTTCGGAAGCTTCAAACCCTGTGGCAAGGGACACTATAAGGCAGGTGCTTCAGGAGACTCCTGTTGGGGTTAGAAGCCAGCCCGATATGGGGGGCTTAGATGAAGCAAGGGCTTAATGAAATTGCTATTAACAAGATGCTGAAATATCAGGATATGGCCAGCCGTAAAATAGTTTCTAATCTTAAGTCCGATAGGCTTGTTAGCGGCGAGAGACTAAGCAGGGATGAACTACTGCTGGCAAAGAGCATGCTTGGAGTAGAAGACCTTAACGCTCTGCGGGCTGAATTCGGCGCTGAGGCGGTAATCAAATTCTTTTATGGACTTAATCAGTTTGTTTAGGCCAGGTCAAGAGATAGGCTAAACCTGCAAAAAGAGGCCCGAACAATGCAAAGGCGGTAGCCCATGCGACTGCTCGGCGATTATGTCCCAAAGCATGAAAGTACATTCCCCACGCAATGCTTAAGGTCAGTCCGGTAATACTACTTAATAGCAGCACTATATCCCACTGTGGCTCATTCAGATTACTGTCTGACGGGAAAAAGCCTGAAAAAACCAGCATACCAATAAGCATTGAGGCAATAAAAATAAGCACGCCTACGAAAAGACGTGGACGTTTATCAAGATAATTGAGAACTGCATAGAACATTTGAAGTACCAAGATTGCAGTTAGTGTGATAGCCAGTATTACCATTATTGTTTGGGCCATTTTACTTGGGTCTTCAGATTGACTGAATAGTACTAGGCCGATGGAAATAGCACCAAGTGCCAACATGCTTATAACTAATATCAAATTCATTTTATTCATAAGCATCCTCCCTAGGGGAAAATTATCACATAAATTATTAGATTTCAAGAGGTGAATATGGCTAATCCCGAATACGGCAATTTGGTACCCTTTTCTGGGGCAGGATATTTTGCGGCTGGGTATACCCAACGGGGACACAGCAGAGTTTTATCTACCCCAAAAAATGGGCATAAAGGTAAATGAGAAGCTAAATCATTAGCTGGGTTTTATAAAATATATATTTTTTTGTCCTGATAGCCGCAGTGCTGGCAACCGGCACAACCGCTTTTGCCCGGATAGATTCTTTTAAGGCCCTGCTAAACATTGACTTCACATGGTTAACCGGCATCAGTTTGGGCATAGTCCTGACTGGGTCTATCTATATATCCGGCTTCTGGTGCCGCTATTTTTGCCCTCTAGCGCATTTTTAGGGCTGGTGAGTAAAATATCGTATCCCAAACTAAGATTTGGCACATTCTGAAACACTGCGGCATCTGCCATTAAACATACGGTGATTACGGAGTAATAAACTGCAGCGGCAAAGTGCTTAAACTGGATAATTCCGAATGTGTACACTGGGGAGAATGTTTAAAACACTGCCCGAAAATGCAGTTGAGATTGACCATATCCAGATTTCAGATATTCCTGTCAGTTCCAAACCACAGGTGGTCATTTCCAGAGGAGAATTCAGGCCAGATCTTTCAAAAAGCCCTTCATCCGGCTCTGAGCCATAGACAGTACCAGAGCACTGGTAACCACCGCAATAAACACCCCGGGACTAAATCCGGTTATGGCCACACCCAGAGCTGTACCTGCAGCCGGAGCATGTTTCAGATTCATAACCACCATCAGGAAAATGCAGAGACCCACTGCCAAAGCATAAATAAGGGCATCCGTCAGCATATGGTGGTGAGGTATCAAATTCACCAGACAGCCTATGCCAAAGCCCAGTAGATGCCCCCAGAAAATGCGTCGCGGCACTGCAGGAGGGGAACTGGGCTGAGTAAAAACGATAAAGGCTGTAGATGCAATGGAAGCAATAACTACTGCATTTTCAATACTAAGGGTCAGAGCTATTATAAAAAGGACAAGTGTGGCCAGAAAGCTTTGGAAAATATATAATTTCCAATGAATTTTAAGCTCACGCATCTGCTTAAGCAAATAACGGTAGGCTTTACCAAGGTAACTAAACTGCATTTAAATTTTCCCATTACTCCCGGCCACCCCCAGCCTTTTTCTAGCCGAAATACATGTCTTTTGCTGAAACTACAAACTCATTGTTACAAATGGGACAGTAAAATGCAGCCTTCTCTACTGATTTTTTAGTGGTATCATTTTTCTCCACCCGTGAAACCTGCGCTTCAAACCCGTCTTTAGGGCACTTGGCACAGATATAGCGCTTGAGACCAGACTTTGTCTCGTTGAAGACTTTGGCATCAGCCAACAGTTCACAAATAAGATCGATATCAGACATGTAATCCTCCGGATATTATTATTTTCCATTATACCCTAAAATCATTTTTTTAAAATCCCCGTTTTAAATTATACAGAACAGAACACAGCCAATAACATCTTCTTTTTGCCTGTTTTTAGCCTTAAAATGCCTTTAAATTAACGTTAGCTTAACGGTCAAAGCAAATGAATATTTGTGGTTTCCCCGAATAAAAAACCGGCTCCTTTTGGGGAGCCGGGTAGCTTTCTATTTCAGCTTTGGTTAACCTTGTTATTTCTGGGGTTTGGTTTCATGGGTGGCAAGCTCTGTAGTAATGTCTTCCACCATCTTGTTAAAGACGTTGCGAATCTTCTTCATAACAGCTTCAGCTGCTTCTTCTCCAGCCCTGCGCGCTTCTTCAGCTGCCTGTCTGGCATCTGCGGCGGCCTGTTCTGCCCGAGTAATACTGCCGTCAATTTCGTCCAGTATTTGGGGCAGGGGCTTGCTTAAGATCTCGTGACTGCCTTTTGTTTGTTGGTTCACTGCTTTCCTCCTCCTCTAGCACATCCTGAGAGTATTATACAATTTATAAATATTTATTATTTAACCTACTCATAGCTGAGGCCAAAATAATTTTTTTTATGTAAATTAGCTTTCGGATATTATCATCCGCAAAATGAATATCCCGCCGGATGAAGGGCGGGATATATATGTGCTAATGCAATGTATATTTACGTATCAGCTTCAGGTTAAAATAATCTCTGCCTTTTCAGGGTTGCTTACCTTTAGTACAATCCTTGCTGTACCCGGAGTTGAATCCAAAAAGGCGTAAAAATAATCTATATTTATATCGGCCTTGCTCAGCGGTTCAACTACGGTTTTCAGCAGTCCGCTGGGGATATCCGGAATTTCAGCGGTAACCATCATATCAGTACGGCTGGTAAATCCGGCGGTTTTCAAGGCTTCAGCCCCGGCATCAGGGGCATCCAAAATCATACGTACAATCCCAAACTCATCTGTTTCGCTGACTGATAATGCCCGAATATTTATCTTTGATTTATCCATAGCTTTGAGTATTGCATATAACCGCCCGGGTTTATTTTCCACGAAAACGGATACTTGTTTTATCATCATTTTCCTCTTCCTCCTGGTTACTACCTGTTTTCAGGTAATTCGGAACGGTCAATAATCCTTTTTGCCTTGCCTTCAGTTCTGGCCAGAGTACGCGGTTCAACCAGCTTGATTTTGGCACGTATACCCAATACGCTATCCAGTTCGGCCTGAAGCTTCTTCTGAAGGGCATTCAACCGTGACATTTCATCCGAGAAAATGCCTTCAGAAACCTCTACCCATATTTCCAGTTCGTCAGAGGCAAAAGCATTGTGCCTGTCTACTATTATCTGGTAATGGGGTTCAATACCTTCTACGGTGAGAAGTACGCTTTCAATCTGCGAGGGGAACACTGAAACACCTCTAACCCGTATCATGTCATCACTGCGGCCGGTAATTTGGGACATACGTACCATGGTTCTCCCGCAGCCGCATTTTTCAGGCATCAGGCTGGTAATGTCTTTGGTCCGGAAACGGAGTACCGGCTGAGCCTGTTTGTTTATGGTGGTAATTACCAGTTCTCCTTTTTGGCCGTAAGGAAGCACTTCGCCTGTTTCAGGGTTTATTATTTCCACCATGAAATTATCTTCCCAGATGTGCAACCCGCATTTCTGGGGACATTCCATAGCTACACCCGGCCCGGTTATTTCAGTCAGGCCATATATATTGAGGGCAGTGATACCCAGTTTGGCTTCTATCTCCCGGCGCATATTTTCACTCCATGGTTCAGCGCCCATAATGCCCAGCTTGAGTGAAGAATTATGAAAATCAAGCCCCATTTCCTTGCCGGCTTCATACATTATCAGAGAGTAAGAAGGAGTACAGGTAATCACGGTAGTCCCCAAATCCTGCAGCAACATCAGCTGGCGTTTAGTATTGCCGGTAGAGGCTGGCACTACCGCCACCCCCATTTTCTCCGCCCCGTAATGAATCCCCAGCCCGCCGGTAAAAAGCCCGTATCCGTAGGCATTCTGGAGAATATCTTCGGGCACTACCCCGGCACAGCTTAGAGAACGGGCTACCAGTTCCGCCCATGTATCCACATCTTTGGCAGTATAGGGGGCAATTACAGGTTTACCGGTAGTACCGGAGGAAGACTGAATACGTGATATTTCTGTTTTAGGCACACAGCATAACCCGAAAGGGTAATTCTGGCGGAAATCTTCTTTACTGGTGAAAGGAAGCAGGACGAGGTCTTTCAACGTTTTTATATCTGCGGGTTTGATCCCTAGTTTATCCATGCTTTGATGGTAAAATGGATTTCTATTATAGACATAGGACACTGTTTCCTGAAGTCTTTTCAGCTGTAACTCTTCAAGCTGCGGTCTGGGAAGGGTTTCATATTCGGGGTTACGTATAACCACTTGCTCCTCCTAATATAACGGCAACTACTTCAGGGTAACCGGTAGTACCCAAATAAGTATTATTTTTACCAAATTAACAGGCAATATTGTACCCCTTTTTTATGAAATGCGGAAATATTTTATAAAATAACCCTGCAATTTTATTGGAATATTATTTGACTAAGCTTCAAATCCGAGAAACAACAGTAGGTTTAAACTAAACAAAAATACACAGGCAAACTCAGATATCAATTTGCCCGTGAGAGTATGCTATTTAACGTGTTTTTCAAGGTTGCAATATTGAAAGGCTTGTTAATACAGGGAATACCTTTGGCAACCATAAGGTTGCTAATAGATGCATCAGATGTATCACCTGTTATAAAAATCACCCGTTTAGCCATTTGAGGCCATTCGGCGGTTATCTCAGAATAAAGCTCAAGACCACTTACTCCGGGCATGCGTATATCCAGCAGGATAACATCATAATTATTATTTGAAATCATATCCATAGCTTTTTGAGGGACATCACACTCATCCACGCGATAGCCATCCTGCGTAAGCACAATCCGTATCAAGGCCCTGATTGCGGCCTCATCATCAATCACCAGTACTGATGCTTTTTTAGTCAGACCCTGCACCACCCCGGTCATATCGTTTGCTGCGGGTACTTTGTCAGAGGGTTTTATGGGCAACTCAATTGTAAATTCAGCCCCCTCACCGAGTATACTCTCTCCCCGAATTGTACCTTCATGCTCAAGTATAATGCCGTGAGACAGGCTCAGACCCAAACCGGTACCTTCACCGGGATCTTTGGTAGTGAAAAAAGGCTGGAACAGTTTACCCAATGTTTCAGCCGACATGCCCAGTCCATTGTCCCGAAAAGACATCCTCACCCATTCCCCTTCTTTTTTAACGCTGATAGTCAGGATACCTTTTTCATGGGCTTTTTTCATGGAATACTCGGCATTTAATATCAAGTTCAAAATCACCTGCTGTATTTGGCCGGAGTCAACTGTCAATAACGGTAAATCAGGTTCGTAATGCCTGACTACTTCTATATTTGCAGTTTTAAGTACATAACTGCGTAAATCCAAAGTATTATCAATAAGTTCGGTGATATTTACACTGCTTCTCACGGGCTTAGCCTGGCGGGCAAATGTAAGCATACGTTTTACAATTTCCACTACTCTTAGACTGCCGGAATTAATTATCTGAAGTTCCTCCATCACATCTGCCGGTAAATCCTCCCTCTCTATAAGTATGGAGGCAAAACCAATCACCCCCGTCAGCGGGTTGTTTATCTCATGGGCAATGCCGGCCGCCATTTCACCTACGGCCGCCAAACGGCTGGACATTTCTGACTGGTAACGCAGTTTCTTCTGCTCTTCCTCCAGTTTTTTGCGTTCACTTATATCTCTGGCAAGTGTAATAACGGTACGCTTGCCACCAAACTTAAACATACGTGAGTGCAATTCCACCGGAATGGTTTTGCCGGATTTTGTTTCCATGGCGAACTCAGATACTACTTCAGTATTTTTCTCTATATACCTAATGTTGTCAGCAAATGCACTAACTGGATATTTCCCTTTGGACATAAGATCCATGGGGGTTATTTGCAAGAGCTCTTTTCGGCTATATCCCAGCATTGCTAAAGCGGCGTCATTCACTTCGATAAATTTGCCGGCTGAATAATCTGCCGCCGGCTGATGCACTAAAATAGCATCTGTAACACTATTAAAAAGCACCTGATAATTTTGAAGGCTTTCGTTCAAGGCATTTTCAGCCTGTTTCCGCTCAGTGGTGTCACGGATAATGTTTATCAGGGTTGTTGTCCCTTCAATATCCGCCCCCCGCGAACTGACCTCCACAGGGAAAACACGCCCGTCTTTACTTTGATGGAAAGTTTCAAAAAGCATACCACGGATATGGGCCTGATTCAGTTGCCTTGCGGTAAGCACCCTTGCCTGAGGGGCGCGCAGGTTCTGTATTTTCATGGATAACAACTGCTCACGGCTATATCCATAAGCTTTTACAGCCGCACTATTGGCTTCCAATAGTTGTCCGGTTTCCTTGTTCATAAACAGTATAATATCCCGGCTGTCTTCAGCAATCAGTTTATATTTTTGAAGGGCATCTTCAGCTGCTTTACGGGTCGTAATATCTACAATCATGGCTAGATAATAGAGCAAATTACCCGTTACATCTCTGATACCGGCTACCGACAGATGTGCCCAAAATATGCTGCCGCTCTTTTGAAGATATCTTTTATCCGTTTCATAACGGCTGATTTCCCCGTTTTTCAGACGATTCAAATGGATAATGTCTTTCGCAAAATCATCTGAGTTGGTGATATCACTGACTTTCAGGCTGGTAAATTCCGAGGCAGAGTATCCCAGCATTTGGCAAAATTTTTCATTTACCTGCCAGTATTTAAGATCTAAACCATATATGGCAGCACCTATGGGTGACTGGTCAAAGGTTGAGCGGAATCTGGCTTCGCTCTCACGGAGTAATTCTTCGGCCTGTTTTCTTTTGGTAATATCCTGGATAGTGCCAAACACCACATTCCGTTTGGAATCAAACTCCGCTATAGAGTGTATATATAATATAGCCCCGTCAGTGGGGCGTTTGATTTTAAACTCAATATCATACGGAATATTCTGTTTAATCAGGTTATTCAGTGCTTTATCCATAGCAGGCCGGTCTTCGGGAACAGGCACCTTCTGGACAAAAGGAATAGTTAATATTTCCGCTTTTAAACCATATATCTCTCTAGCACCATCAGAAGGGTGTACTAATCCGTTTGCCAGATCAAATTCCCAGTAACCAAACCCGGCTACCTTTTCGGCTTTTACTAATCTTCTATGGCTTTGCTCCAGTTCGCGGGCGATTTTTTTACGGATGGTAATATCATGAGCTAAAGTGAGTACGGCAGGCCGGCCCTGTAAATCAAATATATGAAATGTCATTTCTACTGAAATATTATGCCCGTCTTTATGCGGGAGATTGCACTCACGAGTGACCATCTTTTGCGCATAAAGTTCATCTGTTATCTCTTTTAATACAAGACCTGAAGAAGGATGAAAAAACAGATTTCGGGCAGATACTTTCAGCAGTTCTTCATGGGTATACCCCAGCATATCACAGGCCACTGCGTTCAGTTCAACAAATTCATCCGCCCATTCACGCTTATTGATATGGCAAACAAAAGCCGCCTCACCTATGCTTTCAAAAAGAGCCTGGTACTTACGCTGGCTTTCCCGTATAGCCTCATCAGCCAGATGTCTCTGGGTAATATCCTGCAAAGTACAATGTGTTTGTTTAAAGTTACCTTTGGCATCACAGGCAATTTTACCGCTAAACGCCATTAGAACTACCGAGCCATCTTTACGGTTCATGTAAAATTCAGTGTCAGCAGTACCTGTAGCTTTGAAAACCGGAAAACGTTTCCTGAAAAGATCCACTTGGTCTGGTTGCAAAAATTCCCCGAACCAATGACCAATAACTTCTTCCCGTTTGTATCCCATATCGTCAAGCCAAACCTGATTGACCTCTAAAAAACGGCCTTCGGAATCCAGTGATTGATAACCAATGGGTGATTTTTGATAAAACTCCCGATACCGCTCTTCAGTTTTTCGTAACAGTTCTTCTGCCCGTTTGCGGTCAGTAATATCGCGGATATTGCACTGGATGATTTTTTCATCACCCACCCAGTAAACATTACTGACAAACTCTACCTGCTGAATTTGCCCGCTTTTTGTTTTAAGAGGAAGGTCTTCGTAGCGGATATATTCTTTTTCCTGCAGGACGGCAAAGGCTTTACGGCTGGAAGCTATGTCTTTAAATATACCAATTTCCCAGAGCTCTTTACCCAGAATTTCCTCCTGAGCATAACCCAGTATATTCAATAAAAAGGGATTGGCATCAGCAATTTTACCTGTGTTGGCGTCAAGGATAAGAATACCGTCTTGAGCCGTTTCGAAAAGGCGGCGATAACGAAGTTCTGAAGCTTCTAAACCCAACCCTTTGTTATTCATTTATATCCATCCTGATATCAAGAGAGCTGAAAGATTTGATGATATATAATAATTGAACAAATAATCCAGCTAGCCTCTCAAGAATATCACCAACTACATAATATTACTTTACCTCGTAATATTGCCATTGTCTATGGGAATCAAATCTTTAGGCATATCCAGCTATAACACATTTGAAATTAAACTGAGACTTGGATTTCATCTTTGCTGTACAAGCTAGCCGAACCCACGATTCCTTATCATTTCCAGATTTGGCTGTACGCGCAAGATTTAAACTTTTAGCAATCCGCGAAATCCTCTGGAGCTATACCAAGAGTGGGCACTGTTATGAAACACAAAGACATGGCCGTAACGCCGGTCAGCAAAAATGGCGCCACCAAGTTTTCTAATATCGGATGGTGTTTTTATCCAGCTCTCCGTCTTCATATCAAAATTGCCAAGTTTCTGCAAGCCCCTATATTGTTCTTCGGTTAAAAGCTCAATGCCCATCTCATTTGCCACATCCACAGCGTTACCACCGGGTGCTTCCCGCTTTTTGGCCGCCTCATGGTCATAACACATTTTCCTGCGGCCATAAGGGCTTTCAGCTGAGCAATCATAAAAACTATATTTATCCGTCTCGTTATCATGGTCAACCACATCGGGTTCACCGCCGGTTCTTTCCATTTCATTTAGTGCCCACAGTTTTTCAGTATTATCTGTCAATTTTTCTTGTATTTTAGCCCATTCAAGACCTTTATGTCGGCTCATGTTCTTATCAAAACGGGCTTTTAATACTCTAAACAGTTCGGCATGTTGTTCCGGTGATAAGTCTTTTTTAATACTGCTATTCTCGATCATACTTCTATATTACCTCTATCTTTAAGGTGTTTAAAAGTAAGCATTCAGGTATTTAAAAAGACTTCTCTGTCAATCAAAGCAAGCGGACCGGTATTAGACAACAGGCTCATGAAAATTATACCACCGGCAATTGCCCGTAAAAGCATATTTCAATAATATAGAAGCAGGTACAATAGCTAAACCAATGTAAAGATTACATCTGGATATGTTGAAACCCGGAATGGTTTTGGGGCAAAACCTGTTTGATCAATTTGGGAAATATTCAATGATATTAAAGCCGCCAGCTCTTCGAGAAAGTTTTCTTCTAAAAAACAAACCGGGGGAATATGAAAATATCACATTCCCCCCGTTGTTATTCGAAACGATTAGAACTCTAGTTTAAAGACCTTCTCAAAAAGAGTTTTACCTTTTGTACAACATGGTGGGCCATCTTGGTCTCGAACCCAAGGACCTCAGTCTTATCAGGACTGCGCTCTAACCAACTGAGCTAATGGCCCATTTGATAACAATATAAACAAACTCAATCTTGAGCTGTCGAATGCATTAGCAAGTGAATTACTATTTGAAAAACGTCATTATAATATAGCAAACAGGATGCCTAGCGCAAGTCCCTTATCACCATGAACACTGATAAAACAGGGATAAGTTAAGCAGATGTGAGAGTTCAGGTTATCAGCTTTCAGGGAAACTAATTTATCCCCTTATAACACTAACACCTTAACCTCTGGATAGCGGAAAGAAAAGCGAAGTATCCGTTTTAAGTCGGATATCGACCTAGGTTAATAGGCACGAGGCCAATTATCCTTAGAAAGGAGGTGATCCAGCCGCAGCTTCCGCTACGGCTACCTTGTTACGACTTCGTCCCAATTACCAGTCCCACCCTCGGCGACTGCCTCCTTGCGGTTGGCACATCGACTTCAAGTGTTACCGGCTTTCATGACGTGACGGGCGGTGTGTACAAGGCCCGAGAACGTATTCACCGCACCATGCTGATATGCGGTTACTAGCAACTCCAACTTCATGCAGGCGGGTTTCAGCCTGCAATCCGAACTGAGGACAGCTTTGGGGATTAGCTCCAGTTCGCACTGTTGCAACCTATTGTTCTGTCCATTGTAGCGTGTGTGTAGCCCAAGATATAAAGGCCATGCTGACTTGACGTCATCCCCACCTTCCTCCCCGTTTCGCGGGGCAGTCTCGCTAGAAAATTTAACTAGCAACAAGGGTTGCGCTCGTTGCAGGACTTAACCAAACACCTCACGGCACGAGCTGACGACAGCCATGCAGCACCTGTGCAAGTTCCTGACTTAACAGGTCGTTCCCCTTTCAGTTCACTACTACATGCATGTCAAATCTTGGTAAGGTTCTTCGTGTAGCATCGAATTAAACCACACGCTCCGCTGCTTGTGCGGGCCCCCGTCAATTCCTTTGAGTTTTAGCCTTGCGACCGTACTCCCCAGGCGGGACACTTAAAGCGTTAGCTTCGGCACAGAGAGGGTCGATACTCCCTATACCTAGTGTCCATAGTTTAAGGCGTGGACTACCAGAGTATCTAATTCTGTTCGCTCCCCACGCTTTCGAGCCTCAGTGTCAGTGACAACCTAGAAAACCGCCTTCGCCTCTGGTGTTCCTCCCGATATCTACGCATTTTACCACTACACCGGGAATTCCGTTTTCTCCTGCTGTACTCTAGTCCAACAGTATTGAATGACTCGTCCCGGTTAAGCCGGGAAATTTCACATCCAACTTGAAAGACCACCTACGCTCACTTTACGCCCAATAAATCCGGATAACGCTTGCTTCCTACGTATTACCGCGGCTGCTGGCACGTAGTTAGCCGAAGCTTATTCCACAGGTACCGTCATTATTCTTCCCTATGAAAAGAGGTTTACAACCCGAAAGCCTTCATCCCTCACGCGGCGTTGCTGGGTCAGGCTTTCGCCCATTGCCCAAGATTCCTTGCTGCTGCCTCCCGTAGGAGTCTGGGCCGTGTCTCAGTCCCAGTGTGGCTGATCATCCTCTCAGACCAGCTACCGATCGAAGCCTTGGTAGGCCATTACCCCACCAACTAGCTAATCGGACGCAAGCCCCTCACCAAGCGCCTTACGGCTTTAGTGAACCAACATATGTCGGCCCACCACATGCGGTATTACCTTCAGTTTCCCGAAGCTATCCCCCACTTAGAGGTAGGTTACTTACGCGTTACTCACCCGTTCGCCACTATCTTAATTGCTTAAGACCGTTCGACTTGCATGCATAAGGCACGCCGCTAGCGTTCATCCTGAGCCAGGATCAAACTCTCCAAGCTCAATATTAATTACTAGTGTATTGTTTAAAACTTTTCTTTCCGCTATCCAGTTGTTAAGGTGCATCAGTTCCAGACAAAGAGAGATAGTATCACATTTGGCTGCTCTCTGTCAAGGAAAACCCCAGCCTGTTAAAGGCTTTTGTGGAGTTGTCTACCGTGTAACCTGTCTTTTAAGGTGGCCGTTTTTTACTCGGCAATCAATTTCAACGTGGGAGAGTATATCATAGGGTTTAGGGGAAAGCAAATCCCGTTTTAGCTTTGGAGAGGGGTAATTTTCAAAATATCTGGCATATTTTTTGTTATTTTTGCCCATCTGTCATATAACCTTGCATACATACAGTGGTCACATCATGCACTCGTAGAGTTTTCTTTGGTATGACGTAGCTTGATTATTGACAAAAAGTGTCCAACTATATTTTTACTCCCGTCCGAAATAATACCACCAACCATAATTTTGGTTTTAGATTTCTAATGATTCAGATTGGATTTTTTAACCTTGTCAATCCGCCGCATAACGCCAAATGAAGGCATATATATTAAACTGGTGCAATCTTGCTAACAGCAGATTTATACCGCCCATTTTACAGCTAGGGAGCGCATAACGCACACAAGCGGCAAACACGAACTCAAACCAATCTTTAGCAAAATGGTAAAGTACAGCCTTCACTAAATTGCCAACTTTATAAAAAGTTTACACCGACTTACAATATTTTATATTAATTTTGTAAGCCCACGATATAATAGATACATGAAAAGTAATAATGTTTCGAGTCCCAGACTACAGGGTATCTATGAACAATACTATCGTGCTAAACGATTATTGCAACTAGCTCGCCGTTCCAAGAAACCCCATACCAAATTTACTAATTTAATTGCTGCGGTATATCCAGCCCGCTCAATAGTTGAATTGATACTCGAAGCTACTGAAAAACAAGAACTTAAATCTCCTAAAAGCAACGATATTAAAGAAAACAGAAAAAACCTTGAGCTAGAAATCTCTCAAGCTATTCCGTTCTATCATCTCTTGGAAAAAATTCGTATTCACGACTTTCATCGATTTGGTTGTCTTCCTCCAACAAAAAACAAGAGGAGATTTTATGGAGGTCCAGTAAAGCTAATTGCGAACCAAGGTGTTGTCGCATTATTAATAACACGAAATGGACTAAAATGAGTTAAGACAGGAGATTCGGCTATCGAAGGGCAAAGACCTTTATGCCAAAGTAATGATATGTTTTTCGAGGAGAAGAGTGATAAATTTGTTTCACTTGAAGAAATACTAAACGATTACTTGGAAGCAATTCCGAAAGTCATTTCCAATTTTGAGACTTTACTTAATACGACACAATAGCGTCATACGACTGTATTACACGTTAAATTTTTGGTAGCGCATACCGGATTCGAACCGGTGATCTCGTCCTTGAGAGGGACGCGTCCTGGGCCGCTAGACGAATGCGCCATAAGAACGAAGTGGCTGGGGAAGAAGGATTCGAACCTTCCCATACGGATTCAGAGTCCGCTGTCCTACCGCTAGACGATTCCCCAACATGCACACGGATTATACCAGTAAGCCAAGCTACAAAACAACGCCGCATCAATATTTAAAGGTGCGGCATTGTCTTGCTATAGCCAATTTATGAAATAGGGGTAATTGCAGGAGGCATATAAAGGAAGCCATAGAAAATAACTAAACTTATGCCAAAGCAGCAAAACAAGAAGGCTAATATGAAAGCTATAACGCCGGCATTCTCTATCAGTTTACTCATTCCGTTTCCTATCTCCTATATACATTTTTATATCAGAAATATCATAAATGCTTTTTAATCTTAAGTCAAGAAAACCCTGCATTTACTTCAGCTTGACATGTATTTGCCGAATGGCATAATCTTATCTGAAATGTTAGATTTAACTGAACTTGAAAACTCTCTGGGAGTAAAGTTTGAGCAGCCATCGCTTCTAGAGCAGGCACTTATACATACTTCGTGGGTAAATGAAAACCCTAATCACTCAAGCGGCTCTAACGAAAGAATGGAATTTCTGGGTGATGCCGTTCTGGGTGTTATCTTTGCAGATCGTCTTTACCATGATTTCCCTGATATTCAGGAAGGTGATTTGACCCGTTTCCGTTCCCTGCTGGTGCGGCGGGAGAGTCTGGTAAGGGTAGCTTTGGGAATAAACCTTGGCAAGTATCTCTATCTGGGGCGGGGGGAAGACGTATCCAAGGGGCGTTTCAAACCGGCGAATCTGGCGGGTGCCTTTGAAGCAGTCCTGGCAGCTATATACATAGATAAGGGTATGGATGTAACCCGGGAAGTGATTTTCCGCCTTTTCAAGACCGAAATGGAGCGGGTACAAACCCTTAGTTCCAATATTGACTACAAATCCCGCCTGCAAGAGCTTATTCAGGCTCAACTGCAGCTTACACCCCGCTATCGTATTACAAATTTCAGCGGGCCAGAGCACAATCGTTTATTTATAGCAGAGGTTTATGCAGAAGACAGGGTATTTGCGGAAGGTTCCGGGCGAAGCAAAAAAGAGGCCGAAACCAATGCCGCCAAGGTAGCTCTGCAACAGTTTGAAAACAGCTTTACAGACGAAGATAACATTTGATAAACTTCTAGTATTACAGGAGGATATATATGGGTGGCAGAGATTTTCAATCACGAGAGAACAAAAAACAGAAGAAGGATTCCAAGAAACCGGGAGTTTCGGGTGAATTTTTCCAGCCGAATATAGAACCGGAAGTAGTCCGCAAAAAGAAAAAAGGCAAAGACGTATAACCCGGAATATGAGGCTTTGGCATGCATTGTCTGAGAGCCATTGTCAAAGGGAAGGTACAGGGAGTTTACTTCAGAGACTTCACCCGAACACAGGCAACGCGTCTGGGTCTTTGCGGATACGCCAAAAACCTGGCCAACGGGGCTGAAGTGGAAGTGGTAGCTGAAGGAGACAAAGACGCACTCCTTGAGTTCTTGGATTTACTCCGTTCAGGTCCTCCCCGTGCCGAGGTTAAAGATGTGGAAACCAGCTGGGAAACAGCAACCGCCAACTACAGTGATTTCCGCATCAAGCATTAACCCGAACTAAACAGGAACAAAGCACTTTAAGTCCAGCGTTCAAGTTCAACGCTGGATGTTTTTATTAACTCCAAATAGTCTGTCTTAATATTCAAGGTACGTGAAACTTCGGTATCCACTTCATAAGGTTCACCGGCAAATATCTTGCCCAAATGCTCAATCTCGCCTTTGGTCGGGTCCCCGTGGCTGGTAAATTTCTGGGTAGCTTCTATAATGCCCATATCAAACGGCAAAGTGAAGTAAAGGTCAGATAAAACCTTTTCAATACCCTGACTGTAAAGTGAATCCCAGCCCGTCTTACCGCTACCGTATTTGCCGGAGGGCAATACCGGCAGCAAATTTGAGATAGAGAAGTTGCCCTTGCCGTTAATAATCTGCAAGGGAGTGACGCTAATCAGAAAATCACTGGACAAGATAACATTCGGCACCCAAAAGGTGGGAACAACCAGAGGCTTGTTCAAAGGGTTATCCACCTCAACCCAGGTGCAATCATTCACATCCAGCAGAACCACTCTTTGAAAGTCGTATGAAAGAGCTTTATAAATGCTCTTCACAGGGGCTCCTCCGGGTGCGCCTTCAAGTATGATAATATCCGCATCACTTATCCTGCGTATGCCGCTAATAATTTTTTGAATAAGTTCGCGGCTGGTGCTGACCGGATATTGCACCGGATAACGGGCACATGGCTTTATAAGGACTCTTCTGGCACGGGAAAGTATCTCCGGTGCCTTAAAATTATATTCGGATGCATTGTATATCAAGAATTTACTCCTGGTTTATCATAATAAGTAATTGGCATGTCAATATTCCGTTGTCTCAGGTCAAACTGCGATTGACATTTTACAGGCACAAGGAACAGGTCAAAATGCCCCTGCCTCAAAAACGCCCCCGACTTGCCGGCTTGGTAAGTCACAAATCGGATACCTCTGTTTATCCTGATATTAAAGCACAAAACCGATGCCTTTATTCCGGCTAAAAAATACTCCGCCAGAGTTTTTACCCGGTTAAGCATCGGCAGTTGGCTTAGCCATATTGCAGCTTTTCCCCAGATATTAACACCCGCCTGTGCATTAGGCACCAAATAACGAATAATACGCCTCCAACCATAAATGCAACTTTGGCAAAACCAAAATTGTAGAAATTTGAGGCATACTATTCATCCTGGGCTAAATCCCGGCCGGAAACTTTTCCCTCTATCTAAGGGATTGGCAATCAATTATCTGCAAGAACATCGGCCGCACTCGCAACCTATTCATTTTAGCACAAAAGTCAAGATTTTCAGCTATATTATTTATAATATTTTTGCAATATTTAATGCCAGACTTATCAGAGTAGGCACAGATGCCCCTGAACCACCCTTAACCTGATAACCATTGTCCTTATCCAGATAAGCAGTTCCAGCAATGTCCAAATGAACCCAAGGCCTGTTTTCAACAAACTCCTCAAGGAACAAAGCCGCCGTACTGGCACCGGCAACCGGACCACCCACGTTTTTAATATCTGCCACGTCACTTTTTATCATTTCTTTATACTCTTCAAAAGTGGGTAACTGCCAGATGCACTCACCCGACTGTTTGGCAGCAGCTACAACCTTGCTGTAAAACTCGTCATTATTAGTAAAACCACCGCTGCAGGCACTGCCGAAAATGCGTGAGCAGGCACCGGTAAGGGTAGCTACATCTACCATTTGTTTAGCTCCCTGTTTGCAGGCATAATCAAGGGCATCAGCCAGTATCAGCCGCCCTTCAGCATCTGTAGAATGGATTTCTACGGTCTTTCCACTGGCCATGCGCAGAATGTCACCCGGCTTGATTGCACAACCGCTGGGCATGTTTTCAGTAGCTGGAACAATGCCCATAATATTTATCGCCGGCCTTAGTTTGGCAATAGCCCCCATGGCTGTAATCACCGCCGCCCCGCCGGACATGTCAGATTTCATTTCCCACATTTTATCCCAAGGTTTGAGCGAAATACCACCGGAATCAAAGGTAATAGCCTTACCGACATAAGCCATATCAAGTTCATCACTGTCACGCCCGGTATATTTCAGGATAATAAACTTGGGTGCCTGGCATGAGCCCTGCCCTACCCCCAGTATTCCGCCCATTCCTTTTTCAAGCAACTGGCTTTCGTTAAATATTTCACAGTCAAGACCGGATGATTCGGCCAGACGCCGGGCAAAATCTGCCAGATCAGTTGGTGTCATGTTACTGGATGGTTCATTTACAAGGTCACGGGCAGAACATACTGCCTCTGCTACAATCTGCCCCTTTATAAGCCCCTGTGAGGCGCTTGCAAGGTCAGCCTTGTCCCCCAGCACCAGCTTTATCTCGTCAATTATCCCGTTTTCATTGCCGCTTGTGAAATATTTGCGAAAACGGTAACTCCCCATCAGGACACCCCCAGAGGCGGTTTCCGCCAGCACATCTGCCGCCAGCGGCATCTCTCCTAGCCAGATAACTATATTCTTGAAACTTTTCTTTGATAAAGCCCTTGAAAGCTCACCCGCAGATTTTCGGAATTCATCAGCATTAAATTTATCAGCTTTGCCCAAACCAAATACCGCCAGATAGCGAACCGGAAGGTTGCCCAGAGTATTTACCAGATGAAGTTCACCTGTCTTGCCTTTCAGTTCGGCTTTGGCCTTCATTTCACCAATACAGCCGCCCAGTTTAGCATCCAGTTCCTTAAGCTCAAAGCTCAAATCCTGTCCTTCAAAAACAGGCATAGCCAAAACATCAGCCATAATTGACTGCGGTCTTTGTTTTACAATTTTGATTTCCATTATCTACACTCCTCCTGCTCTATATAGGTTTTTACGTCTTTTATTACACGTGCCAGCACCGGCTGAAAATCAGCCTCGGTCTTTATACGATAACACTCCTCGGAAACAGGCTCAAACATAGGCTTCAGCATCTGATAAATTGTCCAATCCGCATCAGAGCGGGACGCACCCTGTTGCATCCGCCGTTCCATGCGTTTTTTAACTATCCCCGGCGGCAAATCCATCTCTACAACAAACCATTTTATACCCAGCCCGTCGGCAATGTTATATAAAGGGCTGCGGTCTTTGGCAGTCATGCTGGTAGCGTCCAACACCAGCGATACACTCTGCCCAAGTAATTTGCCCATCAGTTCATGTATTGCCTTAAATACTCTGGTGTGCTCTGAATCGGAATAAACAGGCTGATTTATCAGAGTTTTACGCAGAGCGTCACTTTCCAGTATCACGACCGGAATTTGTTTTGCAAAACGCCCGGCAAAGGTGCTTTTTCCTGTTCCCGGCAGACCCACCAGTATAAGCAAAAACGGACACTTCTCAGCCGGAGGCAAGTCACCCAGACTATCCAGCAGTAATCTTATATCATCTTCAGGTATAAACGGCATAATAACTAAATATTATATTCCAAAATATCTAAAAAACCCAGACAGTTTTTATGTCTCGTAAAAGGCCACACCAACTACCCCCGGACCGGTATGAACTCCCATAACCGGGGTAAATTCCATAATCAGAATTTCCGCCTCAGGGAATTTTTCTTTTATATTTTGCTCCAGCCTGTGTGCCCGTTCCAAAGCATCAGCATGCATTACAGCCACTTTCAGTTTCCCTTTGCCTTTTACGTGCCCCATCATCAGATCCAGCATATTCTGCAAGGCTTTTTCGGCAGTGCGGGGCAGGGCTACTGTTTGAGCATCGCCGTTACGCAGGGTGAAAACAGGTTTTATCTGAAGCACAGAATCTGCCAGGGCGGCTATTTTGGGTATACGCCCGCCCCTAATCAGATAGTCAAAAGTATCCAGCGCCGCATACAGATATACCCGCTGCATCAGGGTACTTACTATGCCTACCAGATTATCAAGGCTTTTTCCGGCTTCGGCTTGGCGGGCAGCTTCCAAAACTACCAACCCCAAACCGGCAGCGGCAGTTTCGCAGGGGATAACTTTTATACGAAGGTTGGAGTATTTTTCCAGCACTTGCATGGCAGCCAGCTGGGCGGCATTGAACATACCCGAAAACCGTACAGGTTCGGTAATACACAAAATCTGGTCAGTTTTGGCTGCCAGCCGGGTAAATGCCTCAATATATGGACCCGGCAATGAGCCAACCGTTTTGAGTGTCAGAGGGGATTCCTTGAGTATCCGGTAGAACTGGCTAAGGTCAAGTTCCGCATCAGGATAAGCTTTGCCGCCGATAACAATTTGTATAGGAATAACTTCTATCTGGTACTTTCTGACAAGTTCGGCCGGTATACAGGCAGTAGTATCGGTAACTATGGCTACACTGTTCGCCATGTCGCACCTCTCATCAGCTAAAGCATTTAAACTTATTATACACATAGACGAGAGTTTGGCAACACATCTTGCCCTGTCATTTTTACATTTGTTTAAGACTGTCTCTACAGGGCAATCCCAGCAAATCACGGGGTAAATCTTTCAGAATATAAATTTCCCGGGGGGTTTTATACTGTGCCAGATTATCCAGACAGTACTTCTTAATACCGGCAGAAGTCTGGGTAACCCCATCCCGAAGTACTACCGCCACCCGAACCACCTCACCCCGCATACCATCCGGATCAGGTATCCCCACCGCCAGTACTTCTCTCACCCCCGGGCATGAAAGAAGCAAATCTTCAAGGTCAGAAAAATATATGTTCTGGCCTTTGGTAATAAGCATAGGTTTGATAAAATATTTTATGTAAACAAATCCGTCATTATCTTTATAGCCGATATCACCGGTATAAAGCCAGCCGTTACGTAACATCTGGTTGGTTTTTTCAGGCTGGCGGTAAATTCCGTCCATCACAGGCCCACGGATAATTATCTCTCCTGCCTGAGACGGCGCTAACAGTTTGCCGGCCGAATCCACCACTTCCAGCTCAAACCCGCCAAGCACTTTGCCTACTGAGCAAGGCTTACCGCTTCTATCCAGAGGTTGGCAGGTTACATGAGAAGTAGATTCAGTAAGGCCGTAAAAATCCACCAGGTCTTTATCCAGTAAAACTCTGTATGACAGCACCAGTTCCGGAGGCAAAGGTGCACCGGCACTGCCGCACAATCTTAGTGAAGCCAGATTGTATTCAGAGGAATTTTCCCGCAGGTGGCGAACCAGCATGGCATGAATGAAAGGAACACCCAGAAATACTGTAATGCTTTCTTTTTCAATAGTCTTTAATAGGCAGTCTACAGAAACACCTGAGAGCATTATGACACTCCCGCCGCTGAATATAGTACCCAGCATAACCACCACCAACCCTATTATATGATGCAGAGGCAGAGCAAACAGGATAACCCTGTCTTTGTTGCTTTGCCCAAACCCGCCGGCAGATATTGCTGCCGTCCTGACCAGATTTGATTGGCTTATCATCACACCTTGCGGGCGTAACTGGGCTGCCGAGGTATAGGCTATATGGGCAGTCTGAGTTTCTGGCACGTCAAACTCAAAGGGACTTTCAGGTACATTTGCCAGAAAATTTTTTAATAAAACTATGTCCGGATAACTGCTGTCTTCCAGACTGATATAATGCTGTATAAAACCTAATTCAGACTGGTGGTGATGCAAAATATTCAGTCCATCTGTTTGACAAACCAATACCTTGGGCTGGCAATCATCAAGCAGGGCTTTAAGCTCCGGCCATTTGTATTTTGGGTCAAGCGGCACGGCCACAGCCCCTATTTTGACTATACCAAAATAAAAATATATAAATTCAAGGCAGTTTGGTATCAGGAGTGCCACCCGCTCACCCGCAAGTGCCCCCAGACGGGTAAGTGCCCACGCATAACAGTCAGAAATCCTGTCCAGCTCTGCATAGGTAATATTTTTATCTTCAAATTTCAGGGCCACAGCCTCAGGACAGGCCGCAACTACTTCTGAAAGCCTATCAGCAAGATTCAAATGTCACCACCGAACATATATTGTTTGAAGCATTTGGATGAGCCAGTGTACCAGATTTTATATTTTGTATCAATTTTTTAATATCATTCATTTATTCCAATTAGGCCAAATCAGCTTGACAAGCAGTCTATGAGTGATTAATATTTACCTAATTGAATATCTAAAGGCTATGAACAAGACTAGTAAATTTCAAGCGAAGCTAAGAGAGCCGGGCAAGGTGTGAGCCGGTGCTGACGCAGGGATTGAATGGACTTGGGAGCCGCAAACCGAACGGTTTATCCAAGTAGGCTTTGCCGCAGGGGAAGCGTTAAAGTATCCCAAGGTATAAGGGGGTTACCCCAAGTACCTGTTAAAGATGGCCGGTATTTTATGATTCCGGCTAATTAGGGTGGTACCGCGGAAGTAAACCTTCTGCCCCTTTCAGGGCAGAGGGTTTTTTGTTATCCCTGCCCCAAAAACGCCTGATACGGCTAAAGAGGCTTTAGATGAACTGGGGCTGACTGGCACAGGGTAAACAGGTAATTAATCAAGGCTAAACAGGTATTAAAATAACGTCAAGGAGAACAGAAATGGTTCAAACCAAGTTCATACTGCAGGAAAAGGATATGCCTCAGGTCTGGTACAATATCCAGCCTGATTTGCCCGTACCGCTGCCTCCCGTTTTGCATCCGGGCACCGGCAAGCCGGTCACTCCGGCTGATATGGAAGCTATATTCCCTATGAACCTTATCATGCAGGAGTTCAGCCCCGAAAGGCATATACCCATCCCGGAAGAACTGTTGGAACTATATAAAATCTGGCGGCCAACCCCTCTTTACCGTGCCCACCGGCTGGAAAAGGCTTTGCAGACTCCGGCTAAAATCTTTTACAAACTGGAAGATGTCAGCCCGGCCGGTTCACACAAACCCAATACCGCCCTGGCTCAGGCTTATTACAATAAACAAGCCGGCATAAAGCGGATTTCCACCGAAACCGGCGCCGGACAATGGGGTTCTTCTCTGGCTATGGCTTGCAAATTCTTTGACATAGAGTGCAAGGTCTATATGGTAAAGGTAAGCTACAATATGAAACCTTACCGCCGCATTATGATGGAAACCTGGGGTGCCTCTGTCGTACCCAGCCCCAGCCCGGATACCCGAATAGGCCGTGAGATACTGGAACGTGACCCCGAATGCCCCGGCAGTTTGGGTATTGCCATAAGTGAAGCTGTGGAAGATGCTGTAACCCATCCCGGCACCAAGTATGCTCTGGGTAGTGTACTTAACCATGTACTCCTTCACCAGACTATTATCGGTCAGGAAGCTAAAAAGCAGATGGCCATGGCAGACTGCTACCCTGATATTGTTATTGGCTGTGTTGGCGGCGGTTCAAACTTTGGCGGTATCGCTATACCCTTTGTGGAAGACAAACTGAACGGTACTCACAAGGATACCCGCATTTTGGCAGTTGAGCCCGCCAGCTGTCCTTCACTGACCAAGGGTCTGGACGCCTATGACTTCGGAGACGAAGCCGGTATGACCCCTATGATGAAAATGTTTACGCTGGGTCACCAGTTTATGCCACCTCCGGTACATGCCGGCGGGTTGCGGTATCACGGCATGTCTCCCCTGCTGTCTCACCTCAGCCGCCTGAAGCTGATTGAGGCTACAGCGGTTCAGCAGATAGAGACCTTTGAAGCGGGCATGCAGTTTGCCCAGACTGAAGGCTTCATAAGCGCACCTGAAACCAACCATGCCATCAGGGCTACAATTGATGAAGCCCTGAAATGCCGCGAAACCGGCGAAGCCAAGACTATTCTCTTCTGCCACAGCGGTCACGGCCACGTGGACATGGCTTCTTACGACCTGTACCTGCGGGGCAAGCTCAGTAACTACGAATACCCGGCAGAACTGGTAAAAGAGGCTCAGAAGGGTTTGCCTAAAGTCAACGTCTAGGTAAAAACGGCATACTATGTCTTTTAAGCGGGAGGGGAATATCACCCCTCCCGCTTGTTTATCAATAATTTTTTCACAATTTCCTGCTATAATAAAATCAATACTCCATACAGGAAGAGGCAATGAAAAAACTTTTCAAAAATTTCTTCGGTCTGTTTATTTCAATCAGTCTGGTTCTGTCCATGTTGCTGGCACAGGGCTGTGACATACTTCAGGATTTCAGCAATTCCCCTGAAGACAACACTCAAAACCAAACTAATACTCAAAACCTGCCAGACCAAAGTGATGAAATCGGCAGTGTACCAAGTCCTGTCAATTTCGTAAATGCGGTAAAGGCCGTAAAACCTTCGGTAGTATCTATAAATGTTGAACTGGTCACCCGTGATATTTTCGGGCGGACAATAGTAGAGCAAGCCGCCGGCTCAGGCTGGATTATAGATTCAAACGGTATTATCGTAACCAATAACCATGTAGTGGAAGACGCCACCAGCATCACGGTAACGCTGGATGACGGGCGTACCTTTAATTCGGTAGCTGTACGTACTTACCCTGCCAATGATCTGGCGGTAATAAAGATAAATGCCACCAATTTACCCGCAGTCAAACTGGGAGATGCCTCCAAACTGGCAGTAGGCGAACCGGTGGCCGCCATCGGCAATGCTCTGGGCATGGGTATTTCCATGACCGGGGGCTGGGTAAGCCGTTTGAATACTACCGTTGAGTTCAGTGATACCGAAAGCCTGACCGGACTGATAGAAACTGATGCCGCCATAAATCCGGGTAACTCCGGCGGTCCGCTGGTTAACTATCAGGGTGAGGTAATAGGCATCACCAGCGCTAAAATACAAGAGGTAGGCGTGGAGGGCATTGGCTATGCTATCAGCCTGTATATAGCTTTGCCCATTATCAATAACCTTATCTCCCAGTTGCCGGCTTGAGCAAGACAATGAAAAAGAAACTACATTTATTCAGCCTGTTTCTTTGTATCCTGATTGCCACTGCTGCTTTTAGTGCCGGTGGCTGTGATTATCTGTCCCAGCCCATAAACACTGATAATTCAGACAATACCCCTAGTACCTCTACCCCACTGGATGAAAACTGGAAATTTCCCTCTCCTCAGCAGAACCTGCCCGAACTGGCAAACTATGCCATGGTGGTTGCCAGAGTAAAACCGGCAGTGGTAGCGGTAGACGTGGAATATATAACCCAGGATATATTCGGCCGCCAGACTGTGGCCATAGCCTCAGGTTCAGGTTTTATAATAGACCCCAGCGGTTATATCATTACTAATAACCATGTAGTTGAAGGCGGAAGCACTGTAACCGTAACCCTCTCAGACAACCGCACCTTTACCGCCAGCCGTGTTGTGACAGATTCGCGTACAGACCTGGCCGTAATCAAGGTGGATACCCTGGGGGAGGAGTTGCCTTTTGTGTATATAGGTGATTCATCCGCTCTGGAGGTGGGTGAACCGGTAGCGGCCATCGGGAATGCCCTTGGTCTGGGAATAACCATGAAAGGCGGCTGGATAAGCCGTCTGGATGCCCAGATAACCGTTGACCAAAGTGTAACCCTGTACGGATTGATAGGTACAGATGCGGCCATAAACGAAGGTAATTCCGGAGGCCCTCTGGTAAATATGGCCGGTGAAGTTATCGGCATTACTTCTGCCAAAATTGTGGAAGTGGGAGTGGAAGGCGTGGGTTACGCCATAAATATAAACTCCGCCCGCACTTTTATTGAAGAACTGGTAAACAAAGGATATATTACCCGTCCCTTCATGGGGGTAATAGGCATACTGACCGTAGATGCGGCCATCCAGTCTTATTTCAAGCTGGGCATAGATAAAGGCGTGCTGTTACGGGGTATAGCTGAAAACGGACCTGCTGAGAAAGCCGGACTTAAGGCTAATGACGTTATCCTGTCAATAAACGGCCAAGCAGTACTTACTGATGAAGAACTGATACTGGCTATTCACGGTAAAAAGGTAGGGGATAAAATAGAAGTCAGCTATTTCCGGGACGGAGTAACCAGTACCGTAACCCTGATACTGGCTGAAACTCCGCCACCGGAAAGCTAGTTTTGTAGTCCTTTAGCGTACCACCCACAAACTTAAGGGGTGACCGTCAATATCCAGACTTTCGGTATACGCTCCTTCAGGGGCGTTTCCGTTTACGATCTGGTTGGAAAGAGTTTCTTTCTTTATGTACTCGGCATGCGTCCGGATAACACTTTCCAGATATTCATCCGCCTGATAATGGGTATTTATATAATCTGCAATCTCAAATTCGGCAGATTTCCGCATGGTTTGCAAACGGTGGACAATCTCACGGGCAGAACCTTCAGCCAGCAGTTCAGGTGAAAGCCCGGTATAGACCGCTACCGTATATGCCCCTTCGGTACTGGCG
Source organism: Dehalococcoides mccartyi CG5 (assembly GCF_000830885.1). Taxonomy (NCBI): domain Bacteria; kingdom Bacillati; phylum Chloroflexota; class Dehalococcoidia; order Dehalococcoidales; family Dehalococcoidaceae; genus Dehalococcoides; species Dehalococcoides mccartyi. Next base: position 831,394 of record NZ_CP006951.1, read on the forward strand.
ACATAATTTTCCTGAGGGATAGCTGTACCCGGTTCTTCCGCTACCAGTGCCTTTACATTAAGCTCTTCCAGCACTTGCTCAGCCAGACGCATAAGCCCGGTTCTTTCCGCAGGTGAAGAAAGAACTACCCGCACTTCTGCCAGCGGTTGGCGTACCTTGAGCGCCGCCTTGCTGCGGGCAGAACGCCCCATACTGGAAACCTTCATTACCAGACGGATCTCATTGTCCAGCTGTTCGTCTATAAGAGCCTTATCCGCTACCGGGAAATCCGTAAGGTGTACACTTTCCAAAGCGGACTGGTCTACCAAAAGCACCAAGTTCTGGTACAGTTCCTCCGCCACAAAGGGTGTAAAGGGAGCCAGCAGTTTGGAAAGGGTAACCAAACAGGTATACAGCGCCTGATAGGCCGAAAGTTTATCGGCATCATTTTCACTCTTCCAGAAACGGCGGCGGCTGCGGCGTACATACCAGTTGGAAAGATATCCCACAAAATCTTCAATCCGCCGTCCGGCTTGAGTGGGATCATAATTATCCAGCCCTTTGTCTACGTCCAGTACCAGCTGGTTAAGCTCGGATAAAATCCATCTATCCAGTTCGGGTACTTCACCGGCCAGATATTTTTCAGAAGGTGTAAAGTTATCTATATTGGCATAAGTAACAAAAAATGAATATATGTTCCAAAGCATCAGCAGGAACTGGCGGGTTACCTCACCTACCAGTTTCTCTGAAAAGCGTCGGGCATTTCCGGGCGGCGCTGCGGTATAGAAATACCAGCGGACAGCATCTGCCCCGTATTTATCCAGCACAGCAGCGGGCTGGATAACATTATTTTTGGACTTGCTCATTTTCTCGCCGCGTTCGTCCAGTATATGCCCCAGACAGATTACGTTCTGATAACAGGGGCGGCCGAATATCAGGGTAGAAATGGCATGCAAACTGTAAAACCAGCCCCGTGTTTGGTCTACAGCCTCGCAGATGTAGTCAGCCGGGAAACGCCCGTCACTGGCAATAGTCCGGCTTTCAGGCTCAAAGGGGTAATGATACTGGGCAACAGGCATAGCGCCGGAGTCATACCAGCAGTCCATAACCTCGGTAACCCTTTTCATGTTGCCGCCGCATTTGGCGCAATCATAAGTCCATTCATCTGCATACGGGCGGTGGATATCCAGTTTTTCCTGCATGCCTTTAAAATTCGGCTTGGCTTTTAGTTCGTCAATCCCACCCACACACTCGGTCTGGCCGCACTTCTCGCACCGCCAGATGGGTACAGGCGTTCCCCAGTAACGTTCACGGGAGAAAGCCCAGTCAATATTATTTTCCAGCCAATCTCCAAAACGACCGTCTTTGATATGTTCGGGATACCAGTTTATCTGCTGGTTGCCCTTTATCAGTTCATCCCTGACTGCGGTAGTCCGTATGTACCAGCTCTGCTTGGCGTAATAAATAAGCGGAGAATCACACCGCCAGCAAAAGGGGTAGGTATGGTGCATGCGTTCATTACGGAACATAAGTCCCCGCTCTTTGAGGTTACGGGAGATATCCTTATCAGCTTCTTTGACAAATTTGCCGGCAAACGGATAGTTACCGGTTATCCTGCCCTGTAAATCTACGTGGTGGACAAATTTCAGCCCGTATTTAACCCCGGATTCATAGTCCAGTTCGCCATAGGCAGGAGCAGTATGGACTATACCCGTTCCGTCATCCATAGATACATAACTGGTGGTTATCACAGGGTAAGACAAGGGCTCAAGAGCATCTATTTCAGAGTTATCCTGCATATTTTTTACAGATATGCCGAATTCACGCGGGTCAAACAGAGGTTTGTAGGTAAGCCCTTTCAGGTCACTGCCCAAACACTCCCCCACTATGGGGTTTTCTGTCAGTTTCAGGCTGGATAAACGGGGCTTAGCCAGTACCATATAGTAGTCTGCCATATCCAGTATGGCATATTCATCTGTGGCTGATACAGCCAGAGCGGTGTTGGCGGGTAAAGTCCAGGGCGTAGTAGTCCAAGCCAGCAGATACAGCGGTTTGTCAGACGGGTTAACCCACTTCTGCCCCAAACCTGTCTGTGCCAAACTCTCATGGTTTATTTCAAACTTAACAAACACCGAAGGGTCTTCGGTATTATCTTTATATCCTTGAGCCACCTCGTGAGAGCTTAGGGAAGTACCGCAACGCGGGCAATGAGGGGTAACCCGATGTCCCTGATAAACCAGCCCCTTATCCCACATCTGCTTGAGCGCCCACCAGCCGCTCTCTATATATTTGTTATCCATGGTTATATAGGCATTATCCAAATCCACCCAGTATGCAATCCGTTCGGTCAGTTTGTTCCATTCGGACACATATTTAAAAACACTGGAACGGCAACGGGTATTAAACTCGGCAATGCCATATTTTTCAATATCATTTTTACTGGTAAAACCCAGCTCTTTTTCCACCTCAAGCTCAACCGGCAGGCCATGTGTATCCCAGCCGCCAATCCGCGGTGCATAATAACCCTTCATAACCTTGTAGCGGGGTATCACATCTTTAAAAACCCGCGAAAGCACATGGTGAATACCAGGACGGCCATTAGCAGTGGGGGGCCCTTCGTACAGAGTAAAACGTTTGCCGTCACGGCGGTTTTCAATACTCTTTTTAAAGATGCCCTTATCCTGCCAAATTTTCAGGATTTCTTCCTCCATCTGGGGGAAGTTTTGTCTGGGATTCACAGCCTTAAACATTTATCACCTCTTAAAAAAGAAAATCCCGTCCTTATCAGGGACGGGACTAAATAAGCCCGCGGTACCACCCCGCTTCCCCTGCTTTCAAGCAGAGGCTCTCTTGTGGGCACTAACATGCCCCGCCCCTTATAACGGGTGGCGAACCCGGCCAGGTCTACTCAGCCTAAAGGCTTTTTGGCTGGCGGCTCAGGAGTGATTTTCGGGATACCAGCGGAAAGTTCTGCTTTCACCGTACCAGACTCGCTTCTGCCCCGCAGATAACCTACTCTTCTCCGTCACTGCCTTTTGTAAGGTTTATTGTACTATTCTTTTAAGACTACCACAACTTTTCTGGACTCGCCAAAGCCAACGCTCTGGGTAGTTACTTCTTCGTCTTCAGCCAAAGCCAGATGAATAATCCGCCGTTCATAGGCAGGCATAGGCTCAAGTGAAAAAGGCATCCGCCGCAGCTTGACCTGTTCGGCAGTTCTCCAAGCCAAAGTCTGAAGCGAGCTCAAGCGCCTCTGCCGATAACCATTTACGTCAACCACCACCGGCTCAAACCGCCCCAACTGGTGGGAAATCATAAGCCTTACCACTTGTTGCAAACTTATCAGGGTTTGACCCTTGCGTCCAATAAGAATGCCCAGGTCTTCGCCTACAATATTCAAAACAGTACTCGGCTGTGACTCCTCATCGGTAACCATTTTCTCAGGCAGAATATCTACATATGCCTCAATATCCATCTTGTCCAGCAGGGTTTCCAGAATGTTTTGAGCAAGATCACTTGCATCCATCTGGTTACCCGGTGCTATGTCATCTTCGTATTCAGGTTCAATTAGCCGCAGGCAAACACGGGCATCTTCTCCGCGCAGACCCAGCAAACCATGCCGGCCTTCAGACAGAACCTCTATCTCAACTTCGTTTCGGCTTACGTTTAGTTGATTTAGACCCAGTTTTATAGCTTCCTCCACTGTCTTGGCGCTCGTCTCGACCTTTTTCATCTATACTACCTTCCATCTGCTTACCTTTGGTCGAAGAATCGGATAACTGACCAGCCGGAGTTGCAGCTTTTTTTTCAGTTTTATATATGCTACCTGACCGCACCTGGCGGCCACCGCGGAAATAGGATATAACCTTTTCAGCAATAGGCTCAAGCTGACCCCAGCCGGTAATAAAGTATTGCATAATAATACCCACTACCGCTGAAACAAACCAGTAGAAAGCCAAACCGCTCGGGAAAGACAAGGAGAAGAAGAAGAACATAAACGGCATCATAAAGCTCAGCATCTGGCTCTGGGCTGCCTGTTGCTGGTTAATAGCCTTGGGAGTAGACATCTTTTGCTGAACGAACATGCCCAAACCTACCAGCAAAGCCAATACAAAGTCAGAACGGGAAAGATCCATCCAGAGGAAGTTATTGCTCAAGGGCAAGGTTTCATAAACCACCGGCCAAGAATAAAGGTGATTGGAAAGATTCATAAAGTCTTCCGGGGTAACAGCCAACACCCTGACAATAGCCTGATACAAGGCTATCCAGATGGGAAACTGTATAAGCATGGGAACAAGACAACCGGTAGTGGAAACGCCGGATTCTTTGTAGAGCTTCATTTGCTCTTCGGCCAGTTTCTGGCGGTCATTACCGTGCTTTTTCTTCAGGGCGTCCATATGGACAGTAATTTCCTGCATCTTCTTGGTAGCAGTAAGTTGTTTACGGTTAAGCGGCCAGAGGGCCAGCCGTATAACAACAGTTAAAACTATAACTGTCAGCCCGAAACTTCCCCATAAATTGTGGGAAAGCCAGACCATGCCGTTTATCATCGGCGAAAGTATTATTAAATCCCAAATAGCACCAATATCCAACGACTACCTCGCTAACTTACTACAAAAGTCCAGATTATAGTCCGGCTCTCCGGATTTATAGCATAGACAGTTTCATTTTCCTGGGTATGTATATACACAACTTCACCCGAAACAGTAACCGGCGCAATCACTTTCAGGGCGAGGTCGGTAACGGCCTTCATCTCAAGTGAATATATATTGATGGAGAAAATCTTGCCCGTTTTGGTGGCCACAATTACATTATCACCCAGCAGGGCCGGCGAAGAAGCCACACCATCAGTCATATTAATTACTTTAAGCTGAGTGCCGGTCAAGGCGTCCAGAATATATGTATTGCCATCCAGATTGGGGGCGAATACTTTGCCGTCAGCAATAACAGGGCTTGCCCAGAACCAGTTTGGTGAAGCAAAAACCCATTTCTGGCTGCCGTCAGTAAGATCCAGTGCATACATATTGCGGTCAAAACAGCCCACATAAACAGTGCCGTTATCTACCACAGGGGCGCTTGCAAAGGGGCTCTTGGCTTCAAACGTCCACACGGGGTTACCGGTATTGATATCCAGAGCATATACCTTTTTATCAAAACCGGGCACAATTACCAAATCACCTGAAACAACCGGAGAAGCCCAAATTTTGGCACCTGTCGGGTATTCCCAGACCTTTTGTCCGTCAGCCTTGCTCAGGGCATAAACAACGCCATTGGTATCTGCAAAGAAAATTTTGTCTCCGTTGGGAGCAATACCGCTGACAATGGCAGGCAAGGCATCGGTTACAGGATAAACCCACTTCAGATCACCCTGATCCTGATTGTAAGCATAAATCTTGCCGCCATAGGTAGAAATATAGATGACACCGTCTGATATTACCGGTGTACCGTATATGCCAACGGTAGTAACGGCACCGGCACAACCGCCGCCACTTGTAGTAGTCTCAAGCGGTACCTGATAACGAGGAGTGCTGGCATCTTTGTTAAGGGCTATAAGTTTACCGGTCATAGAGCCGAATATAGCGTCATTATCAGAGACAACAACACCAGACCAGCCTAAAGGTTTCTGTCCAGTACCCATACAACCGCTTAAAACAGCTAAAACGCCAATAAGGCTAAGCAGCAAAATAAGTTTTTTAGATATGCGATTGGTTTTGAACAATTTTCCGTCCTATTCTGGCACTGGGTCGTAGCCACCCTTGTTCAAAGGGTGACAACGGCTAAGCCGTTTCACACCCAACCAAATTCCCTTAAAAATTCCAAATCTTTCAATAGCTTCGTAGGTGTACTGTGAGCAAGTGGGAATAAACCTGCATGAGGAGGGTGCAGTTTTAGAGTAGGTATTTTGGTATAATCTAATCAGTTTTAAAGCTAGTTTTTTCATCTGTTTTTGATAGTATCTGCGCCTTGCCAAGCAAGTGCTTAACTACCCTCTCCATTTCGGCACATTTTACTGTAGCCGCTTTTGCCCTAGCTATAAATACTATATCCCAGCCCTGTTTCAGACCGGTAGTCCGCAGGCTTTCCCTTAATATTCTCTTTGCCCGGTTACGCTCTACAGCCCCGCCTACTTTTTTACTGACTATGAAACCGACACGGCTCAGTTCAAGACTGTTAGGCAACGTCTTCATTATGGCCAGCGGCCCTATATAGGTACCGCCGCGGGCAAGCACCTGGGAATATTCTTCCCGTTTGGTTAGCCTGTTAGCCTGTTTCATTGTAAATAGTGTAACCATACTCCGGATGGATAATCAACCGGAGCACAGCCAAAACACTCTAGACTACAATCAGTCTCTTGCGGCCTTTAGCCCTGCGGGTACTGAGCACACCACGTCCACCCCGGGTACTCATCCGGGACAGGAAACCATGAACCCTCATACGGGGAATACGCTTCGGTTGATATGTCCTCTTAGGCACATTAACTCCTTAAATGGAAAGCAATAATTTACTATTTATGCAGATTCAGCAGGTTTAGAAGCCTCTGCCGCAGGTTTAACCTCTGCTTTTACTTCGGGTACCGCAACTTCGGCCTTGACTTCTACTTTAGGCTCAATCTTGGCTTCGGCAATTTTGGGTTCAGGCCTAAGCTCACGAATAGGCGAAAAAGTAGCCACATTGCCTTGGCGGCGAACATGTTCGGATACAAAGGGCATCAAGGCAATAAAACGAGCCCGCTTAATGGCATTAGCCAAAGCCCTCTGGTGCCGGGCACAGGTTCCGGTGCGGCGGCGGGGTTCTATTTTGCCACGGTCAGATATGTATCTGGCCAGTTTAGCCGAATCCTTGTAATCAATACGGCTAACCTTTTCAGCGCAGAAAGAACATATCTTGCGCTTCGGGGTATAGCGGCCACGCCCACCCCTGGCTGGTCTGTTAGGTCTATCCTGGATACTCACTCAATCAAACTCCTATCAAGAGATTTAATATTCACTAAAACGGAATGTCTTCCGGTTCTAATTCACCGCCGCCATTGTCATCTTCACGGGCATCTATACCAGTGCCCACATTAGCTTTCTCAAGGAAGGTAACCCTTGAAGCAATCACCTCGGTACGGTAATGCTTCAGGTTATCCTGCCCTTCCCAGCTACGGGTGCGAAGCCGTCCTTCCACATACACCAGCCGTCCTTTGGAAAGGAACTGGTTGCACTGTTCGGCCAGCTTGTTCCAAGCCACCACCGTAAACCATTCGGTTTCCTGCTTGCGCTCACCCTCAGGGGTATTATAAACCCAGTTGGTAGCAACTTTAAAGGAGGTAACGGGATGCCCGCTGGGGGTATACCGCATCTCCGGCTCACCGCCAACATTGCCAATTATCATAACCTTGTTCAAACTCACCATCTCTCGTGTCTCCTCTCTGGCAAAATCCTCTAGCGGTAATCAGTCAGATATTATTCTTCGTCCATATTAATGGCCATATGCCGAATAACCTGCTCTGAAATGCGCAGGTCAGTGCTTATCTTGCGTATGGAAGAAGGCTTGGCCTTCATCTTGATAAACACGTAATAACCCTCAACATACCTACCTATAAGGTAGGCCAATTTACGCTTACCCCAGTGGTTTACTTCGGTAAAGCTGCCTTCTTTTTCAGCTATGGTCTTGCTAATGCCTTCCAGAATGGCCTCAACCTTTTCCTTCGGGGTGTCAGTGGTTAAGATAACCACCAGTTCGTAATCACGCAGGTTTTCAACTCTGGATTTAAGTAGTTCGCTTGCGGCCATGTTTTCCTCTCTAAGTTAAAGGCAATATATTCCCTTAAAAAATCTGACGGTCATTATAGCATATAGCGAAGAAGCAAACAATATTAGGCAGAATGAACCTGCCTACCCCCAAATCATATTTGACAGATTGCGTCAAATACTCTAAACTGTTTTCCGCTTCTAGGCCCCATGGTGTAGCGGTCTAACATGCCACCCTGTCACGGTGGAGATCGGGGGTTCGAATCCCCCTGGGGTCGCCATTGAGCTTCTTTTTGCTTTCAACTACCAGAGTATACCACATTGCCGGTCAAACTTTCTTTCCTTCTTGTTACAACCGGGATTTGCCCCACTGCCTGAAAAACATTACCTATCCCTGAGCATTATTTTTACTTTTCTATTACTGCCGCATATTTCAAAAAATGCTTTTCCCGGTGACATATTCAAATATATATACACTGCCTCAATAATAAATTTGCCGCAAGGCTTTCTTATTAAGCAAAGATAGTTTAGAATATTCCCAGAGTACTCTTAAGGAGCTACCAGTGGAAACTGAAAAATTTGAAATTGTGATTACCAGCCCTAATGCCAAAGACATAAAAACCATAACCATGGAAGGCACTCTTGATGAAGTCAAGGTCAAAACCGACCATATTGCCAGAGAAAACATCGGCAGCATTGTCTCCGCTTTCGCCACCAACGGCTTCAAGTCGGTTTACCAGAAGCACTATCTGTCGGCTATCAAATGCCCTAAGTGCGGGGAGATTATCCCCATAGAACATCTTTAGCCCAATAAATGTTTTCAAATAATAAAGCCGCTCACAACTGAAATGTGAGCGGCTTTGTGCTTTAGGGTGTAATTATGCTTCCGGTAAATAGGCTACCGCCTCTATTTCTACCATTATTTCAGGGAACACCATGCCGGCAATGACCGTGGAACGGGCAGGTTTTGCACCGCTGAAAAATATAGTGTAAACACCGTTCATTTTGGTAAAGTCTTCCTGATTCTTCAAAAATACGGTAGTCTTTACCACATCATCAAAAGAAGCACCTGCCGTCTTAAGAAGATCGGCCATTTTTTCCAGACAACGTTTGGTCTGAGTCTCAACACTAGCCAAAGGCCGACCGTCTGCGTCAGTGTGGCCTATCTGTCCGGAAATATACAGGTAATCGCCTGCTTTAACCGCCAGTGAATACGGCCCTTGTGCTCCAGGTGCTGAAAAATACTTCTTGCTCATTTATCATTCTTTCTTCATTATTTATTCGCCAATTGCCTGCCGTTCAGAACAACATTTTAAAGCGTTGCTATGGCGGATTTTTAATTGTAGAATAACTTGTCTAAAATTACCAAATTATATGAGGTGGAAAATGACCGAAGAAACCGGCAAATCAGCCAAAGAATCTGCTGAAGAATATTTAAAAGTTACCCGCATAGCCCTTAAACAGGCTGAAGACCAAGCCAAAGCCGCTAAGAAAGCAGCCGAAGCTGCTGCCAGAGACTCTCAAACGGCCATAGACAAGGCTGATACTACGGCCAAACAGTATCAGGACAGCATGGATAAATATACCGCCCTTTATACCCAAAAAGCTGAGGAAGCCAGCCGCCGGTCTGAGGAGATGCTAGCTAAATATACAGACCTGTTTGAAAAAGCTGTAAAACGGGCAGATGACACCAGCCGCTGGGCTAAGGACAACTGCGAAGCGGCAGTGGGCCAGACTAAGGAAGCCATGCTCCGCATAGAGGACGCCACCCGTTCTGCCAAGCAAGCTGCTCAGGACAGCATCCGTACCGCCAAGGAAATGAGTGACGAGTGCATAAGAGCCTCGCGCGATGCTGTTTCCCAATCTGACGAAACCATAGATATGCTGAAAAAGACCGCGGATGTTTCCGTAAGGGCTTCTGAATCTGCCCTGCTCAAGATGCAAGAAAACGGCGCCCGCATACGCGAAAATGTAGATACAAATGTTAAAAATTCCACTAAAGCTATAGCTGAAATGAACCAGCTCAGCCAGAACTCTTCGGCAGAAATTTCAGAGCTTATAAACAAGCTTCAAAATGAAATCTGCAAAGCGGAAGCCATGAATGCCCAAATGAAGCATCTGGTAGATTCTTCCAATGCCCACCTTAAAGAAACTGTATCCAGGGTTGAAGAAGTCCAGCAGAATACAGTACAGGCAGTGAAACAGATACAGGAAACCTCCCACAAGGCTGCTGATGATGCCAAGGCTGCTTCCGCCAAAGCTGTTGAGGCCAGCCGTAAAGCCGCTCAGGAAGTATCTCAGACTTGGGTCGGGGTATTTAAAGAACTTATCAGCAGTGTAGATACCTCAAAACAGATTATAGCCGCTGTTACCAAACAGACCGCTGAAAAACTGGAAGCTGCGGCAAGTGAACCGCCTGTCACCCGCCCGGCAATCTCGCCCCGCCCTGCCCACCAGCCGCAGGTCGTAACGCCTGAAGCTATTCAAGCAGACGCAGCGGCAGATAATACTCAGGAAGAGACCGAAGCAGTTTCCGAAGAAAATCCCTATTACTCCGAGCCTGAAGAAAAGAACAACAGGGTAGACTTCCCTGCCAAAGAGGTAAATGAAGTTACCCAAAACCGTCTGGAGTATCTGGCTAAAATGTATGCCGCTAATAAAGCCAGACGTCAGAATGAACCCGGTGCCAAAGAAACTGACGAGGACGAATAATAATAGCCCCGTAAAATAAAGCTAAATGCCAAGAGCCGCACCACAAGGTACGGCTCTTTTTTATCAGTTATAAATAACAGCCCGCTTATTAGTCCAGCAGAGAGGGTATACTTCCGAAAGCATCTTCCATGTTGAACCCCTGTGACAAACGCTTATCCAGCGAGATAAAGCGAATGGTGCGGTCAAAATAATCCATAACTTTTTTGGGGCTGGAAATCTCAGACATAATGACAGTCACACCCATATTGTCACCACGGGGGTAATCACCGCTGCGGATAATGGCATGTTTGGCATTGTCCCTCAAGGTAGATGACAACTCTTTAATGATATCTATGCTCATTTTGTTGGGATGAGCAGACAGCAGATAAAGAGCCCGTCTGGCGTCTTCAGGGCGGCATTTCAAAGAAAGCTCGGAAATGGCGTCTTCCATAGCCTGTGCGCCTTTTTGGGTTTCGGCATGCTTGCCTCTGAAATCCAGCTTGAAAGGCAAAAATGAATTCGCGATCTTGCTGTGTCCGATAACCGTCCAGCCGGATAGGGTCTGTATAATATCGCCCGCGTCCAGCACCTTTGAGCCGATATAACGGGGGGTGGTTTCCTCACCGGCAGAAAGTATGTTGTAAAAAGGCTCTACAAAACGGTAATTTATTTTACTGAAATTGTCACTTATAGAAGAGGAATCACGTACATAACGCTGGTTATCAGCCAGTATCACGGCATCAGCCACACCGTAAGCAGATTTCAGACAAGTACCTACGTTATAAATAGTCCGCTCTTCAGTGACTTCTTCATAGTTAAAGGGCAGAACAATCATATTGTAAACCGGTTTATCTACAAACCGTTCTTTTATCATCTTGGTCAGTACCGCAATAGCTCCTGAGCCGGTACCGCCGGATGCCCCTGCTACCAGCAAAAAAGCATCGGTATCCTGAAGGAGGCGGGTTTCGCGGATACTGTCTAATATTTTATCACCGTCTTCACGTGCCAGCTGGGCTCCAAGCTCATTAAGTTTACCCACACCATGCCCGGCGGTTTTACGGCTGCCGATAAGAATACGGTGTTTATAATCCGGCTTCACATGCACCAGACCGGATAGATCTGCAATATCGGTATTTATCGCCAAAACATTTGACACTATGCTGATGCCGCGCTGACGCTTGGCATTTTTACCTAACAGGGCAAACTGGTCTGCAATGCGCCCGCCGCATTGGCCACAGCCTATGACCATTAATTTCACTTTTTCACCCGCTTTTCAGCAAAATATCTAAAAACCTTTAAAAGTTTAACTGCTAAGGTAGCAATAGTCAATCAGAAGCTCCCAATTTGATATCTCACAACCTGTTTTCTTGATTTTTCGGCCTTAAAACCAGATAATGGTTTTAAATATAAAAAACGGGTTTGGCGCGGTGTTATGCTAGTTGAACTTCGGGTAAAAAATTTTGGCATTATTGAAGATATCACCTGGTCACCGGGTGAAGGCCTTAATGTCATTACCGGTGAAACCGGAGCCGGAAAATCACTGGTCATAGATGCGGTGGAAAGCCTACTTTCCGGGCGTATCGGTGACGAACAAATCCGCCACCAGACCAACGAGGCTACTCTGGAAGGAATCTTCTATTTAAACCCCGCCAGCCGCCTTAAAATAGCCGCTCTGCTGGCAGAAAATGGGCAGGAACTGGAAGATGATACCCTTATTATCCGCCTTGAGTCCAAACTGGCTGGACGCAGTGTTCTAAGGTTAAACGGCAGTGCCATAAGCCGTTCTGTCCTAAGCCGCCTCTGCCCGTATCTTATTGATATACACGGCCAGAGCGAACACCTGTCCCTGCTGAACAAGTCTTTCCATCTGGATATGCTGGACGGTTATGCCCATACCACTATCCAGCGCACTGAATTTGCCCGTCTGGCAAATGAACTAACCAGTCTGCAAAGGCAACTGTCTGAGCAGGAAAAAATAAACCGTGAAGCTGTCCGCCAGCAGGAATTTCTGCGTTTTCAGGCAGATGAAATAGAGGCGGCTAACCTTGCCGAAGGAGAAGAGGAAAGCCTGCTTTCCAAACGGCAGGTTATGGCTTCCACCGAAAAATTAAAAACACTGGTTCACCGGTCACTGGAACATCTCTGTAGCGGGCAAAACGGTGGCGCACTGGCAGATTTAAACCAAGCCATGCAGTCTATAAGAAAAATAGCCGAAATAGACCCCGCCCTAAAAAACACGGCAGATGAAGTTGAGGATACCTACTTCATCCTTGAGGAAAGCATCCGCTTGGTGCAAAGCTATAACCGTGGGCTGGATTTTAACCCTTCGGAACTGGAAGATATTGAAAACCGTCTGGCACTTATCCACAGTCTGGAAAGGAAATACGGGCGGGATATTCCCCAGATACTGGCCTTTCTGGCTAAAACCAAAACCGAACTGGATAATATAGGCCACTTTGCCCAAAATATAGATAGACTAGGAGGTGCTATAACAGACTTAAAAAGCCGCCTTGGAGATATGGCTTCTTCACTAAGTGCACTTCGCAAAGAAGCCGCCCAGAAACTGGAAAAAGCCGTTCAAACCGAACTCTCAGACCTTAATATGGGTCAGGTAATATTTAAAGTAAATTTCCAGACCCAAGCGGATGAAAATGGTTTGCCGGTAGACGGACAAATACTTGGTTTCTCATCCAGCGGTACAGACCTGGTGGAGTTTTTTGTAAGCACCAATCCCGGTGAACCTCTCCGCCCTCTTAACAAAATAGCTTCTACCGGTGAAATATCACGCATTACTCTGGCGTTAAAGAGTGCTGCTTCTCGTTTGGATGATATACCGGTAATGATATTTGATGAAATTGATATAGGCGTAGGCGGACGCTCCGGAGATATGCTGGGGCGAAAACTCTGGAAGCTGTCACAGGGGCATCAGCTGATAAGCGTTTCTCACCTGCCCCAGATAGCTGCTTACGCAGACCACCACTTTTATGTTTCCAAAACCGAGTTTAACGGCAGAATAAACAGCCATATTGAACACTTAAATACTGAAGGACACCTTGCCGAACTTTCAGTAATGCTGTCAGGCAACCAAACGGGCGAGAAATCGCTGGAAAACGCCCGTGAACTCTTAAAAAAGGCATCTATATTTAAGGAGACCAGCCCCGAACAGCCCGAACTGAACATACCCCTAAGCGGTAGATAGCCATGCCAAGACATATTTTAATAGCCCTTGTCTTTACTACTTTATTCTGGGCATCCGCCTTTGCCGCCATACGGGTGGGTCTGGAAGACTACAGCCCGTCCCATATGGCACTCCTGCGTTTTTTGGTGGCTTCGGTGGCTCTGGTTATATACGCCCTGATAACCCGCATGCGCCTGCCGGACAAACGGGATTTGCCGGCCATATTTCTGCTGGGGCTGGTGGGTATAAGCCTGTATCACTCCGCCCTCAATTATGGTGAAAAAACAGTCACCGCCGGCGCTGCCAGTCTTATCATTGCGGCCGCCCCCATATTCAGCGTTTTGCTGGCCAGATTTTTCTACAAGGATAAACTCACTCCGGCCGGCTGGCTGGGCATACTTCTCAGCTTCGGGGGAATTGTTATAATCACTCTGGGCGAAGGCCAAACCCTCAGCTTTGAGCCCCATGCCTTTTTTGTGTTGCTAGCCGCTATCTGTACCAGCCTATATATAGTATTCCAAAAACCCCTGCTCAAAAAATACAGCGGATTTGAGTTTTCCACCTATGCCATCTGGGCAGGAACTTTACTGCTCATGGTATTTGCACCCGGCCTTTTCAAAGAAATATCTGAAGCCCCTCCGTCATCTACCTGGGCGGTGGTTTATCTGGGCATATTCCCTACTGCCATATCCTATCTCTTGTACAGCTATGCTTTGTCCAAAGCCCGCACCTCACAGGTAATCAGCTTTCTGTATCTGAACCCGGTTTTTGCCATAGTCATAGCCTTCTTCTGGCTGGGTGAAATACCGGCCGTAATCAGCCTGCTGGGCGGCTTTTTGGCACTGCTGGGGGTCATACTGGTAAACCGTTACGGCCACAGCCGCTGATAATCTGCTTGAACCAATTTTGACATACCATTTACATACCTCCTCCATAATATCTCCACACACGCCTTGTATAGTTATTGCATAACAACCTGAGGAGGTTACAGAAATGAAAAAGGGTCTAAAAGTTTTTACCATCGTGGGGGTAGTGGCTGCCCTCTCTGCCCTATTCCTGTTTTCCACTGTCTCAGCTGCCGGTCAAACCCGCAGTTTTGCCGGGGAATGTGACGGAACAGTACTGACTTTGCTCAATATGACTCAGGCAGAAATTCAGGCTGAACGCCAGAGCGGTAAAACTCTGGCCGAAATTGCAGCCGAACAGGGTGTCACTGCTGAAGCTCTGGTAAATGCCCTTATGGAACAGCATAGAGCCGCAGTACAGGCTATGGTAACTGCCGGCCAGATTACCGGGGAGCAGGGTACTTACCGCCTGCAGATAATGGAACAGAACGTTATCCGCATGGTCAACCAGATTTCCGGTACGGGTAACGAGTCAGGTGCCGGAAATGGCGTCTGTGACGGAACCGGGCCTATCAGTGGTGCCGGTGATGGCACAGGAATTGGCGCCGGCAATAGTAGTGGCAGCGGTGTCTGCGACGGCAGCGGTGCCGGACAAAGGGGCAGCGGAAGATAATCCTCCCAATCCTGCTAAGCGCTTATAGCTGATATCAAAGGGGCAGGTCTCAAAAGCCTGCCCCTTGCCGTTTGGCAGTTGACATTATAATATGAGAAGGACATGTCCAAGAAAATACTGATAGCTGATGATGAAAAAAGGATAGCGGAAATCCTGCAAGCCTATTTGGAACGTGAAGGCTTCAGGGTGATAGCTACTTATGACGGCAAGACAGCCTTAGCCAAATTTCACGAAGAAAACCCTGACCTGATAATACTTGACCTGATGCTGCCTGAAATATCCGGCTGGGATGTCTGCCGCGAAATCCGCAAGGAAAGCCATGTACCTATAATAATGCTTACCGCCCGTGACGAACTCACCGACAAGCTTATAGGACTGGAAATTGGGGCGGATGATTATATGACCAAGCCCTTTGAGTCCAAGGAACTGGTAGCCCGCGTCAAAGTCCAGCTCAGACGGTCTGAATACCCCCCCAGCCCTGATTCAGCACTGGTTATTGACCAACTGGAGATAGATCAGGAACGGCGTCTGGTCAAGATTGATGGCAAAACTGTAGACCTGACCGCCACCGAATTTGATATATTGATAAGCCTGGCCGTAAGTCCGGGCCGGGTTTTTTCCCGTATGCAGATATTGGACAAGCTGGGCGAAGCTTACGAAGGATATGAACGCACCATAGACAGCCATATTAAAAATCTGCGAAAAAAAATAGAGCCTAACCTCGAATCCCCTACCTATATCCTGACCGTACACGGGGTGGGCTACAAGATGAAAGACAGAGGATAAAAATACGATGTCCCGCCTGAGTTATAAAATATTTGGCGCTCTTCTGCTTACGGTTTTACTTTCGGTAGGCCTCACTTCTTTTGCCGCCAACCAGCTGACCGCCAGCCAGTTTCGCCAGTATATTATCAGGGGAAACAACGAATTTATAACCAGCGTGGAAAGTACTCTGGGTACATATTATGCCCAGTACCAGAGCTGGAATAACGTGGATAACATACTTGTCCAGTTGCTGGGCAGTAACGGCGGGCGTCTGGTTTTAAGTAATGCCGGCGGACTGATATTAGCTGATACCGAGAACAAATGGGTAGGACACTTAACAGACGAATACAACCTATCAGACGGCAATACGGTAAGCGTTTCCGGTACGGCAGCGGGTTACTTTTACTGGCTTGGCAGTGACATCAGTGCCTCCGGCAGCGGTTATGGCAAGGGTATGCACAACGGTCAAAACAGCACCGGCAATTCCGCCGTTACCATCATTACCGAACCCCAACAGCAGCTTTTAGACGAGATGAACAGGTCTATCTGGATATCCGGTGCACTGGCTGGGCTGGCCGCACTGGGGCTGGGACTACTGCTGGCTAATCAGATTATCCGCCCCATAAATATCCTTAACCGCAGTGCCAGACAAATTGCAAGCGGAAAACTCTCCCAGCGGGTAAAAGTGAATTCCCGTGACGAACTGGGGGAACTGGCTGAAAGTTTCAATCACATGGCAAAAAACCTTGAGAACAACGAACAGTCTCGTCAGAGGCTACTGGCGGATATTGCCCATGAACTGCGTACCCCGCTTACAGTTATTGAGGGCACTGTAGACGGTATGCTGGATGGGGTATTCGCGGCGGATACCCATCACCTTACCACCATTAAAGAAGAGTCAGCCACTCTTACCCGCCTTATCAAGGACCTGCGGGATATATCTCTGGCTGAATCAGGCAAGCTAAAACTGGAAATGGCCCAGGTGGATATAGCAGATATTGTTCAGCGTCAGGCCAGGCAGGCATCAATACTAGCCAAAGACAAGTCCATTTCCCTTATAACAGATATCTCAAGCGGTTCATCTGCCATTACTGGTGACGCCATCCGCTTAAACCAGATAACCTCCAACTTGCTCAGTAACGCCCTGCGACACACGCCTACAGGGGGGCAGATTACCCTTAGCCTGAAGAACATGCTTTATCAGGGCAAACCCGGGGTAATGGTATCAGTAGCTGACACCGGAGAAGGTATACCCCCGGCAGATTTACCCCATATCTTTGACCGTTTTTACAGGGTAACCACTTCCAGAGCCCGAAGCGAAGGCGGAAGCGGACTGGGTCTGGCTATTGTAAAAGAGATGACAGAAGCCCACGGCGGTTATGTCTGGGCAGAAAGCACACTTGGAAAAGGCAGCACCTTTAATTACTGGTTGCCTGTCAGCCGCGGCTAATCTATAGCTGTTAAACCAAACCTTTTAAGGCCAGCATTCTTTATAAAGCAAACAAGCCACGTGATGACCGGGCGAAGTCTCTCCCATTACCGGCACCACTTTAGGGCAATCTTCAAAGGCTTTGAAACAACGCGGGTGAAATACGCAGCCGGTGGGCGGATTCAAGGGGCTGGGCACTTCACCCTTCAGAATAATAACTTTGCGCTCAGCCTCAACCGCCGGGTCAGGTATAGGCACGGCTGAAAGCAGTGCCTGAGTATAAGGGTGCAAAGGTTTTTCATACATACTGTCACGGTCTGCCACTTCCATCAGTTTGCCCAGATACATTACCATTACCCTA
This sequence comes from Dehalococcoides mccartyi CG5, assembly GCF_000830885.1. Classification (NCBI taxonomy): domain Bacteria; kingdom Bacillati; phylum Chloroflexota; class Dehalococcoidia; order Dehalococcoidales; family Dehalococcoidaceae; genus Dehalococcoides; species Dehalococcoides mccartyi. The sequence goes on from NZ_CP006951.1 coordinate 849,048, forward strand.
TCTGAAATATGTCTGACCACAGACAGGTCATGTGAAATAAACAAGTATGAAAGACCAAATTTATTCTTCAGGTCATCCAGCAGATTTATTATTTGGGCCTGAATAGATACATCCAAAGCCGAAAGTGGTTCATCACAAACTATAAATTCAGGCTGGAGGGCCAAAGCTCTGGCCACCCCAAGACGCTGGCGCTGACCGCCGCTGAATTCATGGGGATAACGCTCTGCCATATATGGAGACAAACCCACCAGCTTTAAAAGTTCGGCTATGCGTTTATTGTATTCTCCGCCTTTTACTTTATGTAACCTTAAAGGTTCACCAATAATGTCTGCGGCTGTAAAACGCGGGTCAAGCGATTCATACGGGTCTTGAAAAACCACCTGCAGTTTCTGGCGGTAAGGACGAAGTTCTTTGTTGCTCAAACTGGCCAGATCTTTATTTTTAAACCAGATTTCACCCGAAGTGGGACGCTGAAGCTGAAGTATGTTTTTGCCGACAGTAGTCTTGCCGCTCCCGCTTTCACCTACCAATCCCAATGTTTCTCCTTTGTGAATAGCAAAACTTACCCCATCTACCGCTTTGACTTCGGCCAGCTTTTTGCGGCCAAAAAATCCGCCGGTAACAGGAAAATATTTTGTCAGATTGGTTACTTCAAGGATAATATCTTTTTCCATGGCAACGCCCCTTCCTGGGCAACCAGACAAGCTGTAAAATGGCCCGGATTTATTTCTACCAGCGGAAGCCGTTTGAGTTTGCATTCCGGCTTAACGTATACACAGCGCGGGGCGAACGGGCAACCCTGCGGCGGTGCAATCAGATCTGGGGGCTGGCCATCTATAGGCTGCAAACGGGTGCGTCTGGGTTCGTCCAGCCGGGGTACAGAACCAAGAAGTCCGGCCGTATACGGGTGGAGAGGGTTATGATAAACATCTATAGCAGTACCCTGTTCCATAATTTGCCCGGCATACATCACATACACCCGTTGGGCATATCTGGCTACCACACCAAGATTGTGGGTGATGATAATCAGAGCTGTATTCAAACGTAAGGTCAGGTTGCGTATCAGGTCAAGCAGTTGAGCCTGAATAGTTACGTCTACAGCAGTGGTAGGTTCATCTGCGATAACAAGCTGAGGTTCACAAGCCAAAGCCATAGCTATCATAACCCGCTGACGCATACCACCGCTGAAGTGATGGGGATAATCGTTTAGCCGCCCTTCAGCATGTGGAATACCCACTGACTTCAGGAGTTCCACCGCCTGGCGGGTAGCTTCTTTCTTGTCCAGCTTGAGATGGAATTGAAGCCCTTCGGTCAGTTGCCGCCCTATGGTCAATACCGGATTTAGCGAAGTCATAGGCTCTTGAAATATCATGGAAATACGCGAACCGCGTATTTTTTGCATCTCTTCTTTGCTCTTTTTGAGCAAGTCCATGCCGGCAAATATTACCTTGCCATCTACTATCTTGCCCGGGGGCTGAGGTATCAACTGGAGTACGGACAGAGAACTCACGGTTTTACCGCAGCCGCTCTCTCCCACCAAGGCCACAATTTCACCTTGATTAACCTCAAAGGAAACCCCGTTGACTGCCTGAACTATACCGTCCTGAGTCACAAAATGGGTTACCAGATTTTTTACTTCAAGCAATTTAGTCATTTTATCTTCTCAATCTCGGGTCAAGGGCATCTCTCAGGCCGTCTCCCAGGAAAGTGAATGAAAGCATAAGTATAGCTATGGCAATAGCCGGGAAAATAACCAGATAAGGTGCGGCATAGATAACATTATTGCCATCGGCTATCATAGTACCCCAGCTGGGAGTGGGGGGACGGACACCAATACCAATATAACTAAGAGCGGCTTCAGCAAAAATAGCTCTGGGTATGTTAAACGTTATGGCAACTATAATGGGACCAAGTGAATTTGGCAGCAAATGGCGAAGGGTTACATAGGCACCGCTTCCGCCCATGGCTCTGGCCGCAGCCACAAAATCCCGCTGTTTGACTGACAGTATCTGCCCACGTACCAAGCGGGCAATACCCACCCAAGCTACAAGCCCTATGGCCAAAAATATCATAAATATACTGCCGCCGAAAATGGCACGCAGCAGAATTATCAAAAGGATATCAGGGAATGCATACATTATGTCTACGAACCTCATCAGTAGGTTATCTACCCTGCCGCCTGCCGCGGCTGCAATAGCCCCTATGGGCAGACCAACCATAAGCACTACCAGCTGGGTAAACAAACCTACCGCCAGTGAAGTGCGGGCACCGTAAATAAGGCGGGAAAACACATCCCTACCCAGTTCGTCAGTACCCAGCAAATGTTCAGTTGAAGGCCCTACCAAAATAGCATCGTAATTCTGGGTGGCAAAATCATACTTCAGGTACAGCGGCGCAAATATAGCGGCCAGCGCCAAAAGCAGGATAATAGACCCCCCGAGAACCGCCAGTTTATTACGCCGCAACCTTACCCAGGCATCACCCCAAAGCGTATGATGCTGCCGGGAAGATGTTTCCGATTCAGTAACCTCTTTTTTTGCCCGATAAAACAGGTTAAACATATCTCACCTAATCATAACGGATACGCGGATCTATCCAGCCGTACATTATGTCTACTATCAGGTTTATAATAGCCACCGCAAAGGCATAAAAAAGAATCGTCCCCATAATAAGCCCGTAATCCCGGGCAAATACCCCCTGAACAAACAGACGTCCCACACCGGGTATGGAGAATATGTTTTCAATTATAAATGAACCGGCAATCAGAAATGCCAGTTCAGGTCCGGCCACAGTGACAACCGGGATAAGAGCATTCCGCAGGGTATGCCGGGAAAGAATAATCCGTTCACTCAAACCTTTGGCTCTGGCAGTACGTATGTAATCCTGTCTGACTACCTCCAGCATGGAGGCACGCGTAATGCGGGCGGTATAGGCTGCCGGCAGTGCCGCCAGAGAAAAGGCAGGCATGATAATCTGCCGCCAGTCTCCCCAACCACTGGTAGGCAACCAATGCAACCAGACAGAAAAAATAATAACCAGTAAAATACCTAAGACAAAGCCAGGGATACTGGCAAACACCGTTGAAAAAACTACTGCCACATAATCTATAACCGAGTTTTGCTTGAGAGCCGCCGCCATGCCTAATGGAATGCCTATAACCAGTGCCAATATAAAGGCAATTACCCCCAGAGTAGCCGTTATGGGAAGACCTGTACCGATAATCTCGGTCACACTGCGGTCCTGATACTTATAAGAAACACCCAAATCCCCATGCAGAGCATTCCAGACATAGTTTATATACTGCTCATAAAAGGGTTTATCCAAACCGTATTTTATGTTCAGATTTTCTACAATCTGGGGAGCAAGCTCTTTTTCCCGGTCCCAAGGCCCCCCCGGAACCAGATGCATGAGACTGAAGGTGATAAAGGACACCGCCAGAAGTACCAGCCCCAGCCAGAGTATTCGTCTGAGAATATACTTTCCCATAGCTACCCTTTAATATACGCAGGGCCCGACGGGTTTATGTTTGTTGCCGAGCCCTGCATATTGACTATAAGACTTACTACTTCACAATAGAGACATTGACCAATGAAGTATCACCCATTATGCCGCCATCCATACCGGTTGGTTCCAGCCCTTTAACATACGGCTGTACAACATAGAACCGTTCACGGTAGAACATGGTTACAATGGGCATATCTGCCATAACAATTTCCTGAGCCTGAGCCCACATTTGAAGGCGCAGAGTATTATCAAGTTCCATCATGGCTTGTCTGGCCAGCGTATCAAAAGCGGGATTTGAATATCCGGTATGGTTGTTGCCACCACCGGTTCCGAACAGGTCAGGTAGCCAGTTGTCCGGATCAGGATAGTCAGCACCCCAGCCAAACCAGGCCCAAGTATGCTGTTCGCTGTTCACAAAGGCACTAAAGGCTGCCGGTTCCATAGGCTCAAGGGTAAGATCAAGATTTAAATTGGTCTTTAGCTGAGCCTGCAGGAACTGGGCAATAGTTCGGTTGCTCGCTGTATCTGCATACTGGAATTTGAGTTCGGGCATGCCAACCCCATTAGGATAGCCGGCATCAGCCAAAAGCTGTTTGGCCTTGGTGACATTAAAAGCAAAATCTTTGCCCAAATCAGCATCGTAACCAGGCATGCCGGGCGGAATCCACGAATAAGCCGGAGTACCTACCCCGCCTCTAACCTGCTCCACAAAGGCCACCCGGTCAATGGCACAGGACATAGCCTCGCGTACCAGCAGATTATCAAAGGGGGCTTTATTAACATTGAACTGGAAAGCAAAAGTAGTAAGGTCATTGTTCCGTACCACTTGCTTACCGTAAACCGGATCAGCCAAAGTAGCTGTTTCCGTGCCTACCGGGACTCTGGCCATATCAAGCTCACCATTCTTGTAAGCCGATAATTCCTGGGTTGCATCCAGAATCATCAGGTACTTAATCTCAGTCAGGGTGGGCTTGGTATCCCAATAATTGGTATTGAGAGTGAACGTCATGTGGTCCTGATGCACCCATTCTTTCAGGGTATACGGCCCGTTACCTATAAGGTTGCCGGCTTCAGTCCACAAATTACCCTTGGCGGTAATAACGCTTTCCTTTACCGGTGAGGTAGGCCAAAGAGCCATAATAGACAGGAAGGTGGGGCGGGTCTGAGCCAAGGTAATGCGCAGACTGGTATCGTCTACCGCTGTCACCCCCACAGCATTCCGCAGGGCAGTCTTGGTAGCTGCATCAGCACTGGCCGCAGCATTAAATGCCGCCGCACCTACAATATCAAAGTAGAAAGATGCATATTCTGCAGCTGTGTCGGGATCCAGCATTCTCTTGATGCTATACTCAAAGTCATGGGCGGTAACCTTTGAGCCATCGCTCCAGGTCACGTTTGATTTGACTTTGAAGGTATAGGTCAAACCATCTGCTGAAATACCCCCGTTAGCCACGGTGGGAATTTCCTGGGCACACGCTGCCTTTAGGGACAGGTCTGAGTTAAAGTCCAGCAGACCTACAAAGAGTAGCATGATTACAGATCTCTCCGTAGCCCAAGAAGCCTTGTTGGGATCTATGGTGTTGGGTTCACCTGCCAGATTGACACGGAATACCTGAGGAGTGGTGACAGTTCCGTCATCCCCGTCGTCATCGTTGTCGTCACTGGTACAACCGCTAAACACTATTGGCACAATGATTAACAGGGCTGCCAGCAGGTATAATAACTTCCCTTTCATACAACCTCCTTTCTGGTATTGTTTTATAAGTTTATTATACTCATGTATTATTATTTGTCTATAGGCTTTTATTTGTTTGTTATCATTACATTCTTATAGTGTTATTGGTTTTTATATATTATTGTCCTGTATAATGAAATATCTCCTTAGCTGCTAATATTTATCTAACTTTTTATATATATGTCCAGATGCATACTACTATTTACCGCAAAATACTGAAATGTTAAGGTATAATAGGAAAGCAGAGGGTGCATATATGTGAGTATAAAAATACAGTTTCTGGGGGCTGCCCAAAATGTTACCGGTTCAAGATACCTGCTACAGACAGACCGCACCCATCTGCTGGTGGACTGTGGACTCTACCAAGAACGGCGTCTGCAAAACCGAAACTGGCAACCCTTTGATGTACCGCCTGAAAGCCTGAATGCCGTACTTGTCAGTCATGCCCATATTGACCATTGCGGTCTGTTGCCAAAGCTGGTAAAGGACGGGTATAAAGGGCCGGTTTATTTAACAGCAGCCACAGCAGAAATTGCCCGTATATCTCTGGCAGACGCAGGCAAGATTCAGGAAGAAGATGCTGCTTTTAAAAAGACCCGTCATGAACGAGAAGGCCGAAAAACCCAATATCCCGAAATACCCCTTTATACGGCAGAAGATGCACGAGCCGTATTCCCCCTGTTTAAAACGGTGGCATACAACCGGGAAATAACTATCTCCCCTGACATAATCGCCACCTTTCATAATGCCGGGCATGTTTTCGGTTCAGCTAGTATAGAACTCAAAATAACGGAAAATAATCATCAAAAAGTAATAGCCTTTTCAGGTGACTTGGGTAACTGGGACAGACCCATTCTGAAAAATCCGGACCTGATAAATCAGGCAGATTACATTGTGATAGAGTCTACTTACGGTGACCGCACCCATGAAGATATAAATGAGGCTTTGCTGAAACTGGCAGACATAATAAACCAGACTGTTAAACTGGGAGGGAATGTTGTTATTCCCAGTTTTGCTTTGGAACGCACTCAGGATTTGTTGTTTTTTCTGAACCGGCTTATATCAGAGAGCAAAATACCCCGTTTAAAAGTCTTTGTAGATAGCCCTATGGCTATCAGCATTACCAAAATATTCAAAGAACACCCTGAGCTATATGACCGTGAGACCACTGGCTGGGTAAAAAACGGCAGTTCGCCATTTGAATTTGAAGGGCTTCACTTTACCAATAAGGCAGCGGACTCCGAAGCTATTCTGGCAGAAAAAGACTCTTGCATAATAATAGCCGGCTCAGGTATGTGTACCGGAGGACGGATAAAACGCCATCTTGCAAGCAATATCAGCCGCCCCGAATCAACTATTCTGTTTGTGGGTTTCCAGGCAACCGGCACACTAGGCAGACTGATAACTGATGGAGTAAAAGAAGTTCGGATACTGGGGCAATACTATCCGGTGCATGCCCGCATAGAGGAGCTAAGGGCTTTTTCAGCTCATGCAGACCAGCCCACCCTGCTTCGCTGGTTAAAGGGTTTTAAAAACAGACCTGAGCAGGTATTTGTAACCCATGGCGAACCAAAAAGCAACCAGATGCTGATAAACGCCATCACAGACACTTTTGGCTGGGAAACAATCGCACCGGCATATCAAGATGAATGCCAACTGGATTAAAGACAAATAAAAAACCGCTTAAACAGCGGCAAATTTTGATACACAATCTTAATTACCCAAGCTTAGCAACCATCTTTAGCCTAATGCTCTTTTAGCATCTCATGATTACCAATACTAAGTATAAGGGCTACTAATATGAGCCATAAACCCAGCGCAGACATAACAAACCCCAGTAAATATTTGGCAGATCCTTCCGATAACCGATTACACCTAGGGCTCAGCACACGGCAGGGGACCTGGATGAAATTTAAGCTTTAGCTGCCTCTAACTAAAGCACCCTAGTTTCCCCCGAAAGGATCCGCCCGCAGTTAATATAAACCATAACTATTCTAATATATATACGTATGTTTACGTAATTAAGGGACGAATTATCCCGTAGTTTCCTCAGGCATATTTTTTTCAGACATTTCATACTTGTTTTCAGGGGGGATTATGCCCCTCTGCAAAGCATACCGTAACAGCTGTGTCTGGTTACGTAAATCCAGTTTACGCATCATATTGGCACGGTGGACTTCGACTGTGCGGGGTGATATAAACAGCTTTTCGGCTATTTCAGCGCAGGTGTACCCTTGGGATACCAAATGCAGTACTTCCCTTTCCCGTATGGTCAAAGTCTCATACGGGTCAAGCGATGTAGCTTCAGCCGTCTTTTCCATATAGGCTTCAATGGCTTTTTCAGATAACGGCGGGCTGAGATAACGATGCCCCTGCATAGCTTCTCTAACTGCTCTTACCAGTTCCTCAGAGGTGGAGTCTTTAAGTACATAAGCCCATGCCCCTGCCCGAAGAGCTTCATGCACATAGGCCTCATTACCATACATAGACAGGATAACCACCGCCGTTTTGGGGGAACGCTTGACTACCTGATAAGTGACCTCTATGCCGCTCATACCACCCATCATCAAGTCGGTTACCAGCACATTTGGTTGCAGGTTTTGAGCTAGATTTACCGCTTCAATACCATCCGAAGCTTCACCCACCACATTAAAATCAGCTTCGGCCTCAAGCAACGCTTTCAGACCATGGCGTACAATGTGATGATCATCTGCAAGTACAATACTAATCATGGCTTGCCTCCGTTTATCCTGCCCATTTCTTCATTCAAAGGAAGTTCAACTATAATATGAGTACCCTCGCCCGGTTTGGATTCTATATCCAGTTTACCACCAAGGAATCGTACCCTTTCTTTCATACCCTTCAAGCCGCTTGACATGCCAGTAGCACGCTGGGCCGGGTTAAAACCTTTGCCGCTATCCTGAATAACTAGTGCCAGCTGGTTTTTGTCTGCCCTTGCCCTGACCAGCACATGGTCAACTCCTGCGTAACGTACCACATTAGTCAAGGCTTCCTGAATAATACGATACACAGCAGTGCCCAGCTGGGGAGAAAACTTGCGTTTAAGACCGGCATGCTGGAAATTTACATTTATACCAGTCTGGCTTGAAAAACGGTCAAAATACCAGAGCAAAGCCGGCAGGAGACCCAGATCATCCAACATGCGGGGGCGTAAATCAAGGGACATATTTCTGACACTGCTAATAAGCTCACTAACCAGAGGCTGGGCTTCGGCCAGCAACTTCTCTGACCTATCTGGAAGACTATCTTTAGCTTTATCCAGCATCAATTTCAAAACTGTGAGTGACTGTCCCACCTGGTCATGCAATTCACGGGCAATTGTGGCGCGCTCTTCTTCCTGAAGCTCAACCAGCCGCTGGGAAAGGGTGTGCAATTCGTATTCCGCAGCCTTTCGTTCACTTATATCACGCGAAGCCCCAAGTATACCCAAAAAATGATGGTTTTCATCATACAGGGGACGCATCAGTGTATCTGTTATTATAACTTTGCCATCCTGTCGCTTAACCTCCAGTTCAAGCGGGTTCACAATAAGCTCAGAACCGGTTTTACGTACCTGTTGGTAGACATCCAGCAGTTTTTCGTAAGATTCGGAGGTGAATATCATGGAAATATGTTTACCAAGTATATCCTCAGGGTAGTAGTTGAGCAGGTGGATAATTGACGGAGACAAATAACTGGTGTTCAAGTGTTCATCAATAGTCCAGATGAATGCCACCATGTTATCCGCCAGCAGGCGATACCGTCTTTCACTATCCCTAAGGGCTTCTTCGGCCAATTTACGTTCAGTAACATCCTGAACAGTGCCCAGTACCCTCAGCGGAACACCGGTATCGCTTAAGATTATTTCTGCCTGATCATGGACATAACGCAAATGTCCGTCAGGCCGTATTATCCGGTGTTCTATATTTATCTTTGAGCCGGATACCATAGCTTTTTGAGCTTCAACCCGAACCATATCCCGATCTTCAGTGTGGAAAATTTCCATAATCTGTTTAATATTTGGAATCCCGTTTGCAGGAGATAAACCTAGTATATTGTAAGTCTCATCTGACAGCAGAAGACTATGCCCTAAAAGGTCATAATCCCAGTTGCCGATGTGGGCAATCCTTTCCGCCTGAGCCAGTAAACCGGCCTGATATCGTAAAATAATCTGTTCCATCTGACTTCGCTCGGTAACATCGTGGAAAAGGGTCAGTTTGGAAGTAGTGCCGTCAGGATTTTTGACAGGGGTCGCCATAAGCTCATAATCCCGCTGGTTGTAGGGAGAATGCCATTCCCAGCGAACTGTCTGCCCGCTTAAAACTTCTTTATTCTTGCAGTATTCACAGGGAATGTTGCTATGATGGAAATAGTCATAACACTTCTTGCCTTCGATAGCCCCAAACTGGGACATAAGAGGAGGATTAACATATTCTATTTCGTAGTCTGCATTTACAATATAAACCCCGTCTTCCATAGCATCCAGTATACCCAGCAGTTTATCTCTTTCCATTTTCAGAGCGGCATCGGCCTTTTTACGTTCGGTAATATCCCGGGCTACCGAAATGACCATAAGCTTCCCGCCCAGCTCAAACTGCTGAATATTAAGTTCAACCGGTATAAATGTACCATCACGGCAAAGATGCCTCTGCTCTGTAATAACCCGCCCTTCTTCCTTTAGTTTCCTGCCGACTTCAGCTGATAAACCAGTAAACGCAGGATCATCTATCTGGCAGGGCGACATATTTAACAATTCCTGACGGCTGTATCCAAGGCGTTGGCACGCTACCTCGTTAACTTCAATAAAGTTGCTGGTTTTACCGTCTGGAGTTATGTAATGTACAAAAACCGCATCACCTGAACCATTAAATAAAAACCGATAGCGTTTTTCACTCTCCTCCAGCATTTGGCGAGTCCTGTTACTCTTGAAAGCAATGGCCGCCAGAGCACCGAAAGAAGAAGCCACCCTGATATCGGATGCTCCAAACCCACCCGCTTTATTAAAAAGAGCCAGCAAGCCCACACTTCGCCCGCCAAGACGTACCGGGGCAAAAAGGGCATTTTCTGCTTTTAAGTAATTAGCCGGCAAAAACGCATAATAATCATCAGCCTTGAAATCATTTTCCAGTACAGTTTTTCCGCCTTGACTGGCCTGCAAAGCCAAACCTGCCAGAGGTATGGAAAGGGGAAGTTCCGGCTGTCCTTTAGTACTGTCAAAGTAAATGATACGGCAAACACCGCCTTCTACATGCCCCACAAAACCACTCTGGCAAGAGGTGATTTTCTTGCAGGAAGAATACACAGCCATAGCAGCTTCTTTAAAACCGGAATGTTCCAGTATGGCACGTGATGCATCCAGCAATGCCGCTGTTTCACGGGTACGCCGGCGGGTTTCTTCCAGCGAAAATTTCAGGGCTATTTCCATTTGCTTGCGAACAGTGGTTTCTATAAGGGAAAATACCAGCCCCTGTACTCTTCCTCGGGAATTTTTAATGGGTACCAGACTCCAATCCCAGTAGGTAATACCTCTCCAAGGTTGGTCAGGGTACTCAAAGGGTTTGTCACAAAATTCCACTGGCTTGCCTGTTTTGATCACCCGTCTAAAAATAGCTTCATTTTCAGCACTGGGGAAAAGGGCAAAATGATTTGCACCTATCAATTCAGCTTCAGTATGACCGCAATTTTTCATATAAGCCTGGTTAACTTTTATGAAGTTGAAATCTCTATCCAAAAAAGCCAGCTGGGTGGTTGTATTATCCATAATAGATTGAAAAGACTGCTTGTCACGTTCCAGGGTGCTGACCATTTCGGCTATTTTTTTATCATGCAGAGCAGCCTGCTTAAACAGTTTTTTGCGTTCGCTGATACCATTTTTATACTTGCTTATATCTGTAACCGTAGCTAATATACCGTTAAACTCTGTATCCTGCCCAAATGGCACCGAAACACTGAAAACCACCCATACCAGCCGCCCGTTACTCTTTTTCAGCTGGAGTTCATACCGGGCTGAAGTACCTTTTTTATGTTTTTCCCACTGGGCAAGTGCAGTTGCCAAATGGGCTTTACTGACCATCTCAAATATCGTTTTCCCATGGAGCACCTCAGAGGAATAGCCAGTTATCTGGCTGACACAGGGATTGACCAGTGTTATCCGGCCGTTGGCATCGGTGAGTATCACACCCTCATAGGCAGTTTCTATAATACGTCGGCAAATTTCTTTGGCATCTGGTGTATTTTGTTGACGAATCTCATCAGAAGCTGCTTCGGGAGCATTTTTTAAAATCTGAGAAGGCGCAAACGGAGATGCCCTTCCGGAAAAATGAAGAGCGGTTTGGTTTAAAAGCAATTTATCGTAGTTACCTTGCAGGTCTTCAAGTTCTGCATCCAGCCTGGCATTGGTTTTGCGAATTTTACGCATAATCCCCCCGGAGAACCAATTGTCTTAATTTTAGGCTATAAGTAAACTGGTAACAAGACATATTTTTAACCCAAGCTATATCCTGTCAAAATTAAACGCAAAACCTATATTTATGCTACAATGCCCCCTGCATATGAACGAAACTGCACCTGAGATAATTGAAAATGTCCGTCTTGAAGAAGGCCTGAACTTCGGACTTACTTCAGCCAGTCTGCCAAACCGTACCCTTGAAGTTTTTGGAGGTATTCAAGGTGAAACAGTGGATATCCGTCTTTTCGCACACAAGGCCGGGCGGGGTTATGCCCAAGTAATAAAAGCGCACACCCCTTCAAGCGAAAGGGTCATTCCTTCCTGCCCGTATTTCGGTGATTGCACCGGCTGTACTTTCCAGCATATAAACTATATTCACCAGCTACAGCTAAAACACAGAATAGTAACCGCCGAATTCGAAAAAGCCGAGCTTTTCGGCATTGATATATCACCGGTAGTCCCTTCGGACGAGGAAAGCGGCTACCGCAATCATGCCCGCCTTTCCATTTACCATGCCAATCTGGGCTTTGTAAACCGCTTTTCACGCCGCCATATACAAATAGACCATTGCCGGATAATGAACCCCGGCATAAACAAGGTACTGGCCGGACTGCAAGGCAAATGCGGGGAAACCCGCCAGATTTCCATCCGCTACGGAAGCAATAAAGACAGCTACCTTATCCAACCAAAGCTGGTAAAAGCCAATGTAGATATTGAAAGCGGACAAAAAGAATACCATGATATTTTGCTGGGACATAATTTCTGCATATCTGCCGCTTCGTTTTTTCAGGTAAACAACCCTCAGGCTGAAAAAATGGCCAACCTCATAAAAAACCATCTGAATCTTAGCGGCAGTGAAACGCTGGTAGATGCCTATGCCGGAGTGGGTACATTTGCGGTACTTCTCAGCCCGGACTGCAAACGGGTGATAGCCATTGAGGAATCTGCCGCCGCCGTCAAGGATGCCTGTTTGAATATTTCGGGCATAGACAATATTGAACTCATCCAGTCCAAGACAGAGGACGTTATAAACCAGTTTGAAGGGCAAATGGACGCACTCATACTTGACCCGTCGCGCAGTGGCGCCCACCCGTCTGTCTTAGCCACTATATGCCAAAATCCACCCAGAAATCTGGTGTATGTGGCTTGTGACCCATCTTCTCTGGCCAGAGACCTTAAAATCCTGCTTGCCGGCCCGTTTGAACTCTCAAGTGTAATACCGGTAGATATGTTCCCTCAAACTTACCACGTTGAGACACTAGCTTTATTAAAATGCAAACTTTAGCTTTTCACCGTTAATCAACCGTAAGGTGGGCTTTTATGAAAATTGTAAAAATAACTGATGCCAGCCAGATACCGTCTGAATGCACCGACACCCCTATTGCCGAACTGATAGAGTATCAGAATCTGGGCAAGGAATTACATACCTGCCATTCTGCCCACCTTCTAATAGGTATGTGCATGGATAACCGAAAACAGCTGCGCATACCTGAAAACTTTGCCTATATACTCCGAACCGGCGGAGCAAACTTGCGAAACAGCGAATTCAAGGTCTCGTATGCAATAGCTATCGGCGAAGTCAAACATATAGCCCTTATCGCCCATAATAACTGTGGTATGATAAATTTAGCTTCAAAGAAAGCCCAGTTTATACAGGGGCTTTGCAAAAATGCCGGCTGGAGCAGGGAAAGAGCTGAAGAGCATTTCATGAACTACGCCCCGATGTTTGAAATTGACAATGAAGCTGAGTTTGTGGTTGCAGAGGCCAAACGCCTGGCGGATAAATACCCCGGTATAATGGTTGTGCCACTCTATTATAGTCTTGATGATAACCTGCTCAGCCTGATTTTAGATTAAAATACCCTGTACGAAAGCAAACAGATTTATGCCTGATAATCCAACTGGCACACTACCTGAAATAATACTGGCTTCAGCCTCACCCCGCCGACGCCAGATACTAAGTGAGATGGGCTTTGTGTTTTCAGTCTGCCCCTCACAGGCTGAATTATACCCTGACGGTTCGGTTGCACCAGCCGAATTTGCCGTTTTAAATGCTCAAATCAAAGCCAGAGATATTGCCAGCAAATATAGCAACGGGCTGATAATAGCCGCAGATACCATAGTAGTAGATGATTTCGGCATACTGGGCAAGCCCTCTTCCAAAAAAGTAGCCTTAAACTATCTGTCAAGGCTGGGCGGCAAACCCCATACGGTTATAAGCAGTGTTTGTTTACTAAATGCCGAAAACGGCCAGATTCGCTCTGCCACCTGCCAAAGCACCTTGACTATGCGCCCATATACTCAGGCAGAAGCTCAAAGATATGTAGACAGCGGCCTTCCCATGGACAAAGCCGGTGCATACGGAATACAGGACAAGGAATTTAATCCGGCGGAGAATATACAAGGGTGCTACCTGAACGTAGTCGGTTTGCCGGCCTGTACTTTAGTGCGGTTGATAAACGAAATGGGTTTCAACCCAAAGCTTGCCCGCAACTGGAAACCTGAGGGGGATTGCACCCTCTGCCGTATATATCGCACCGAAATATCCCGTTTACGTTAGCCTGCCAGCCTTTCCTGCGGCTAAACCCCATAGCATACAGCCGACTAGACAGGGTGATTTATCGGGTATGTTTTAAGGCAACTGCTACAGGTGCGGTTATGAAGGCAAACTATCCCTTCACATTCGGGGCAGGTCCAGCGTTCCTTTTCTCTGGCTGAAAAAACCTCAAAACCGTTCTGCTTTAAAAACAGCTCGTTTTCAATCAGACTCAGCCCGTAACGCAGTCTGTATCTTTTATCTATATGGCCAATCAGGGGGCAGGGAAATGCCCCGCACTCGGCACAGGCATTCACCCCATGTTCTGTGGCACATGCCTTTATCCGGCAATTCCGGCAGCTTTCTGATTTGGTGATACTATCGGTAAAACATCCCGGACAGACTTTCTTTTGCATAAGGTGAGCCCGACACGCCAGACAGTTTATGCCGCAGGGGGCAAGCATTTGGGGATTGAGTGTTTCCGGCATTTTCATATTATTTACCCCACCCCAATTATCTGTTTAGTTTGCGTGATTATAGCGGTTGGTGATAGGCAGGCGACGGTCACGCCCAAAAGCTTTGGGGGTAATTTTTATACCCGGAGGCGCCTGACGGCGTTTATACTCACTGCGGTCTACCATTTTGACCACCCGCTTTACAATATCCGCTGCAAACCCCAATGCCACAATCTGGTCTATGCTTTTATCCTGCTCCACATAAGCTTCCAGAATAGGATCAAGCACCTCATAAGGGGGCAAGGAATCGGTATCAAGCTGGTTAGGTTTGAGTTCGGCAGACGGAGGTTTGGCCAGTACATTGTTCGGTATCAAGTCAAAACCGGCCAATTTGTTGCGATTGTGAACCAGACGGTAAACCAGCACCTTGGGAACATCTTTGATAATGGCAAAACCGCCTGCCATGTCGCCATAAAGGGTGCTGTAGCCTATAGCCGTCTCGCTTTTATTACTGGTATTAAGCACCAGCCAGTGGAATTTGTTTGACAGCGCCATAAGCAGATTACCCCGAATGCGTGCCTGAATATTTTCTTCGGTGGTATTAGCTTCAGTTCCGGCAAATACATCGGAAAGTGTATTTAGAAATGACTGAAAAAGCGGGTCTATGGGAATCTGAAGGGTTTTTATGCCCAGATTTCCCGCCAGATGCAGGCTGTCTGAAATACTGCCCTCTGAGGAATAACGGGAAGGCATGATAACCCCCACCACATTCTCAGGGCCTAATGCATCAGCGGCAATAGTAGCCACCAAACTGGAATCTATTCCGCCGGAAAGGCCGATGACCACTTTCTTAAAACCGTTTTTATTTATGTAATCTCTGGTACCCAGTAACAGTGCCTGATATACCTCTGCATCTGCTTCCAAAGGGGTAAAGGCAATATTTTCAATAGGCGGCTTGGGGGTTTCAAACCCGGCAGACGAAACAAAAATAGAGTCCGGGACATTCGCATTTGTATCCGCCTGTCTGGGCAAGACCGGTATATCCAGATCCAGTACCACCAGGTCTTCCTGAAACTGCTTGCCTCTGATTAGCAGGTTGCCGTTATAATCAAATACATCACTGGCACCGTCAAATACCAGCTCATCCTGACCACCCACCATATTGGTATAGGCAATATACACCCGGTTTTCCCGGGCACGGTCAGACAACATTTTTTCACGCTGGTTTCTCTTGCCGAAATGATACGGTGAAGCACTTATATTGATAATCAGTTCCGCCCCTTTATTTGCCTGAGCGGTAGACGGGCCTGAGGTAAACCAAATATCTTCACAAATATTCACCCCCACCTGAAGCCCGCAGATAGTATAAACGGGACAGCGGTTACCCGGCAGAAAATAGCGGTTTTCATCAAAAACGCCATAATTAGGTAAAAATATCTTGTGATAGCTATCAATCAGACTGCCATTATGGATAATGGCGGCAGCGTTACGAAGGCCGTCATGGGAATCTACATAACCCACAATCACCGTGATGCCTTGTGATGCTTTTATTACAGCATCCAGCGCCTGCAAGTTTTCTTCAACAAAACGGGGCTTATGCAGTAAATCTTCAGGTGGATAACCACAGATAGCCAATTCGGGAAAGGCTATAACATCTGCTCCAAGTGAACGGGCTTTTTGAACATGACTGACAATGCAGGCGGTGTTACCTGCCAAGTCACCCACCACACTATCAATTTGCGCCATGGCTAAACGCAGTTTTCCCATATTGCCCTCATATATAAAAACAGGGTCTGGTATAGGCTATTGTAACCTATTTGCCAGACCCTGCGCCAATTTATTCAGTAAAGGTTATAGAACGGGCAGATATCTCTTAAGTTCCCAGTCAGTAACAGCTATGCTGTACTGGCTCCATTCTATTTTCTTGTTAGCCACAAATGCATCAAAAACATGGTCACCCAGAGCTTCACGCACCAGTGAACTGCCTTCAGTCAGCTTCAGGGCTTCCAGCAAACTGCCGGGCAAAGTCCCGATACCGCGCTTGGCACGTTCAACTTCGTTCATTTCGTAAACATTCTCTTCTATAGGAGCAGGAGGTGTCAGTTTTTCCTCGATACCCTTGAGACCGGCGGCCAGCATAACGCTGAAAGCCAAGTAGGGGTTACAGCCCGGATCAGCAGAGCGAAGCTCAATACGGGTGGACTTTTCATGTCCCGGTTTGTACTCAGGAACTCTTACCAGGTCAGCCCGGTTACGGCGAGCCCAAGAAAGATATACAGGGGCTTCAAAACCGGGTACAAGACGCTTGTATGAGTTTATCCACTGATTGGTAACTGAAGTAAATTCGGGAGCATATTTGAGTATGCCTGCAATATATTGCTTGGCCATGGTGGACAGGTAATATGAATCTTTGGCATCAAAGAAAGCGTTCCTGTCACCCTTGAAAAGGCTCTGATGGGTATGCATGCCGGAACCATTTACGGAACCGACGGGCTTGGGCATAAAGCTAGCATGCAGACCATGCCGCATGGCCACTTCTTTAACCAGCAAGCGATAGGTCATAACATTGTCCGCCATGGTCAGAGCATCAGTATAGCGGATATCTATTTCATGTTGGCTGGGAGCAACTTCATGGTGAGCATATTCAACGATGATGCCCATATCTTGCAAAGCCACAATGGTTTCACGCCGAAGGTCAGTAGCCAAATCACGGGGAGTCAGGTCAAAGTAGCCGCCTTCATCCAGAAATTCGGTTGAATGGTCATTTTTGAAATAAAAATACTCCAGTTCAGGACCAATATAGAAGGTAAAACCCATCTCAGCCGCTTTTTTAAGATTGCGCTTAAGGACATAGCGGGGGTCACCCTCAAACTGTTCGCCTGACGGCTTCTTGATATCGCAAAACATGCGCCCAACCTGATAATCACCATTGGACCAAGGTATAATCTTGAAGGTATCCGGATCGGGCAAGGCTACCATATCGGATTCGTCTATGCGGGCATAACCTTCGATAGATGAACCATCAAAACCCATACCGTCTTCCAACGCTCTTTCAAGCTCGTTATAAGCAATGGAAAAACTTTTCAGTGAACCCAAAATGTCAGTAAACCATAGGCGAATAAACCGAACATTATGATCTTTGGCCGTTTTAAGAACGTACTCTACGGATTCTGCTCTCGTCATTTCTAACGTTTCTCCTTTTTATTGCTGGGGAAATATCTTTCCCTATTTTAGTTAACAGTTTACCATTTATTTGTTTCGCTTTTATTTCGCAATTGTTTCCGATATGTTACGGCAACCGCCATAGCCCTAAACTGCATCGTTTCCTGTTTCACCGGTACGAATCCGTATAACTTGTTCAACCGGCAGGATGAATATCTTGCCATCACCTATACGCCCGGTCCGGGCAGCTTTGATAATGGCATCAACTGCAATCTGGCAGTCATCGTCGTGGCAAATAACCTCCAATTTGAGTTTGGGTAAAAATTCAACCCTATATTCACCCACTCTCCATTGTAAAGGAACACCCTTTTGTTTTCCGCGTCCGCTAACCTCTGAGACAGTCAGCCCTGCAAAACCCACCAGTTCCAATGCTTTTCTTACAGGTTCTAATCTTTCTTCACGGATAATAGCTTCTATCTTTTTCATCTGACACTCCCCCCGTAAGCCCGTTCAGCGTGTTGGGCAATATCAAGACCTATGAGTTCTTCGGGTTCTTTCACCCTCAGTCCGACCAGCTTATCTACAACTTTGGCTATTATGAAGCTGCCTCCAAAGGCAAACCCTGCAGTAACAGCCACACCCAGGGCTTGCTTAAGGAATAATTCCACATTTCCGGAAAGAAGTCCGTCTGCACCGGCAGAGTTGACCGCCAGACTGGCGAAGATACCTGTTGCCAAAGCACCCCAGATACCGCCTACACCGTGTACCGCCATAACATCCAGTGAATCGTCAAATCCGCGTTTCATCTTGAATATCATAGCAGCGTAGCAAACCAGAGCCGCCACTGCACCGATGGCAATAGCCGCCATAGGTGTTACAAAACCAGCCGCAGGAGTAATAGCTACCAGTCCGGCAACCGCACCGGTAACTGCACCCAGCAAGGACGGCCGGCGATGCCGCCAACTAAGGAATATCCAGCAAAGAGCTGCACTGGCAGCCGCAGTGTTGGTAGTAACGAAAGCGTTTGAAGCTAAACCACCGGCGGTCAAGGCACTGCCGCCGTTGAAACCGAACCAACCAAACCAGAGTAAAGCCGCACCCAGCATAACCATGGGCAGGTTGTTGGGCTCCATCTGTTCTTTAAGGAAACCGCGTCGGGCACCAAGTGCCAAAACCAGAGCCATAGCAGAAACACCGGCATTGATATGCACAACCGTACCACCGGCAAAGTCCAGAACACCCAGATTAAAAAGCCAACCACCATCGCCCCAAACCCAGTGGGCAATAGGTGAATATATAAGGCAAAGCCAGAGTGCTCCAAACATGAGCAAAGCGCTAAAACGGATTCTCTCTACTACTGCACCGGTAATAAGTGCCAGAGAGATAATAGCAAACATACCCTGGAACATCATGAAGGCCAGATGAGGTACTGTGGTGGCATAAGTATCAGACGGATCCTGCCCCACACCACTTAAGCCAAAGAAGTTCAGACCGCCTACCAACCCGTTGATGTCGTTGCCGAAACCAAGGCTGTAACCGATCAAGACCCAGAGTACACCACCCAGAGCCATTGCCCCAAAGCTCATCATAAGAGTGGAAACCAGATTTTTGCGCCGAACCATGCCTCCATAAAACAGAGCCACGCCCGGGGTCATTAGCATGACCAAAGCGGTGGAGACAAGTAACCAAGTCGTATCGCCGCTGTCCATAACTAAACCCTCCTTCTGTATCTTTATATATACAGTTTAGCTATGGCAGGTTAAAAACAGATTAAGCCTGTATTGCAATCAAATTAATTTTAAGTTTCGGGGATGTTACAGCGGAAAGAAAACCGGAATTGAAAAACGCTAAAAACGGCGTTTAAAGCGGTAGCCAATGTTACGTACCGTCTCAACAAATGTATGAGTTGAATCCTCTATTTTGCCACGCAAACGGGTAATGTGGACATCTACAGTGCGGTCACCGCCGTAATAGTCATATCCCCACACCTTGTTAAGCAAAGCCTCGCGTGAAAAAACCCGTCCCCTGTTTTGGGCTAAAAATTTTAAAAGCTCAAATTCACGGAATGTCAGCTCAAGCAATTGCCCTGCCAGAGTAACCTCGCAACCAAGGGTATCTATTATAAGGTCACCGGCCTTAATAATACCCGGCTCACCCATGCCCCATTTTTCAGCCAAACGCGCCAAGCGGACTTTGAGTTCATTTACCGAACCGGGCCAGCGGATAAAATCATCCAGCCCCGGTTTAAGGGCTATATCTTCATAATCATCAGCCGGTAATAAACCCATAACCAGAGGGTTTTTGTCCAACTGAATATCTTCCGGTATTTCCCATTCGGATTGTTCCGCTTTAAGACTAAGAAAGTCCAGCAGAATAATGTCAGGAGCAAATTCGAACAAAGAGGGATAGGCTAAAACACAAGAGACCGCCTGTTTTATCTCAAACCGGTCAGCCTCCAGTTCCTTCAGCAAATTACCATTTTTTTTAGCATCAGCAGTGACAATAAACAGTTTTAACAACTGACCCGCCTTAAGTATTTCCTAATAAGCGTACAGCCTGCCATAAGGCCTGAGATACTTAGGATAGAGCTTGTAGAAAGGCCTAGCAGCTATCTCCTCTGCATTATAACCAAAGTGCAGGGCAAATTCATCAATTAAGGGGCGCAATACTTGCCAGTCCGATTCATCCAACTCGGCCTTAGCCACTTCTTTGCCCAGCTGGTGGTCTTCTACCTTGCCGCTCATATATATTACACCGCCATGCATGCCTGTGCCTATAAAATTGGCCTTGTGGGTTTCATTTTCTTCAAGACCCAAACCCAGCACAACCAGCACGCCTCCGGCCATGTACTCACCCAAAAAGTCCTGAGCGGTACTGCCTATAACCAGTGAGGGTTTTTTATCCTGATAGGCTTTCATATGTATACCGGCCCGGTAACCCACATAATCACGCACAAAGAGTTTGCCGCCGCGGGCAGACATGCCAAATATATCCCCTCCATGCCCGTGCACCACTATACGTCCGTTATTTAGAGTATTGCCGCAGCAATCCTGTACATTTCCGTTAACAGTTATGCTTGGGCCATCCATAAAAGCCCCCAGGTCATTACCGGGTGTGCCATTTATGGTTATTTTCACATCCCCTTTAAGGCTGGTACCTATATACCGTTGACCGCAGGCATTATTGAGCTCCAAGGAACGGGTGCCTTCATTTACCAGCTCACACAAACGGGTATTCAGATCACGGTAGTAAACACCGTGTAAATTAACACAGGCATTATCCTGATTTTGTTTTACTTCAATGCTAGTCATTTATTCACCTGCCGCCCTTACTCCAAGTATTTTCAGCTCTTCAGCGGATAGACCCACACCCCGCAGATGGAGGCGGTTACCTCTGAGACTTTCAATAGCATTTACGCCCAAGCCGCCCAGCATATCCTTAATCTCCAAACTCCAACCGCGAAGCAGATTGGAAAGGCGCTTGGCGCCTATTTCAGGGTTGATCCTCTTGGTCAGAGCCAAATCTGAGGTACAAATACCCCAAGAGCATTTGCCAGTATGGCATTGCTGGCAGAGATGACAGCCTAAAGCTACCAGAGCGGCTGTGCCGATATTGACAGCGTCAGCACCCAAAGCAATAGCCTTGAAAACATCACCGCTGTTGCGGATACCGCCTGAAATCACCAGCGAAGCCTGATTGCGGATACCTTCTTCACGCAGTCGTGAATCAACCGCCGCCAGAGCCAGTTCAATAGGTATACCCACGTTATCACGGATAACCTTGGGAGCAGCACCGGTAGCACCCCGCATACCGTCAATGGTCACAATATCCGCACCCGCCCGGACAATACCGCTGGCAATAGCTGCCACGTTATGTACCGCTGCAATTTTTACTGAAATGGGCACGCGATACCGGGTGGCTTCTTTAAGGCCATATATAAGCTGTGAAAGGTCTTCAATAGAGTAAATATCGTGCTGGGGGGCGGGAGAAATAGCATCTGTCCCCATGGGTATCATGCGGGTAAGGGAAACATCTGCACTCACCTTTTCACCGGGCAAATGTCCGCCAATGCCGGGTTTGGCACCCTGGCCTATTTTGATTTCTACTATTCGGCCGGAGTTCAGGTAATCATTCTGGACACCATAACGGCCGGAAGCTACCTGCACAATGGTATTATCCTTGAATTCCATCAGGCTGGAGTGAAGACCGCCTTCACCGGTATTCCACATAGTGCCCATGTTTTTGGCGGCCTGAGCCAGAGAACGGTGGACATTCAGGCTGATAGCGCCATATGACATGGCAGAGAACATCAGCGGTACATCAATCTTTACCTGAGGAGCAACGTTCACTTCTATATTGCCGTATTTATCAAAAGTGGCTTTTTCAGGTTTGCGTCCCAAATAGGTGGTCAGTTCCATAGGCTCACGCAAAGGGTCTATGGAGGGGTTGGTAACCTGTGAAGCATTTATAAGCAGTTTATCCCAGTAAATGGGCTTGGCCTTGTCCATACCCATACCGGTAAGTAGAACACCGCCTGTTTCAGCCTGCTTGAAAATATCTTCTATCATTTCAGGCGTCCAGTTGGCATTCTGGCGGTATTCCAGAGGATTATTCCGAACTACCAGCGCACCGGTGGGGCAGAAAGTCACACAGCGGTGACAACCCACACAGTTCTGGTTGCGAACCTTTATCTGATCGTCATCCGCGTCATAATAGTGGGTATCAAAGCTGCACTGGGTTATGCAGACCTTGCACTTGATACAACGATCTTCAATTCTGTCTACTATAAATTTAGAAGGTAAAAATGTCTTCATTTTAGTTCTCCAGCCTTACCGGCAAACCCTTGCTCTTAAGATACTTTTTTACTTCGGCTATGCTATACCGCCCGTAATGGAAAATGCTAGCCGCCAGCACCGCATCTGCCTGCCCCTTATCCAAGGCGTTATACAGGTCTTCCGGGCTACCCGCTCCGCCGGAGGCGATAACAGGTATATTTAAGCGGGAACCTACTTCCCGATTAAGTTCGTTGTCATATCCGGTATTTTTACCGTCGGCATCAATACTGGTCAGGAGTATTTCCCCCGCACCCAACTGCTCTGCTTTCATCGCCCACTCCACCGCATCCAGACCGGTGGGTTTCTTTCCGCTATGGGTATAAACCTGCCAACTATTGCCTTCCCTTTTGGCATCAATGGCTACCACGATACACTGGCGGCCAAATTTTTCAGCCCCACGGCTTATCAGATCAGGGTCAGATACTGCTGCCGAATTTACAGAAACTTTGTCAGCACCTGCCCTGAGCAGCGTAGTCATATCAGCAATGCTCCGCAGACCGCCCCCCACACACAGTGGTATAAAAACCTCTTTGGATACTTTTTCCACCACCTCAGCCATAGTCTTGCGTTCTTCGGTAGTGGCGGAAATATCCAGAAATACCAGCTCGTCAGCACCTTCACGGTAGTAACGGGCCGCCAGTTCCACCGGGTCACCGGCATCACGCAGATTTACAAAACTGGTGCCTTTGACTACCCGTCCGTTATTCACATCTAAACATGGAATAACCCGCTTATTCAGCATGTAGTAGCTTCCTTCTGAGCTTTAATGGGATTCTTCAAACTGCCAATCACCGGCACGCCCCCAACGGGCAACCAGACCTTATCCAGTTCAGGTTGTACCAGCCTGATAGCAGACTCTTCAGATGAAATAAACAGTTTGGATCGGTATTCACCAACTACCATAGGACGCAGGCGGATACGGTCAGTCATACCTATCATTTCGCCGGTATGAGCTATGATAACGGTAAATGGTCCGTTCAAGAGCAAACCGCCATAAATCTGACGAAGAGTAATCATAATCTTCCGTTCGGCTTCCGGCATACGGGCAATCTGGCTCCAAAGAGGGGCGGAGAATACCTTGGCAGCCATCTCAACAGACAGGCCGTGCTTGCGCATCAGCAGGTCTACTCCATAAGCTATTACCTCAGTATCGGTTTCCATAGTACACTGGTAGCCGTATTGCTCCAGAAAACGCTTGTTTATACCATAGGAAGAAATTTCACCGTTATGCACCACCGTCCAATCCAGCAAGCTGAAAGGGTGAGCACCGCCCCACCATCCCTTGGTATTGGTAGGAAAGCGGCCGTGGGAAGTCCACAGATAGCCTTCGTATTCCTCCAGACGGAAGAACCGGCCGATATCCTCAGGATAACCCACACCTTTGAAAACACCCATGTTTTTGCCGCTGGAAAAGACGAAAGCATCATCTATACAGGTGTTTATATACATTACCCGGTCTACCACATAATCTTCTTCGCTAAACTGCCCGCGCTTTTCAGCACTGATAGAAACAAAGTATCTCCAGACAATGGGAGGGTTAACAATCCCCTTCTGGTCACGGGTAGGAACTTCTTCTTTGTGTTTAACATTCAGGAATTTTTCCAGAAAACACTCCGTCTCGGTTTTAGCTTTCTGGCTAAGGAACATGATATGAAAAGCATAATCATCTGCAAAATCAGGGTAGATGCCATAAGCGGCAAAACCGCCGCCCAGTCCGTTTCCGCGATCATGCATACTGCCGATAGCAATAATCAAATCTTCCCCGGAAAAACGCCCTCCGGAGGTATCCATCACCCCAAAAAGCGAACAGGCATCTATAACCTTGCTGTCCGAATGGCTATTGCTTACTCTAGTTAAGTCTCTCATGGAAATCTCCTGCTAATGCTTGAAATCTGCCGGGGCTACCCTGCCCGAAGTGTTGCCATGAAGATGTTCTTCACGGCTGTCAGCCGACAGATAGGCCAGACCAAAATTTTCATTAAGTATATTATCTTTAATGGGGCGTACATCACTCCGGTCACGCATGAGGCCGAAGATAATGCCGGCAGTATCTGTTTCACCCAGAGTCAACATGCCCACAATCTTGCCTTCGGCATTTAAAACCAGCTTCTTGTAGCCGTTGGCAGTCAGAGTTGAAAGAACCTCAAGACCGCTGGCGTCCGGCGGCAATACTGACATACCGGCAGTGGCAATATCCATGCCAAAGTAGTTTAGCGAGTTCATTACTGTACCGCCGTGATAGGTGGTATCCATGCCGGCCATATTGTAACCGGCTATCCGCCCGCCTATATAGGCATTCGGCCAAATAGGGGTAACCCTTCGGCTGTTATAAATAAAGTCAAAAGATTCGCAGGCATCGCCGCAGGCATATACGTCAGGGTTGCTGGTGCGCATATTATCATTTACCACCACCCCGCGGTTTACTTCCAATCCGGCGGCTTTAAAAAGCTCTGTCCGGGGAATAACACCAATAGCTATTACCAGCATCTGGCTTTCTATCTGGTGGCCGTTATCCAGCTCAACTCCGGCAACTTTGTGCAGACCCAGCACTTTACTGACGGTCCGCCCGGTATTTAATTTCACACCGTAAGAAGTGACTGTCTGAGCGGCTATCTTACCGGCTGCTTCATCCAGAATAGTATTCAGGATATGACCTTTAAGCTCAATTATGTCTACTTCTATACCCAGCTTGGTCAAGGCATCTGCGGCACTCATGCCTATAAGCCCGCCGCCGATAATCACCGCTTTCTTTACATTCTCGGCCTTTACATAGCCGTCTATCAAAACAGCGTCTTTCATATTAATAAAGTTAAAAACACCCGCCTTGTTTGACCCGTCAATAGGCGGAACAATGGGTTTGCCGCCGGGGGCAAGCAGGAGTTTGCCGTAACTAATCTTTTCTCCGTTTGAAAGGCTGACTTCATGGGTGGCTGTATTCACTGCTTCCACTTTGGTATCAGTCAGACAGGTAATGTTGTTGTTAGCATAAAACTCCGGGCGGCGGAAAAGTATTTTTTCCACGGTTTTCTGTCCGGAAAGATACTTGGCTATCATGGGGCGTGAATATGCCAGATAAGGCTCTTCCCCCACTATGACAATAGAACCGTCACGGTCTACTTCACGAATAGCCTCTGCCGCGCCTATACCGCCGGCAGAACATCCTACAATTAAATAATCGGCTTTCATTTTTTATCTCCCAGAGCCATCTTAAAAAAGTTTTGATATAACTTTAAGCCGTAGCTACCGCTCTTTTCCGGATGGAACTGGGTAGCGATTAGGCGTTTATTGATAACCAGACTGCAAAAATCCACTCCATAGTCTGTGGTTGCCCCTATAATATTCCGGTCTGCAGGGCTGGCATAATAACTGTGAACAAAATAAAAATCTGTCCCGTCAGGAATACCTTCAAATAAAGGGTGGGAAACCCTTTGCTTCAGCTGATTCCAGCCCATTTGGGGTATCTTTACCCCGTCAGGCAGGCGTTTTACTTCACCCGCCAAAATACCAAGGCACTTAGTCTGACCGCCCTCTTCAGTGGAGTCAAAAAGCACCTGCATACCCACACATATAGCCAGCAGGGGAATATCCCTCTTTACCAGCTCTTTTATAGCCTCATCCAACCCTTTTGCCCGCAGACCGGCTACCGTGTCAGCGGCTGCACCTACTCCGGGCAGGATAACCGCCTGGGCTGAAAGAATCTCTTTCGGGTCTGAAGTCAGGGTAAACTCATATCCCAAAGCGTGTATGGCATTCGCCACACTCTTCAGGTTACCCCCTCCGTAATCAACAAGCGCAATCATCGTTTAACTAACTCTTTAGCCGTCAATCAGTTCCAAGGCTTCATTCGGGCAGTTAGCCACGCAGGCAGGTATTTCTTTACCGCCGCACAGATCGCACTTGAGAATCACATGGTTTGCCTTGTCTTTTATAAGGGCGCTGTTCGGGCAGGCCACAATGCATGTCCAACAGCCGATACATCTTTCAGGATCACTGGAAACAATTCCAGTTATGGGGTCACGGGTCATAGCACCGCTGATACAGGAATAAGCGCACCATGGTTCGTCACAGTGGCGGCAGGGTACAGAGAAACTTATCTCTCCCTTGCGTTCCACCCGTATTCTGGGCTTCTGATTTTCCTTTTTGACGGCCTTAATAACGTCATGAGAGACCGAGTGTTCGGTCTGGCAGGCTACGCGACACAGGCCGCAGCCCATACACAGTTCTTCTTTAATCTGTACCCTTTTCATACTTACCCCTACATACGGTATATAACTTCCGTATTTATATAAATTAGCACTTAGATAATCGCTTGTCAAATACTGCGCAAGCTAAATCAGACAAAATAAACCATTATTATTTCGCAATCATTTCGCCTGCATTACAGTAATATGTCCCAACCCAGGGTATGTTCTGCCAGTATTTTTAGACCTATAAAAACCAGTACCAGCCCGCCTGCTACACCAACCCAACGGCTAGCCATAAAGCTAATGCGATTGCCCAGTTTAAAACCCAGAAAACTTACAGTCAGTGAAACCAAACCTATCAGCAAAGCTGCAAGCCCGATATTGGTTTCTTCCACCGCAAACGCCAAGCCAACTGCCAATGCATCTATAGAAGTAGCTACCGCTACTCCCAGTAAACCAAGCCCCCGGGTAAGGTCAAGTTTTACCAGCTCCTGGTCATCTTCTCCTTGCAGAGCTTCGTATATCATGCGAACACCGATAAATAACAGCAGGCCAAAAGCAATCCAGTGGTCAAAAGCAGAAATAATATCTATGACACTCAGGCCGGCAAAAAAACCGATAACAACCATACCCGCTTGAAATAAACCGAAAGTACCGGCCACCCGCCATATAACTCGGCTTTTAATGCTTGCATGGGTACATGCTATGCCGATTGATACGGCAAAACAGTCTGCCGAAAGTCCCAGAGCGATAAATATTACCGACAATAAACTCATAATAAAATAGTAGTATAACACGCATTATGCTATTTTTAAAACATTCTTGACAAACCCGCGGCCATGCCCGACAATCCTATTTATACCGAGTTTTCGAATATCAAGCTGAAGGGATTCTGGTATGGAAAATAGAACATCTAAATATAATATCCATAATGGACGCGGCATTGCGTCAAACATTACAGAACTTATAGGCAATACTCCGCTGGTACGTTTAAATAAGATAGGCAGCGGGCTAAAGGCAGAAATTATACTCAAACTGGAATCGTTTAACCCCACCCACAGTGCCAAAGACCGTCCGGCTCTGTATATGATAAAAAAGGCCGAGCAGGAAGGCAAGCTTATACCCGGCAGTATCGTAATAGAGTCAACCAGCGGCAATACCGGCATAGCTCTGGCTGCCGTTTGCGCTGCCAAAGGTTACCGGTTGATGCTCACCATGCCTGAAAACTTTTCGGTGGAACGCAGGCGTTTACTCCGTCTGCTGGGAGCAGAGCTGGTGCTCACCCCGGCAGAACTGGGCATGCAGGGGGCTATAGAAAAGGCGGCCGAACTTAAGGCTAAACTGCCCCAAGCCTTTATACCGAACCAGTTTGAAAATCCGGCTAATCCTGAAAGCCATTATAAAACTACTGCCGAAGAAATCTGGCGGGATACAGACGGCAAAGTGGATATACTGGTGGCAGGCGTAGGCACCGGTGGCACCATAAGTGGTATCGCCAGAGGGCTAAAGGCAGCCAAACCATCTATACGGATAATAGCGGTAGAGCCGGCTGAGTCACCCGTAATTTCTGGTGGCGAACCTCAGCCTCACCTTATTCAAGGCATAGGGGCAGGCTTTATACCCCGCATACTCTCTCTGGAACTGATAGATAAAGTTATCAGGGTACCCGGAAAAGAAGCCGTCAACATGGCTCTCCGGTTGGCACGCGAAGAAGGGATTATGGCTGGTATTTCTTCCGGAGCGGCACTTTGGGCGGCACTGGAAACAGCCAAACAAGCAGAAAACTCAGGCAAGCTTATCGTCGCCATCATGCCGGACAGCGGCGAACGGTATCTGTCCAGCCTGCCTCTGGGTGACTAGGAGCATCTTTACCTATATAAATATGTGTTATATATTGCTAGACAATTGAAGGGGGCTTTAATCCCCCTTCAACGCATTAAACCGGTTTGGATAGATAACGTTAACCCAGACCAAAAATCCCCTTCTTTACATCCAGCCTATCTCCCAGTACAGCTTCAAACAAACCTATCATTTCCTTGCTGCTGCCATCAATAAAGTATTCCTGCTTGCCGCTTACAGCCTCTATCTTTATCTCGGTAGTATCCGCCTGATTCTCATCACCGGTCTTCTTCCTGATAGTTACCCGTGAAATATTGGCAATAAGCAACTGAAAGTTGTCTTTATTCTCATCCAGTATAGCTTCGGCGGGCATGTTATAATACTTTTTATAAAGAATAAATCCGCTTTTTATCTGGTCACCCCAGCGGGCAAAAAAACCCTTGCCGGACTCCTTGCCGCTTTTCTGGGCTTCCGCCGCTGCATCTTTCACCATCTGGCTGGTCATCATAGCAAATATAAAGCTCTGGTCAGTAACCACCAGAGAGTATGTATCCCACCTGCCCCATGACTTGGACTTCTTGAAATTAGGCACTACACCCAGGATTTTTTCTTCCACCGGACACCTCATCTATATATTATTCATTCATAATAACAACCCCTTGCCTTTTTGCCAATACTTCAGCACTACAAGCCTGAAAAAACATTTTTAAATTAAGCAAATCCAAAATTTCTAAACCGTTTCGGGGAAATATTGTGTTATAATGTTAGATAATTTTTTATAGGAATATTACATTTATGACTGCAAATTCTCATACCCCGCGTATTATGCCTGACCGTCAAACCAACCCGGATATGACCAACGTCTATCATATAGCCTATGCACCGGGCATCAAAAAAGCCTACCTGTTCCACTGGAACTGCAACCTGAAGTGCCGCGGTTGCCTTTGCAAAAAAGAAATCAACTGTCTGGCTCTGGAAGAAAATCTGGACGTGGTTGCCCGTGACCCTCATTTAGCTCCGCCCCGTGGTCCTGAATCGTTCCTGAGTCTGAATGGCATTATGGAAACCCTGCGTAAAGTAGAGCTCAAAGAGGTCCTGTTTGAAGGGCAGGAAGCCACCATCGACCCCCATTTTGAGGAGATATGCCGCCGCCTCAAATCAGAGTTTGGCGTCTATATCACCCTGAATACCAACGGACTGAAATTGCCTGACCTTGCCAATGTGGACGAGGTGGTTTTCAGCCTGAAAGCAGTTACTCCGGAACTTTATCTGGATTACACTGAAGTACCCAATACCAAAATGCTGAAAAACTTTGAGACTATTTTCCGTTCGGGTAAAAAGCTAAGGGCCGAAATGGTATTCATACCCGGTTATATAGACATGGCTGAAACAGAAGCCATTGCCAGGCATATTGCCCGACTCAGCCCGAATATCCCACTCAGGATAGATGCCTATTTTGAATGCGGTGACAATACATGGCGAAGAGCCACCCCGGAAGAAATGAGCCAGGCAGTGGCTCTGGCTAAAAAACACCTCAATACCGTTACCTGCACCCAGCAAACCACTGACAATCTGGATAAAAAAGACCTCTTCTTTGAGGTAAAACGGCTATTCTAAGCAAACAACCCATCTTTAAAATGTTAATCAGGTATAGATTTTAGATAACTGTGGAAACTGTATATATAATTGTGCTTGCACTTGCCTTAGACCTTGTAATGGGTGAATACCCTGCGCCCCTTCATCCGGTAGTTTGGCTTGGCAAATTTATCTCGTTACTGGACCGCTTCAGCCCGTCCCGTAACCCTAAAATCCAGTTCATTTACGGGGCATTTTTGAGCATACTAACCGTGAGTGTAGCTTTTACCGCTGTATTTTTTATTCTGGGTTACCTCAAAGAATTTAACACCGCACTCTATGTACTTGCGGGAGGACTGATACTTAAACCCGCCTTTTGCCTGCGTGAGCAGTGGGTAATAGCTTTGAAAATAAAGAAACTGCTGGAAAAAAACCGCAGCGGCGCACCCCCTAAAGAACTGGAAACCCTGCTAGGCACAGTACCCCACGCCGAAGACGGGCCCAGCCGTGAAGATGTTATTTCAGCTTCCATACGCTCTATCTCGGAAAATGCCAGCGATTTTTTTGTTGCACCTCTGTTTTACTTTATATTCCTAGGGGTACCGGGAGCATTTGCCTACCGGGCTATAAATACGCTGGATAGCATGATAGGTTATCATGGAAAGTACGAATATCTGGGCAAATTTGCCGCCAGGCTGGATGATGTGGCAAATTTTGTTCCAGCCCGCCTGACCGCCCTGCTTTTTGTAATCGGGGCGTTTATTCTTCATCAAAACTACAAACAGGCACTTCGGTCTGCTATCTCGGACCACGCCAATACCACCTCCCCCAATGCAGGCTGGCCAATGGCCGCCATGGCAGGGGCTCTGGATGTTTCGCTGGAAAAGTCCAGATGCTACACTATGGGTAAATCTCTCCGCCCGCTCAGCACCTTATGCCTGACTGGAGCGGCCAGGCTATATAAAACCGGTATGTTTATCTGGGCAGGCATATGCATAGCCATTGTCTGGATGTAAATAATACCCACCCGAATATTTGCAGGAGTTAAAAAGTGAACAGTACCCAACAGATCAATAAATATAATACCGGGCTTGTCCAGATATTTACCGGAGACGGCCGCGGCAAAACTTCGGCGGCACTGGGTACAGTCATGCGGGCATCCGGATATGGGCTAAAGTCTTATATAGTCTTTTTTCTGAAGGGTATTCACGAAGGCGGCGAATATAACTCACTCAAGCGTCTGCCGGGTATAGATTACGCTATTTTCGGCCGCAGTGATTTTATGGGCCCCCAGTATACCACTCAGGCAGATTTGGATTACGCCCAACAAGCCCTTACCGAGGCAAAACGGGTAATTTCCAGTGGTGAATACGATGTGGTCATGCTGGACGAAATAAACACCGCCTCCGCCTGGAAACTTATAGATATTGAAGATGTGGTCGAACTGGTAAAATCCAAACCCCAAAAAGTGGAGCTGATACTGACCGGACGCCATGCGGATACCCGTCTGGTAGTGCTGGCGGATCAGGTAACCGAACTGGTTAACCGCAAACATCCTTTTGAAAAAGGGGTGGATGCAAGACAAGGAATAGACTACTAATGGCGAGCATTTTCAAAGTAGCCATGCTGCATATTGAACCAAAAACCGCAGATATTGAAGCCAATCGTATCTTAATCTCACGTTCCCTCCGCAAAGCCGCTCAGGCTGGGGCAAAGTGGGTGCTGACTCCGGAAATGGCCGTTTCGGGCTATTTTTTTGAAGAAACCATAGGTACAAAATGGATATCCCCTCAACCTGACCGGTGGCTTAAAGAGATAATGGAGTTATGTAAAACCTTAGACATAGGATTATTCCTTTCCTACCCTGAAAAAGACCTGTCAAGCGGCAAATGTTATAACTGCCTGTTTGCTGTAAACCGAAAGGGTGAACTGGCCGGCAAACACTGCAAAATAGAAATACACCCCGGTGCCGAAGAAGGTTGGTCAAGCCCCGGCAGCAGTCTTTCAGTCTTTGAAATGGACGGGTGCAAACTGGGTATGCTTATCTGTGCAGATACCTATGACAGTGAACATACTAAAGTGCTGGCCGAACAAGGTGCCGAACTTCTTATTGCGGCCGCCGCCTGGGGAAATAAATACCCGCCGGAAGAACGCTGGAAGAAACGTTCCACCGAAACAGGACTGCCGCTCTGGGTCTGCAACCGCACCGGCCGGGAACAGCAGGTGGATTTCACTCAGGCCAGAAGCGTGGTAGTTGAAGACGGGCATGAAAAACTGGTTTACTTCGGGGAAAAACCCGCCATTCTCATTTTTGATTTTAATACTGCCACCCGAAAGACCGCGAGCCAGTCTTTTACAATTCTTGACATCCCTCAGCTATGACATATTTTGACATATAGGCTATAATAACACCGTATGATCAGCGTTGTATTGCCTGCTTGCAATGAGGAGAAGTTTCTTCCCCGTTGTCTCGACAGTATCTGCCGACAGGACTTTGACAGCTATGAAATCATCGTAGTAGTCAACGGCAGCATAGACAAAACCGCACTGGTTGCCCGCAAATACCCCGTAAAAATACTGCACTGCGAAAAGCACAGCGCCTTTTATGCCCGGCAGATAGGTGCGGCAGCCGCCTCAGGCGAAATAATCGTTCAGGCAGACGCCGATACCATTTACCCCCCGGACTGGCTCTCCCGCATATATGCAGATTTTAAACATCAACCTTCTGCAGTAGCAGTGGCCGGTATTTACCGTTATGCAGACCCTCCATGGTGGGCATTTCTGGAATATTTACTGCGTCTGGTATGTAATGCTTATACCTGCCTGTTCCATGGCCGCCCCATGCTTATCTCAGGGGCTAACTTTGCCTTTAAACGCCATGTATTTGAAAGAATCGGCGGCTACCATGTCACTACCTTTTCGGCAGACCAATATGATATATCCACCCGCCTGAGTAGACAAGGCAAAGTACTTCTTGACCGCCGTCTTATAGCCGTCACCTCTGCCCGAAGAGTAAAAAAACCATTCCTCAGGATACTGCGTGACGTATTTAAAAATATAGCCATGGTAACCGGCTGGGTATTACAGTATATAAACCGGTTTTTCCGCCGTTTATACCGCAGTCCCCTGTTCTTCCGTTCAGTCAAAAATACTTTGCCGATATTCGGTTTAGTGGGCATACTGTTCTGGGGATACGCCAGCCCATCTTCGCAACTGTTCGGCAAGGTTTATTTTGAAGGGGAAGGTGAGAGCAAAACTATCTCCCTGACCTTTGATGACGGCCCCAATCCCGAGTACACCCCCGAAATACTGGCTATACTGGATAAATATGGTATAAAAGCCACCTTTTTTGTGGTGGGCAAAAACGTAGAGACTTACCCTGAGCTAACCCGGGAAATACTTGAGCGTGGGCATATACTGGGCAATCATTCGTACAGCCATGACGCCAACCATGCCCTGTCTGATTTCGGGGCAAAAGATATGCTAAGGTGTGCCGAAACTATCTGTAAATATACCGGTGTTACCCCCTGTCTTTACCGCCCGCCATACGGAAAACGGTCTCCCTGGGAACTAGCGGCCGCCAATGAAATGAATGTAACAACTGTCAGCTGGGGATATGCAGTGGAGGGCAAAAGCCTGGCCGAAACTGACAATGCCATCTCCAAAATACTTGATAAAAGCGGCCCCAGCTGCATACTATTATTCCATGATGGTTACGGTATAGACGCCAATAGCCTCCAATCTGACTGCCAGCTGACTATCAAAGTCCTGGACAGCCTGATATCAAACCTGCTCCAGCAGGGCTACAAATTTGTAACTGTACCCGAATTGCTTGGGCTGGATGCTTACTCTTAGGGATTATTGATGGATTTTGAAGCGCTAATTACCCAGGGTGTTGCCATGCTCTCCGAATTCAATCTGTTGGTTTTGCTGATTCTTTTTGGCATTTGTTTTATCAGTGAAACAGTGGGCCTCACTGTGCCATATCTTTTAGAAACAGTCTGGCTGATGGGCGGCTATCAGGTAGCCAATGGAGAACTTTCCATATGGCTTCTTATCCTGCTGATACTGGTGGCTCAGGCTGGCCGCCAAATAGGAGCTTTGGCTCTGTCACGTTTGGGGAGGGTGGGCAGCGGCCCTATTGAAAGATTCATTACCTTCCTTCGTACCCGAACCCCTCTTAAGAAAATGTCTGAATCACCGGCTCTGCAGAAGGTAAACCTGTATTCACCCTTTGCAATAGCTGTAGGCAGATTTATGTGGCTCCGAATACCGCTGACCCTGCTTATGGGAGCCAAACGCAAAACCAAGGTACTTATGTTGGGGGTATTGATATCCGGTATTTTTTACGATGCCCTGTATGTTATCTTCGGGGCAGTTGTAGGCAAGGTATTCACCCTGAATTCAGTCCAAATGGTAATTATTTTCACGGGCGGATTAACAGTTCTTTATATAGGTACATTCGTTGTCCAGCAAATCGTAAGCCGCCTGAAAAATAAAAGGAAGAAAACACCGCCACCAGTTTAAACAGTTGAATTACCCCTTCGCAACTGGTATCGGGCATGACGTATAGCCCGAATGAGTAAAAGCAAACTTAAAACGGCCACCGTTAATAATACGATTACCGCCCAGACAACGGGCAGATTCAATCCACTGGCTATATCCCAGACAATATGCAGACCCACTGCCAATATAAAAGCCCCTATAACCGCCATATTTACAGGCCCTCTGCCATATTCGGCGCGCTGTCTCCACAGGATAGCACAGACTATGCCAGTCCAGGCGGCATGCCCGGCAGGAGATAACAGCCCTCTGAAAAGAAGCACCTGTTCCAACAGGTTTATATCCCCCTGACTCTGGATAAGGCTGACCACCCCGTAACCCATAGTTTCCAACGCTGCAAAACCCATGCCGGCTGCTACTCCAAACAGAACCCCGTTCGCCTCAGCCCTGAAACCGCCGCCCCAAAAAAGCAGCAAAGGGAATATCAGCTTGGCAGCTTCTTCTATAACTCCTACCCGGAGTAGTCCGGCTGGGCTCAGGCTGGAGCCAGTGGCATATTCCAGCATACCTGCCATTAAAAGCCCAATCATACCGCCGACAAAAAAACTGGCCAGCACCCAACGAATAGTTATGTTAGCCAGAGGTAAACGTTCATAAATAAACACCACAAAAGTCACCGGCATGATGAATGCACCCAGAACTACCAGCAACGGCAAAAAATTAGTCCCATGCGTCAGTTTTATAAGCTGTTCCGCACCCAGAAACAAACCCAGCCCGCCTATCAGTACCCAAGTCCAGCGGTAGGTTGTCAGGTATGTTTTAATATTCTTCAGATAACTCATATCCGTCAGTATAAGCCTAACATCAAAAAGCCGCGCCTTCAATCACCCGTGTGGCTAAAATATAAATATCCGCTCTGCCTATTGAATAACTAAACGGGAACACGTATAATCCCTTCGTCTTTAAAGATTATAACGAACAGGGGGGTTAACAGATGGTAAAAGGTATTATCACTGCTGTTATAACATTTATAGTACTTTTACTTGTCGCCGCAGTACTGGTTATGGGTTATCTGGGTATAATGCCGGGTGTTTCCAGCCTGATGGGTTCCGACAAACCGCGTGATCTGGGCATAACCGCCACCAGCCAGGACTATCAAACCATGGTTACCAAAAGCGGCGTCACCGTGAGTGCTTTGCCGTCTGACACCCTTCCGGCAGACAGCCTTACTTTTTCGGGTTCCCGCGTAGTTAATACCTTTTACACTTCAGAGGAATTAACCGCTTTCGTTAACCAAACAGATTACAAATACAAACCGGTAAAGAACTTTCAGGTAAGAATAAACAGTGACGGGACTGTAGAATGTTCAGGCATTTTTGATATAAAAGTAATCCAAGATTTTATTACCGCCAGCAGCGGCAACTCTGAAATTTCCCAATATTGGGATAAATATAGCCGTTACTTCTTGTCTAATCCGGCTTTTTATGTCAAATGCACACCCTCCATGACCAATAATCACCTGTCTTTACAGGTGGAAAAGTTTGAACTGGGCAGGTTTTCTATACCCCAGGCAGCTTTGGATGAACTTACCAGCAAACTTATCACCCTGACCGATGGTATCCTTAACCATATACCCGGACTTTCGGTAAACTCCATTACTATGGTAAATGGCAAAGCAGTATTCAATATGGTCGGTCACAAATATATCTCTATAGCCACTCCATAACCACCATTTGAACTTATATACCAAGGGGGAAGCAAATTTGCTTCCCCCTTTTACTGATAAACCTAAACTTTCAATTACCCAGATAAAAACAGCTAAACAAGACCAAATTTGGCAGCCGCAATGCCTGCCAGAGTCCGGTTAGAGACATTAAGCTTGGTCATAATACCTTTTACATATTTCTTGATTGTAATTTCAGCATAATCCAAATTAACGCTGATTTCCTTATTGGTATAACCGCGTGCCACCATAATAAGTATCTCAAGTTCACGCGGAGAAAGTACATCCTGAGGTATAACATTGATAGTAGCTGACGAATATTCACCGGCAGGACTTCGGCCCTCAGCCTTGGCATTTACAAATTTGACAAAATTTTTAGAGGCACTTTCAAGCAAATCCCCCTGCCAGACGCTGCCACCGCAAGCTACTACCCTAATAGCATTGGATAGAAGTTCAAGCGGACAGTCCTTGGTCAAAAAGCCATTTATGCCGTTATACAAAGCTTCAGTCACATATGGTTCCGCTTCGTAGCCGGTCAGGAATACAACCTTGACCGGAGGATATACCCCTTTTAGCTTATGGCTCAGCTCACAACTGTCAAGGCCGGATATTTTGATATCCGTTAACACAACTTGCGGTTTTAGTTCTTCTACTAGCCTAAGTACATCTGAAGCGTTATCAGCCTCCCCCACTATTTCAATATCTGCTTCGGAACAGAGTACCTTTCGCAGCCCTTCTCTGGCAACTTGGTGGTCATCCGCCAAAAATATCCTGACTGGAGAAGTGCAATGCCCTATCTTGGGAGAGGATTTGTTGGGTTTCATGATTATTTTGTCCATGGCCATCCCTTACGTTTTCAGATATATGCAAAGATAAAAATACAATCTGTATCCATGCAACCCAAGTATTTTACATCATACTACGCATAGGTTCAGAATAAAAGACCTGACTTTATCTAAAACAGCTATTCCTCTATTACCAAATGAAACCAAGAAGGCGGCTCCGGATACCGGAGCCGCCTTCAAGCAATAATGTCTGGTTTTGGTCTTAGAGTTCCAGATTAACCTTGTACTCGGTGGATTTATCTTTCTTAACGTTAAAACCGAAATCCTTGCACAGGTTCAGCATAACCACGTTTTCAGCCAGTACCACACCGTAGAAATTCTTCAAACCCTTTTCGCGGGCAATGCCAATCAGCATATCCAGCAGTTTAGCCCCCAGTTCATGGTGCTGGAAATCATCAGCCACCAGTATTGAGAATTCACCGCTCAGACCGTTGTTGTCTATAATCAGACGGCCTACACCCACGTTGCGTTTTTTGCCCTTGTCGTTATATTCGGCAATAATGGCCATTTCACGGTCATAGTCTATATTGCAGAAACGCACCAGCAAGGCATGGTTGATATCCTTGAGTATATGGAAGAAGCGCATACGGGAAGATTCTTCTGACAGACCTTCCAGCAGGGCTTTTTCCATAGGCTCATCTTCAGGGCGGATAGGCCGCAGGATAACATCACGCCCGTCCTTGGTATGCCAGGGCTTGATATATTTGGCCGGATACGGGGTAATGATAAGGTGGTTATGGTCACCCGTCGGGTTCTTTATATATTCTTCATCTATTATTATACGGGCATCCAGAGCAATGGCCTCTGAACCAAGCAGTGCCAGCGGGTTAATATCAATTTCCATAATTTCAGGGAAATCCACCAGCAAATTGGAGAACTTCACCAGAGTTTCTTCAAGCAAACGCAGGTTTGCCGGGGGTTTGGTGCGGAAGCCCTTGTAAAGCATCTCGTATATTTTGGTGCCTTCCATTACCCGTCTGGCAAGCACCTGATTGAGGGGCGGCAGGCCTACCGCCACATCCTTCTGGAATTCGGCTTCAATACCGCCGGAACCAAATAGGATAACCGGCCCGAACACAGGGTCTTTCTTTGAGCCGATAATCAGCTCGTAGTCATATTTGTCTACCATGCGCTGCAGGGTTACACCCTCAATATTGGCCGCAGGACAGGCAGCTTTCACGTTTTCCATCATGGTGGCAAAGGCTTTTTCCACCTCGGCCTCGGTTTTAAGACCAAGGATAACCCCGCCCACATCTGACTTATGGGAAATATCCGGCGAGGCAATCTTCATAACCACCGGGAAACGCAGGGCGGAAGCAATCTGGGCAGCATCTTTGGCATCACGTGCCAAGAACGGCACCGTAGCATCAATGCCATAAGCCTGAAGAAACTTTTTAGACTCGGTTTCGGAAAGAAGGGTGCGACCTTCGCTGGCTACCTTCTTGAGAATGGTTCGTATATATTCCTTGGACGGGTCTACATCCACCGCCAGTTCTTCGGGGGTTTCATACAGATTTTCAAGGCCGCGGGCATAGCGGTACATGAAGATATAGCCCTTAACCGCCTCTTCGGGAAATTCAAAACTGGGTATATTGTGCTGATAAAACAGCTTTCTGGCTTCGGCCACGTTGGCATCACCCATCCATGAGGTAAGCACCGGTTTTTTGCTCTTCTTGGCAATTTTGACAATAGTCTTGGCAATATCCAGAGGATTAGCCGCACCCTGAGGAGTATAAATAACCACTACACCATCCACACCGGGGTCTTTGATGGCAGCTTCAAGGGTGACTGCATACCTTTCAGGATCGGCATCTCCCAGAATATCCATGGGGTTGCCTTTGCTCCACGAAGGAGGCAGGACCGGATTCAAGGCGGTAACAGTCTCGTCAGATATGTGAGCCAATTTGCCTTTTTGTTCCATCAGCGAGTCCGTAGCCAATACGGCAGGACCGCCGGCGTTGGTTACAATAGCCAGATTTGCCCCCCTGGGCAGATTTGAGGTATTTAATATAGCGGCACAGCTGAAAAGGTCACCGATATTGTCCACCCGAACCACGCCTGCACGCTGGAAAATAGCGTCTACAAACATGGCATTCCCCACCATTGAGCCGGTGTGGGATTTGGCGGCCTGAGCACTCTCTTCAAAACGGCCGGGCTTGATAACGATAATGGGTTTGGTGCGGGCAAAACCGCGGGCGGCACTCATGAATTTCTTGGCTTCGCCCATGGTTTCCAGATATACAATAATACTCTTGGTATTTTCGTCAGTACCGAAGTAGTCAATAAGGTCACCGAAGTTCACATCCATCATAGAGCCGATGGAAGCAAATCCGGAAAAACCTACATTTCGGGCAATAGCCCAGTCAAGCACAGCTGAACCCAAAGCGCCGCTCTGTGACAGGAAGGCCACATTGCCGGTTTTGGGCATTTCCATGCGGGCGAAAGTGGCATTGAAACCGCTTGCGGGGCTCATGGTACCCATACAGTTGGGGCCAATAATGCGGATACCGTACTGCTTGGCAATCTCGGCTATCTTTTCTTCAAGGGCTTTGCCCTCAGACCCAACCTCTTTGAAGCCAGCCGAAATAATGATAACAGACTTGGTACCCACTTTGCCGGCGTCTTCAATAACCTGGGGTACAAACTTGGCAGGGACCACCACCAGCACCAAATCAGGTACTTCGGGCAAGTCTTTCAGAGTAGGATAGCACTTCTGTTCCAGTACAGATTCACGGTTCGGGTTTACCGGATAAACAGCCCTTCGGTCTTTACCTTTTATAAGATTCTGAAGGATGATTTTGCCGGTAGAACCTTCCTTGTCTGTTGCGCCTACCAGAGCTACACTCTTAGGGTTGAAAAATAGCTTGATTTTGTCCACGTTTCTCCTCTAGTAAATTACTTGTGGGCAAAGAGGCTGATAAGTCCGCTCAGGGAAGATTGTCACGGGAAAAATAGAAAAACTTCCCCCACGGTATTTTTCTGCCCAGCGCCAATGTGCAATAGAATACCATGACCCAGACTCACTTTTCAAAGTTTGCAGGCAGTTATTTAAATATTCTAAGTCATTTTTCAAATTTTATACCTGAATGTCAGAGTTATCTGCCGCAAATTTGAGAAAATAATCCCCGCCGCAGGGGAATTGCACCCTTGACCAACCCGTATACCTTTCAAGCACCTTAACGGGAAATGATACCGGATTTTTTCTGCTTCAAACATATTGGCTATATCTTTACCTTGCCTCTGGCAATACAATGAAGATAGCCATATAATGGAAATATGTTTAAACAAGTCTATTTGTGACTACTGTTAATTTAAAAGTAAATATTTCAGCCTAACCATGATAAGGAGTATGAGCTATGATTTTGAAGCAAGGCCTGAAACTATTTAGCCGTTTAGCGCTCACTTTTGCCCTGTTATTCCCCACCCTGTTGGTTATTTCTCCCGTCAGTACACTCTCCGCCAATACCTTCGCCGCATCAAGCCAGCTCTCGGTAACAGACGGGGTCTACACTGATTGGGGAAGTATGGCAACTCCCAGCCAAGGGGTACATGTCTGCACTGACTATTCTAATAACAGCGCCGGTGACGGGTCAGGCTTCACTAATACCAGCAGCGATATTACCAATATCTGGGTAGCCCTTTCCAGCAGTTCAAACGGGCTGCTTCCGGCCAGCCCCTCCAACCTTATAGAAAATATTTACTACCGCATAGACACCCGTGGTACTTCCATGAACCCCGGCCAGAGCTATTTTATCCAGCTAAATCTGGGTATAGCCCCGCCAGCCAGGGGATGGTAAAAACAGGTAAATTAAAACGCATTCACCATGACCTTACGCTGGTAATACCCAAAGAATAACCTTTAGCAAAATCAAATAAATTAAAGGGGCGGAAAACAAGCTTTCCGCCCCTTCTTTATCAAGCTTAAAAATATATCCCTGCGAATCTAAATGGATATGTCAGTCCAGTCAGAGTTTATTTGCAGCAATCAGCGCAAATACCGTTTATAACCATGTGGCTAAGGTTCGGGGAAAAACTGTATTTGGCCTGAATATCCCTGCGGAGTTTAGCCAACATATCGTCACTGCATTCTATCCGCTGCCCACACCGGCTGCATATCAGGTGATGATGATGTCCTTCATCAGAATGGTGATAGATAGTTTGGTCGTCTATCTTGCTTTTAACCACACAACCAATACTCTCCAGCAAATCCAGAGTGCGGTAGACTGTTGAGCGGTTAATATCCGGAAATTTTTCCTGAACCTTGTTTATTATCTCTTCGGCAGTCAAATGGGCAGAAACGGAATGGATAACATCAACCACCAGCTTGCGCTGGAGAGTAAGTTTGTAGCCGGATTGCTTTATGGTATTTAGACAACTCATCTTAGTTCTACCTAGTTGCATTATAACAAGCATCAGGCATAAGTCAAGAATAACCCGGCAGTTATTCTGCCATATTTTTAAAGGTCTTTCCCTAGCACAAACCCATCAGATTAACCGTCAATTTACAGCATTCGCAATCATATCAGATCTCTTTTTGGAGACAAGCTATAAATTCTTCCCGTGCATATTTCTCCTGCCATGGGCAATGCCCGCAACGCTTAAGCAAAACTGCCGAAAATCTTTCCAGATGGTTTGCCAAATAATCTAAAACAGGCCGGGCCGGATGAGGGTCGTAATCCCCATGTATGGCAACTACCGGGCATTTCACCGCAGACAGATATTCTTCAAACTTGTTTTCCAGCCTTAATTTGAGTGCTTCCTGCCAGATGGATTTATAAGTTTTGTAACTGCACTCTAAAAACGCATCAGGCAAGTATAAGGGTGAGTATGCATCCACCTGTAAAACAAGTTTGCCTATTTCGGCCAAAGACTCATCAGCCATAGCATCATTTTCAGCTTCAGCCAGAAACCGGGTTAATGTTGCCAATTTATTTTTCTGACCTTCATCCATCCGCCTCAGGCGTGTATCCATAATGTTCTTTGCCTCTGCCGATTGAAACAGCGGGCAGGACACCAATATCAATTTTGAAATAAGCTGAGGGTAAGTACCGGCCAGCATAATACCCAGCCACGCCCCCCAAGAATAACCCGCTAAAACTACTTTTTGGTCTCCAAACCGAGTAATAATGCCAGAGAGATATTCCAGCTGTTCCTTGATGCCAAGACTGTAAAGGCGAGGCTCAATAACCCCCTTGGCGGAGCTTATGTCCTCTGCCAAACCGGCCAGTTCACCGCCTGCTCCCGGTCCGCCATGTAAAAATACCAAATTGTATGGCGGCTTACCGTGAAGAACAAATCGGTTAGTCAAAACACTCATACAAAATATTAACATTATCGGGACTAAAACCAAATAACCCTGTCAATTTCGCTTCAATAATATTTAACTTCTTCTGTTGACAACGAAAATATTGAGGAGTATAACTATATATAACGATATATAGTTATAGCTTATTATAGAGGTGAATAAATATGTTTGGCTCACCATTTCATAACTTTGAAAGGCATTCTCATCCTTTTGACAGATTCTCTCATTCATTTGAAAAACGCTCCCGCATGTTTAAAAGGGGCG
Source organism: Dehalococcoides mccartyi CG5 (assembly GCF_000830885.1). NCBI lineage: Bacteria > Bacillati > Chloroflexota > Dehalococcoidia > Dehalococcoidales > Dehalococcoidaceae > Dehalococcoides > Dehalococcoides mccartyi. The sequence goes on from NZ_CP006951.1 coordinate 891,961, forward strand.
ATATGAAATTTGTTATTTTAGACTTGCTGAAAGATAAGCCAGCTCACGGCTACGAGGTAACTCAGTCTCTAGAGGAACGTTTTCACGGCCTTTATTCCCCCAGCACCGGCAGCGTCTACCCGGTATTACAGTTACTGGAGGACATGGAGTACGTAACGTCAAGTGAAGTCGAGGGGAAAAAAATATATACGATTACCGATGGCGGTAAAAAGTTTCTGCATGAACAGGAAGAAACCACCCAAAAAATCAAGGAGCGGCTATGGGGCTGGGGAAACGCCAAGAATCAGGAGTACCTGCAAAACATTCGTACAACCATGAACTATCTGGATGAAATCAGGGAACTTATGGGGCACATAGCCGTTCACAATGACCCTGCCAAAATTATCAGGGTCAACAATATTTTGGATAAAACCCTGGAGGAAATGGAAATAGTATATCGGGAAAAATAAACCGTTTTCCCCAAAGCCAAATATAAAAGGCCCTGAACAATCTTTAGAATACACACAAAGTTGACCTGCTACGCGAGATTATCCTTGATAATAAACTTGCTTAAGGCAACCAGTCATTCATTTGACAAATATCTGTTAAGCTACTAAATTATATAGCAACTAAACTATTGTGGACAGGTTATAAAGGCAGATGGCAAAGCAACAATTTCAGAATGAAGCAGACACAGGGAGAGACGAACTGTTACAGCAGCTTCTTGAACGTATGTTTTCTTTGATGAGGCATGTTCAGCGGGATGTTTCGGTTATAAAGCCCTCTCTCAGCCACCCCCAAGCCAGGCTGGTTTTTATAATTAACAAATATGATGATTCGGGAATATCCGTCAAGGAATTAGCCCGCCTAACATCGGTTACACCGGGCGCAATCACCCAGTTAATAGATGCCCTGATTGACAAAAAACTGATAACGCGGGAAACAGACACGGCTGACAGGCGCAGCATAAAGTTGAAACTGACCTCTGCGGCCAGAAAAGAAATACATCAGTTCAGAAAAGATTTCTTCAGCTCCATAGCCGAAAAATTTAATGTCCTGAGTACTGATGAGCTGAAAGAGCTAGTCAGCCTGATCACCAAGGTCAGTCCTGAACCCATTACCAAAGAAGATATGCCGTAGCCAAATACCGGATAGATTACGCTTATTCAGGAGGAGATATCCCTTGTGGAAACTAATTAAGTCTCTCAAACCATTTACTTGGTCTATCATCCTTATTTTTACCCTACTGCTTGGGCAGGCTATGAGTGACTTGTCTTTGCCGGACCTGATGTCACGGATAATAAACGTAGGCATACAACAGCAGGGCATTGAAAATGCAACCCCTACCGCCATACGTTCCAGTGAAATGAACCGGATACTCCTGTTTGTGGATAGTGATGACAAGGCATCGGTAACCGGATACTACACACTACTGGATAAAGATTTGCTATCTCCAGCTGATTATAACCAATACATAGAATCCTATCCTGGGTTGGCAAATGAATCAATATACAAGCTAAACACTGACGATGAAAATGCCGCAAACCGCCTAAACTCCATCCTGTCTGTTCCCATACTAATGGTATCGTATATCGAAAGCGGAGCGGCTACTGATATTTTGGGCAGCCAGTTTGACCTGCCTGATGGAGCAGATATATTTTCCGTACTGGCAAGTTTGCCTCAGGAACAGCTTGATGCCATTATTCAAAGTGCCGCAAGCCACCTGTCCGCCATACCCGAAAGTATGGTTGCCCAGTCAGATGTAAGCTACCTGGCTACAGAATACCAAGCTATCGGCATTGATCTCAACCAGATGCAGATGAATTACATGGTCAAAATCGGCGGGTTGATGCTGCTGCTGACACTGGTCAGTGTTACTTTTTCGGTTGCCGTAGGTTTTCTGGCCGCCCGGGTGGCTGCCGGATTCGGACGGGATACCCGCCGTAAGGTTTTTACCAAGGTAGAGAGCTATTCCAACAGTGAATTTGATAAATTTTCTACGGCTTCGCTTATAACCCGCTCTACCAATGATATCCAGCAAATACAGATGATACTGGTAATGCTGCTGCGGATTGTGTTCTACGCCCCCATTATGGGTGTAGGCGGCATAATCAAGGCTCTGGGGCAAGATGTCTCCATGTCATGGATTATTGCCTCAGCCGTAATGGCAATACTGGCCATGATAGGTGTGATTTTCGTAGTGGCAATCCCCAAATTCAGGATAATCCAGAAGTTTGTTGATAAATTAAACCTGGTTACCCGCGAAATGCTGAGCGGCCTAATGGTAGTCAGGGCATTCAACAAGCAGCAACTGGAAGAAAATAAATTTGAAAAAGCCAATATAGACCTGACCAAAACCACTCTGTTTATCAACCGGGTTATGGTCTTTATGATGCCGGCCATGATGCTGATAATGAACGGGGTCGGGGTGCTGATTATCTGGGTGGGTGCACATCAGATAGATGCGGGTGCCATGCAGGTAGGCAATATGATGGCTTTCATGCAATACTCCATGCAGATTATTATGGCCTTCCTTATGGTCTCCATGGTATTCGTCATGATGCCCAGGGCTACAGTCTCTGCCCAACGCATTGCCGAAGTACTGGAAACTGAACCCGGTATTGAAGACCCAAAGAAACCTGTCAGCTTTGATACAAATATCAGGGGCAAAGTAGAATTCCAGAATGTGGGCTTCAAATACCCCGGTGCAGATGACTATGTTCTGAAAGATATTTCGTTTGCTACCAAGCTCGGGCAAACCACCGCTATTGTAGGCGGTACCGGAAGCGGTAAATCAACTCTGGTCAACCTTATTCCCCGTTTTTACGATATAACAGAAGGCCAGATTTTGATAGACAATACCAATATCCGTAATGTCACCCAGCATGACCTGCGGGATAAAATCGGGTATATTCCCCAGAAAACCAACTTGTTCTCCGGCACTATAGAGAGCAATATCGCTTATGGAAACGAAAATGCCGATGCAGACACATTAAAGAAAGCCGCCCGGATTGCCCAGCTGACAGAATATATTGACACCACCGAAAACGGTTTCAATACACCCATATCCCAGGGAGGGGCAAATATCTCCGGCGGGCAGAAACAAAGAATGGCTATTGCCAGAGCAGTAGCCAAGCAACCTGAAATATATATCTTTGATGACAGCTTTTCCGCCATTGACTTCAAGACCGATGCCACTCTGAGAAAAGCCCTGAAGAAAGAGACTCACAATGCTACGGTATTGATTGTAGCTCAAAGGATAAATACGGTTATGAATGCCGAGCAGATTATCGTGCTGGAAAATGGAATGATTGTCGGGAAAGGCACCCACAAAGAGCTGATGGAAAACTGCACAGTATACCGCGAATTGGCCCTGTCACAGCTGTCCATGGAGGAGTTATCAGCATGAGCCAGAACAGAAATAACCCCCAATCCCGGATGCCGGTGAGCGGCGGCCCTATGGGTGGCGGCATGCACATGGGCGGCGGCCCAATGGGCGGAATGCGTATGGCACACTCAGGTGAAAAGGCCAGAAATTTTAAGGACACCATGACCAGCCTTTTAAAATACCTGACACCTTATCGCTTTACGCTTATCATTGCACTGGTATTAGCCATTTTCGGTACGGTCTTTACCATCATCGGGCCGAAGCTTCTGGGTAATGCAACCACCAAACTTTTTGAAGGTCTGGTAAGTAAAGTCATGAACGCTCCGGGGGCCGGAATTGACTTTACTTATATAGGTAATATAGTACTGATTCTGGTCGGGCTGTATGCAGTCAGTGCCATATGCAGCTATATTATGGGCTATATAATGACCGGCGTATCCATCAAGGTTACTTATGACCTTCGCAAGCAGATAGCAGAAAAAATAAACCGACTGCCAATGAAATTCTTTGACAACAAGACCTATGGCGAAGTTTTAAGCCATGTTACCAACGATGTTGATTTAATATCCAATACCCTAACCCAAAGCATGTCCCAGATGGTTACCTCTGTAGTTACCATACTGGGTGTGCTGGTGATGATGTTCACTATCAACTGGATTATGGCACTTGCTTCGCTGATAATAGTCCCCGTTTCTATAGGCCTGATTTCCCTGATAGTCGGCCGGTCACAAAAATATTTCCGCAAACAACAGGACTATCTGGGGCATATAAACGGTCACGTTGAAGAAATGTATTCCGCCCACAATGTTATGAAAGCTTTCAACGGCGAGGAAAAATCCATAACCAAATTTGAAGGGTTGAACGAAGAGCTGTACGGCGCATCATGGAAATCCCAGTTCCTCTCCAGCATTATGATGCCCATGATGAACTTCATAGGCAACCTGAGCTATGTGGTTGTATGTATTCTGGGCGGCTTTCTGGCCATACAGAAAACCATTCAGGTAGGCGACATACTGGCTTTCGTCCAGTATGTCAGGTCATTCACTCAGCCGCTGGCCCAAACCGCTAACATTGTAAATATACTCCAGTCTACCGCTGCGGCAGCCGAGCGTATTTTTGAATTTCTGGGAGAAGGCGAAGAAGTCCCCGAACCGGCTAATCCTGTCAGCCTGAAGGATATTTCAGGGGCTGTCAGCTTTAAAGATGTGTCTTTTGGTTATAGCCCGACCAAAGTTATAATCAAAAATTTCAACGCAGACATAAAGCCCGGCCAGCGGGTAGCCATTGTCGGACCTACGGGTGCCGGAAAAACCACTATGGTTAAGCTACTGATGCGCTTTTATGACGTAAACAGCGGGGCTATTCTGGTAGACGGGGTAAATATACAGGATATCAAGAGACAGGAGTACCGCAGTGCCTTCGGTATGGTACTTCAGGATACCTGGCTGTTTAACGGCAGCATTATGGATAATATCCGCTTTGGCAAGCTGGATGCAACCGATGATGAGGTTTACACAGCGGCCAAGACGGCCTACATAGACCATTTTATACATACCCTGCCAAATGGTTATGAAATGGTAATGAACGAGGAATCCAGCAACATCTCACAGGGTCAAAAACAGTTGCTGACCATTGCCAGAGCCGTTTTGGCCAACCCCAAGATTTTGATTTTAGACGAGGCTACAAGCTCGGTGGATACCAGAACCGAAATGCTGATACAGCAGGCTATGGAAAACCTGATGCAAGGCCGCACGGCATTTATAATTGCCCACCGTTTATCCACCATCCGTAATGCAGATATCATACTGGTGATGAAAGACGGAGCGATTGTAGAACAGGGCAACCATAAAGAACTGCTGGAGGCTAACGGTTTTTACGCTTCGCTATATAACAGCCAATTTGAATCAGGACTGATAGAAAATAACTAATGCTTGATGCTTTCTTGATATATAACAAATATCTGCAGTTATGTAGTAAGGCTAATGATATTTATATGAATCTATTTTAATTTAAAAAGGTAGAACATGAAGTCAAATAACCAGCAAGAACAAGCCCATAAACACACTCCCGGTGATTTTGTACCGGTAATAAACACGTCAAAATGTGAGGGGGATGGAGAATGCGTCTTGGTTTGCCCCAAAGGCGTATTTGAGATATACCAATTATCCGCCCTTGAGAAAAACCAGCTGCCCTTTATATCCAGACTTAAGGTATCTGCTCATGGCAGCAAACAAGCCAGATTAATACACCCGGAACGCTGTGAAGGTTGCGGTAATTGTGTAAGCGCCTGTCATGAAAAAGCAATAAAACTTAAAAAAAATCTTCAAGGTTGATACTATACGAATAAATCAGATGGCCTTGGGTTGGGTTTATACTTTAGCAAATTGATAATAACTTTTGATGGCAGGAATATCCGGGTTGATGCGACTAATCACCCGGGAGAAACTGTAAAATTTACTCTGCCCATAATCTCTGAGTGATATTTGAAAATACTATTATTGAAGACGATAACTATATGTGAAAACCGCTAAGCTTATTTGCATGTACACTGGCCAGCGGCACAAATATTCTGTTCCTAAAGCAGATGATTATCGGGATAAACCATTCTGAAGATTAGAATTAATCACCGGAATCTAGGGCGTATTTCAAAAGAAGATGGATTTTGACTTTACCAGAACATGTCCGTATCGCGGCTTAAAACTATTTTCTCATAATAACGCACTGAATTTTGAGGAAATAGGACCGACTTGATTTGAAGATTATGGATATACACCCGCAGAAGAGAAATTTAGATTAGCCGGGGAAGTTGTTGCTGTTTCATTGTTCCAGTTATATACAATCCGCCGCCAAATTATCCTATCCTTTTTTATCTAAGCGTTTCAGGGTAGCATCCAGTATTTTCTTCAGAAGCTTCTCCAGTTGCCCGCGTTCATCATCTGTCAAAACCGCCGTAGATTTAACCATAGTTTTGCGGATATCCAGCATTTGCCGGTAAGTATTATAGCCTTTTTCGGTCAGGGATATAGTTATCATGCTATGGTTATCCGGGTCTTTTTCTTTATAAATCAGGCCATTGGCTTCCATCCTGTTGATAAGTCCGAGAATGGTATGAGGTTCTCTCAGTAAACGCCTGGTGATGTCATTTATGGTAGCCTTGCCTTTAGTAGCAATCTGGTCAAAAACTCCCGCCTGTTCAGGGGAAATACCGATTTGGTAATAAGCCCTTTCCAGTTCTTTATATATAGCCCGGCAGGTGCGCATTAGTAACAGTCCTGCTGCATCATTTGGATCCCATTTATAAAAGTCGCTAAATTCCATAGTCTCTTCCCGATACTTCTTTAATACCTCAAATAATATCAACTTGTAGTTGAATCGTCAAAAAAATCAGCATAAAGTACTACGCCATTTGGACGATGTATTTACAGATAGTTTAGTGTATCGTACATGATAAGTATCGTATACGATGTATTTCGTATACGATATAGGGATACTAAAGTATATAACGGCTGTTCATTCCCAAAGAGAGGTGGAAATGAAACGTTGACACTCGGGAAAGACTGAGTGGTATTTGGGAAGACAAATGATTAACAAAAAGTGAGAGGAATCATGGCAGAAGTAAATCGTAGAGATTTCCTCAAGGCCGCAGGAGTAGGGGCGGCCGGGTTATCAGTGGCTGCCGCCGGCAGTTACTGGAATTCTTATCATGAGGGCCAATCTGCATTCTCCATGCAGGGCCAGGAACACCGTCAGGGTCATGAATATTTTAACCGCGAACCATTCAGAGTAGACAAAGTTACTCCTTTCAGCTGGGAAGTAATTGGGCCTGATTTACCGGATAACCACTCTGTGGGCGGCATACATCGTATTGATATGCGTTGGTACTATGGCGAAAGGTTCAAGAGTGCCGGACACGCAGTGGCCGGTAGTAACCCGGCAGTCGGCTATGATTTAACCAAAGGCGACCTGGACTGCATGCCCAATACTTGGCCATCCAATGGTTTGGCTGGTTTGTCCACTTTCTATCAAAAATATTATGATCTGTATCCAATGATGGTAGATGTAGACAAAGAGTACAAGTATGATTGGCTTCCTCAGCTTGTAGAACGCTTTAAATCAAGCATAGACAGCCGTGCCAGTTTCAATGCCAATGAGGGGCTTATTGCTATGGCCAGGTCTGAAGCTCAGCGGGCTGTGCCTGTTTCAAGCATAACTACCCCGCCAGAGGAAAACGACTGGTCGGGTGTTTCGGCCCGCCGGGCTGTTTTTGAATCCCCCGAACTGGCCAGCCAGTTAATCAAACGCATGGCGGCTGATTTGGGTGCAACCTTCGTAGGTGTAACACCCCTAAACAAGGGCTGGGTAGCCTATAGCCATGCCCCCTTGGGCGGTCTTGGCGGTGGCACCGGCGGCCGTGGTTTTGGCCTGAATACCCCTATTAAAATACCTGAATGGTGGGACAATGCCATCTTGGTAACCGGTACAATGAGCTGGGATGTAAATGCCGGAGACCCCAACTATGGTGACTCATGGACGGGCTACAATATTTCATCCCAGATAGCCCAGCAGATGGTTAAATTCCTTAAATACCTTGGTTATCCCGCCCGCTGGCATTCCCCGTTTGGCGGTTACGATTTCCCTGTTCCAGGTATCGCTGCTGAATGCGGTATGGGTGAAATCGGGCGCACTTCAAACTGTCTTGCCCCGGACTTTGGCGGCAACGTACGTCCGGCAGTTATCACTACCAGCCTGCCTTTGGCGGCTGATAAACCGGTAGATTTTAACCTGGCTGAGTTCTGCAGCCGCTGCAAACTGTGCGCTCAGGTCTGTCCTACCCAGGCTATCAGCTATGCTGACCAGCCGGACTTTGAGATTTATGGTCTGCGCCGCTTCTGCACCAATCTGGCTAAATGCCGCGACGGTTGGAACCTTGGAGCCGGACCTATGGGTTGCCGTGCCTGTATCTCGGTATGCCCGTGGACCAAGAAGAATACCTGGGTACATCGCTTTGTACGCGAAGTTCTGTCTCATGACGCTACCGGTACATCCCAGAATGTGGCTATTTGGGCTGAGCGGACACTCTATCCCAAAAATTATGCAGACGATCTCAATCCTCCTAACTATAAAGGTGTCTACGAACCTCCGAAATGGATAACTACCAATGAATATGTCAGTAGTTTCGTTAATACTCCGATGGGGGTGAAGTAATATGTGGATGATGCTTTTAAATGTACTAATGGGACTGGGTCTGGCCGCCGCAGCCTGGGCAGTATATTCCGTAGCCAAAGGGTACGGGAAAGCTGTTAAATGGTGGCACTGGGCCATGCTGCTTGTGGCCGGCGTTTTATGGATTGTCGGTTTTTCATGGCTTGGAGCCCAGATGGGCGAAGAATTGGGAGGTATGGTATTTGTTCAGGGTGCCCTCTTCGGTTGGGGTGTTTTGTTCATACTAAGTATTGTTCTTACCCTTATTACCTTCCAGCTAATCAGACGCCAGGCAAAATAAATCAAAGTATTCAGCGGTGCGGTTAAACACCGCGCCGCTGACATAAGTGAGGGAAAATGCCTTTATATGAATTCAGATGCCAGTTTTGCCAGAGCACCTATGAGAAAATAGGCAAACCGGATGATAGCCCGGTTGACTGCTGTCCCGGTTGCGGCGGCAGAGCTCAGCGGGTGGTGTCCGGCTTTTCGTGGAAAAACCAAACATCTAACCTGGTTAAATTTAAGGACAGCGCTGATGAAAAGATGCATTATGCCGAGAGGCGCTTAAACGAAGATAAAAGTCTTGATCCCAATGCATGGCTATTAAAGGTAGCCCAAGATAAACTGGCTGAAAGAGCTGCGAAATCAGCCCAAGCCTGAATATGATACTTAACTTTTTGCTGAACCGGTTTGTAAAAATGAAATCTGCCTTGCTTGCACTATGTATCTTGCTGGCTATCACCTGCTGCGGTTGCGGTGAACCTAAAACGGAAAAGGTGATACCGGATGCCTGCCCTGACCTAGGGCTACTAGTCACCCAAGCCGATGTCACTGATACACTGGACCCATATGCCCGACCGATTGTTACGGGTAATATATTCCCGTCATCTGCTAAGGCAATATATTTGGTCTTCTCTCTGTCAGATGATATGTGCTGCAAGACCCTGAACGTACGCTGGTTTCGAGACAGCCAATTGGATCCTATACAGATAGAGGATAATCTGCATGCCCAGTTTCCCATCAAACTAACGTTACAAACACCTTCAGGAGGATTTATACCAGGTGAATATCACGTGAACATATATATAGATTTTTGGGAGAGACTAAGCCTGACTTTTGTAATAAGTGAGTGAGAAACCGAATATACCTGAAAGCACAAACAGACATCATAAAGCAGTTTTTGATTAATAAACGAATAGAAGTACTTACCTGAAGCTCCCCTTTTGATAGGGTTAAAGGGAACAGAAATCCGGTGCAAAACCGGAGCAGTACCGCCTACTGTGAGTGGGAAACCACCAGCCAGTAAAGCGCCCTGTTTCAGGTATCTGCCATTCCGGTGGTTACGGAAGACAGGTGCGGAGTTAAAGAGATTTAGCCCCCTCCTGTTTTTGGGAGGGGGCTGTTTTTTATAGGGCTGGGGAAACAAGCATAATTTGGAGGAACAAGGTGTTACAAGAACTTAAGACAGATACTTATAAAGAGCTGGGCTGCTTCCACGGGGTAAGAGCAGGTATTGCCTATCATAAAGCTCTGGGAGTATCCACCAATACTCTGGTTATAGAACTGCCGGAAGAAAGGAATATACTCTCCACCCGCACAGGACTGGGTAAGGCCAAATATATACTCAATACCCATATCCCCCCCGAACTCTGGGACTTTATGCATGACAACTCGGCAGACTGGCAGACAGCCTACTCGGTAGTACTGGAAGAAGTCCTTAAAAGATACGATACAGACCTGGATAATGTCTCATTCCTGTCCACCGGGGTAGACCAGGATAATATAGCCTGGGCGGAAGAAACCTATGAAGAATTCTGGGTGCTGGCCTTTGCCACCGCCGGAGTTAAGACCAATGCCATGCGGATAGGCTGTGACGAAGCCAGCGGCATAGAGCGTAACGGCAAGTTTGAGAAGATAGGCACGATTAATGTTATCCTGCTGACCGGCTCAAGCCTTGAGACACCCACCCTTGCATCTTCATATATAACCCTGACCGAGGCCAAGAACGTAGCCCTGCAGGAACTTGATATACGGAGTGCAGCCCACCCTGACTGGCAGGCAACCGGTACGGGTACAGACCAGATAATTACTGTATCAGGTACAGGGGGCAAATACACTTATGTAGGAGGACACACCAAACTGGGTGAGATGATGGCCAGAGCAACCACCAGAGCCGTCAAACAGGCTATCAGGAACTGCCGGGGGTACTAGGGAATAGCTGTTGCTTTTAGTCTATTGTACAAGATGGTGGGCGGTATTGGGGTCGAACCAATGACCTCAGCGATGTCAACGCTGCGCTCTAACCAACTGAGCTAACCGCCCAAGAGAAACATATTTTACTAGCTTAGCATCTTAGCGTCAAATAAGACCTAGAAGATATTCCAGCCCGCCATTTTGTGGGCATCCAGTTCAGTGCCAAGAGCTTTCTTAGGGGTAACACCTTTAACAATAAGGGCAGCAACACCTATTTTGATTATATCCCCTACAACAAAGGGCACAAGCCCCATGGAAAGCAAAGCGACAAAGCTGACCGGTTGCCCTAAAACAGAGACTAACCAATAGTTGAGCCAGACAAGACCGGGGATATATACCAAAGCAAAGTTCGCAAATAACATCAGGCCAAACATAGTGGTAAAACTGCGTGCCCGAATATATCTGTCAGAAAAATAGCCAAGGAAAAGGGACAGGATGACAAACCCCGCCAGATAACCGGCAGTAGCGGTTATACCGGCGCCCCAACCATTAAAAACAGGCATACCTGCCCAACCTGCCACTGCATATATGGCAACAGCCGCACCCCCCCACCATCGTCCCAGCAAAACAGCTGTGAGCAAAATGGCAAAGGTATGCAGAGTAACAGGTATAGGAGTCCATGGCAGAGGCAATTTAATCTGGGCAGACAGGGCAATCAGCCCGGCAGCAGCCAGAGTAAGACCTATTTTAGCCCATATATTCAAGGCATTGCGCCGTTTAAACACATCATAACGGAACTGGCTGAGTGCGCCTACCATTTGCATATATACATACCTCCCATAAAGTACACAGGGGAAATGATACACAAAAGTTTTTCTACTTGGATACAGTGGGTCTGCGGTTGCCTACCAGAGCAATATCCAGATTCTTGCCGCAGTGAGGGCAAGTAGTGGATATAGTTATCGGCTGGCTCATCACCCGTTCAACCACTGCCGACACTACCGAATCAATATTATCCAGACGCTGATCAAAAAGCTCCAGACGATTATTCATATCGTCAAGGCTCATATCATCACTGTTTCTTTTCATGGAGGGCTTGTCTTTATTTGCCAAGTGAAACCTCCGTTTAGATTTAACCCATTATAAGTAAGAAAGCAGAACATGTCAAAACATTTATCAGTCTTTTTGGAAAGGGTATTGCCTACTATCAATAGTGGTTTTATACTGGAAGCGAGAGGGCGGAAACGGAGAAGGAAATGCCTGAACTGCTGGTAGGTACGGTTTCCGATTATTTTGCCCATCCCGGAGTGGCCGGTATAGACCTGATAGACCAGCTCAAAGTAGGGGATACAATACGCATAGAAGGCCATACCACTGATTTTGAGCAGGAAGTGGACTCTATCCAAATAAATCATGCCAACCTTACCGAGGCTAAAGCCGGCGATAGTGTTGGCGTAAGAGTCTGCGACCGGGTACGGCAGGGAGACATGGTTTATAAAGTTACCTAGGTCAGGTTTTTCATCAGATTGGCCACCTCAATAGCCTGAGTAGCGGCATCAAAACCCTTGTTGCCCATCTTGGTGCCTGCCCGCTCAATAGCTTGTTCAATGCTATCTGCGGTTATAACTCCAAATATCACCGGCAAACCGGCATCAAGCCCTACTCTGGCGATACCCTTTGAAACTTCGCTGGATACATATTCAAAATGGGGGGTACTGCCCCGAATAACCGCTCCCAGACAAACAACGGCGTCGTAGCGGCCACTCTTAGCCAGTTTCTGGGCAACCAGAGGGATTTCAAATGCGCCCGGCACCCAAGCTACGTCAGTATTGTCAGCGCTTACCCCGTGTCGTTCCAGACTGTCTTTTGCCCCTGATAACAGCTTTGAGGTAATAAATTCGTTAAAGCGGGAAACCACCAGAGCAATCTTCAGCCCCTGCCCGTTTAAAACACCCGAAAACTCTTTACCCATTTTGCATACTCCTTAAGATATATCTCGCTTAGTTTACCTTATCTACGTTTAGTATATGACCCATTTTTCTCTGCTTGGTTTCCAGATAATGGCGGTTAAAACTGTTAGGTTCAACTATAATCGGCACAGTTTCAACTACCTTAATGCCGTAACCTTCCAGACCAACCACCTTTTTGGGATTATTAGTCAGCATACGGATTTGACTTAAACCCAAATCCACCAGTATTTGGGCACCAATGCCGTATTCACGCAGGTCAGGTGCAAAACCGAGTTCCAGATTAGCCTCAACTGTATCCAAACCCTTGTCCTGCAGGGCATATGCACACAGCTTATTGTGCAAACCTATGCCACGGCCTTCCTGCCGCATGTACAGCAACACACCCCGCCCTGCCTGTGCTATTTGATTAAGAGCCATATCCAGCTGTTCACCACAGTCACAGCGCTTGCTGCCGAAAACATCCCCGGTAATGCATTCACTGTGAACCCTTACCAGTACCGGCTCAGGGCCGGAGATATCTCCCATTACCAGAGCAATATGTTCGTCAGCATCAAACTGACTCTTATAGGCTACCGCTTTAAACTGGCCGTGAGAGGTAGGCAGTTCTGCTTCCGTTACCTTTTTAACCATTTTTTCAGTACGGCGGCGATAGGAAATGATATCCTTGATACTGATTATCTTGATACCCCATTCAGCCGCTTTTTGTTCAAGCTGGGGCAGACGGGCCATAGTGCCGTCATCATTCATAATTTCACAAAGCACGCCTGACGGATACAACCCGCTCATTCGGGCTAAATCCATAGAGGCTTCGGTATGACCTGCCCTTACCAGAACCCCGCCTTCTCGGGCACGCAGGGGAAACATATGGCCGGGCATAGCGATATCTTCACGGGTAGCGGCCGGGTCTATCAGAACCTGCACTGTAGCCGCCCGGTCAGCCGCCGAAATACCGGTAGTAACCTTTTTGCGGGCTTCTACCGTAACTGTAAAACCGGTGCTGTAAGGCGAGGTATTTTCAGTTACCATCATGGGTATTTTAAGCTGTTCAAGCCTTTCGGCAATAAGTGAAACACAAATAAGGCCGCGGGCATTTTTTGCCATAAAATTTATGGCATCAGGTGTTACCTTTTCAGACGCCATCACCAGATCGCCTTCGTTTTCACGATCGTAATCATCGACTACAATAACAAACCGGCCTGCTTTTATATCGGCAATGGCTTCTTCAACACGGGCATTAGGCATAAACTATATTCCCCCTGAAAAGCTCAAATGGTTTAAAAACCGTTTTCGGCTAAAAACTCCGGGCTGATGCCACGTTCCGGCCGAAACAGTTTCTCCACGTATTTACCTATTATATCAGTTTCTATGTTTACCGTATCCCCCGTCTTAATCAGCCCCAGATTGGTTGATTTACGGCTCAGCGCAACCAGAGAAACGGAAAAACGGGTTTCCTGCAAGGCGGTAATAGTTAAACTGACCCCGTTTACTGCCACAAAACCCTTGTGTACCATATAACGGGTCAGGTTTTTGTCTGTTTCAAAAGTAAGCACATGGGCATTGCCCTCAGGTACAGAAGAAACCAAGCGGGCAGTACCGTCTATATGTCCCTGCACCAAATGCCCCCCCATTCTCCCATTTAGAGTGATGGCACGTTCCAGATTTAAGGGAGAATTGAAGGGAAGTTTGCCCAGATTTGAAAGGCGAAGGGTTTCGGGCATGATATCTGCATGAAATGAAGAACTGTCAAAACGGGTGACTGTCAGGCAGACGCCATTAACCGCGATGCTGTCCCCTACTTTTAATGATTCCAGCACCAGCTTTGCCCCGATGTGTAGCCCTGCGGGGTTTTGGGTTTTGAAAAACCCAAGTTCCTCTACTATGCCTGTAAACACGGTTACTCCTTAATAACGTAACCGGAAATCAACACGTCCTGCCCGAATATGGTAGTGGTAATATCCTTGAACTTGGCTGAATCTGTAATAAGTTCTGCCCCGACACCGGCAACCGGAATCTTGGCGTCTTTGCCGCCTATAATGATAGGAGCTACAAATACCAGCACTTTATCCACCAGTTTCAGGTCAAAAAGCGAACCGAGTACAATGCCGCCGCCTTCCACCAGCACACTGGTTACCCCGTTTTGCCCCAGATAACGAAGCAGGGCTTTGAGGTCTACCAGTCCCCGTTCATCCGGCAGCTCCACCACTTTAGCCCCAACCTCATCATACGCCTGTTTTTCTTCAGGGGTAAGACCTTTGGCTACAGCCACAATAGTATTACCGGGAACATGAAAAACATTGGAACTTAACGGCGCTCGGCCATTATCGTCAATAATTACCCTAGTGGGCTGACTGTGTGATGTACCGCCCCGTCCGCAGTTAACTCTGGCAGTCAGGTGGGGGTCATCTTTAAGTATGGTATTAAGTCCGGCCATAATGACATCTGATATATGGCGGATATAATGGGCAAAATGGCGCGATTCTTCGTTGGAAATCCATTTGGAATCACCGGTACGGGTACCCGTTTTACCGTCAAGGCTCATGGCATATTTGGCGGTTACGAAGGGCATTCCGGTGGTAACATGCTTGAAATAAGCTTCGTTCATCTGGCGGGCTTCACGCTCCATCATACCCAGATGAACCTTTATACCGGCATCTTCCAGCTCTTTTTTGCCTTTGCCGGAAACCAGAGGATTATCATCCAGCGTAGCAATATAAACTTCTTTGATGCCTGATGCTATGACAGAACCGGTGCAGGGCGGGGTTCTCCCCTGATGACAGCACGGCTCTAAAGTTACGTATAAAGTAGCCCCTTTGGCTTTTTCGGCAGCCTGTTTCAAGGCCACTATCTCAGCATGGTCACCGCCGGGCGGCTGGGTAAAACCCTGCCCGACTACTTCGCCGTTTTTAACAATAACAGCCCCTACCGACGGGTTAGGGCTAACCTGACCTATGGCCAGTTTGGCAAGCGACAAAGCCTGAGACATATATTTCATAGTGCTGGCATTCTAGCATCAAATCTTTATTTTTTGCAAACCCGCACTTGTTCTAATGATTTGACGGATATTAGTATATTCTGAACCTATAAACCCGGAGCCGCCTTTTCAGGCGGCTCCGAATCAGCTAGTTGGATATTCCGGGCTATTTTATACTGTAAACAGCCTGAACTGATACCGTCACCGTGGTTTCCCCTGAACTTATGGGGGTAACTTCGGGGACAGAGCTTGCCATGCCGGCATCTTTGGCGTAATCCCAGCGGGGTATATAGTTGCTGGTCTCAGATATGTAGATAAGTTTTCCTAAGCCTACACCTGCCACTGAGGCCATCTGTTCGGCCTTAGCCTTGGCATCCTGAATGGCAAGGGCGCGAGCCTGTTCATAAGCGGCAGCAGGGTCATCTATTGAGAAATACAACCCGTTTACCCGGCTGTCATCTCCGCCAGCCCTGACTGCAGCATCAAGAATACTGCCTGTCTGGGCAATCTGCCGGATTTTCACTTCAGCCTGATTGCTTACCCGGTAACCTACAATAGTAGACCTATTATCAGTCCACTCGGTAACAGGGTAGATATAATAGCTGCTGGTCTTGATATCCTTGTCCAGCACTCCGTTTGCTTTGAGGGAGTTTATAATGGCATTCATAGCCTGAGCAGCCTGAGTCTGGGCTGCATCTATGCTCACACCCATGCTTTCTACCCCAAGGGTCAAAATGGCTACATCGGGGCTTACGGTTACTTCACCGCTGCCATTTACCCAGATACCGGTATTTTGCTGACTCCAGATAACTCCGGGGCTGTCAGTATTATCTGTTTCGTCAGTGGTACCGGAAGCACAACCTGCTATACCTCCAGCCAGTGAAACTACCAGTAAACCGCTTACTATGGGCAATAATATTTTTTTGTTCATCTTTACCTCCTTGATATTCAAATAATATAACGCCCCAATCAAAAAGAAGTTAGTAGCATTATAAAAATTGGATATATTTTTTGTAGAATGAATAAGCGAAAGGTTGTATAATTTGCCCCAGATGAATGTTACTAACGTGAAAAGCCTTCTGTTGGAACTTGCCGGTATAATCTTGGTAGCCCTGGTTATAGTCGGAATATCCAAAGTTACCCTGTCTTACTCTATAGTAGACGGCACCAGCATGGACCCCACTCTTCAAAATGAACAACGCCTGCTGGTAAACAAGGTTTCTTACATGTTTGGGGAACCCCAGCGGGGAGATATTATCGTTTTCCCCCCTCCCGCCCAATATTCCTACGAAAATGATTTCATCAAACGGATTGTAGGGTTGCCGGGTGAATCTGTAGAGGTAAAAGCAGACGGCACAGTATATATAAATGACCAGCCTCTTTCAGAACCGTATGTTGTTTACCCCAAAGCCTTCCCCGTGGCCAAGGTTTATGTGCCGGAAGGTCAGTACTATGTAATGGGAGACAACCGGGTAGTCAGCCTTGACTCACGTTACGGTTTTTTTGTTGCCCGGGAGGATATTGTCGGCGAAGCATGGCTATCAATCTGGCCTCTGGGTGAATTTCACTTTTTGGCCGTTTTACCTATTTTATTAATAATGAAACGGGATTAGTGATGGAAGACGTAGAAACACTCTTTGAAAAAACCGGAGCAATACTAAAGGGACATTTCCTGCTGACATCGGGACTCCACTCCCCCATTTACTGGGAAAAATTCAGAATCATTGAAAACCCTGAATACAACCAGCAACTCTGCAGCATGATAGCTGACCACTACAAGGATAAAGGTATAGAACTGGTAGCCGGCCCTACTACCGGCGGTATAGTACTGGCCCACGAAATAGCCCGTCAGATGGGGCTGAAATGTGTCTTTGCCGAAAAAATTGCCGATAGTGAGCGCGGTTTCCGCCGTGGGTTTGTAATAAAACCCGGTGCAAAAATACTGGTGGTAGATGATATTCTGACCACCGGCAAATCTATCCGCGAGGTACTGGCGGCGGTTAAAAAGGCCGGCGGCGAAGTGGCAGGCATAGGCGTGCTGGTAGACCGTTCTGATACCGCTCTGGAGTTTAATGCACCTGTTTTCAGCTGTCTGCGTTCAGCCACCACTACCTATAAACCGGATGACTGCCCGCTTTGCCAAGAGGGTCTGCCCTTAACCAAACACGGCAGCAGTTAAACCTCACCCAGAAAGGTTTTAAAGAAGTATGGATACCCCCTTAATAGTAGCTCTGATTGTGGTTATTACTGCCATACTTTCCCTCTTTGCGGTTTATTATTATATGCGCTGGTCTTTTGAAAAGCGTTTCAAACGCTGGCAGGATGCGGCGGTAATCCTTTGGCAAAAAGACATGGAACGGGTACAAAAACAGTCGGTTGCCCAAAGCCGTGCCACTCTGGGCGGCCGCTTTGCCGAACAGTTAACCCCTTACCTGCCTGAATTTAAATACGACCCCACCGAAGCCCGCTTTCTGGGAAGCCCCATAGACCTGATTGTTTTTCCGGGACTGGCTCAGGGCAACCCCCGTGAAATAGTTATTGTGGAAGTCAAAACCGGCAAACATTGCCAACTTACAGAGTCCGAAAAGAAAATCCGCCAGCTGATAGAAGACGGCATGGTACGCTGGGAGCTTATCCAGCCGGGAGTACTTTTGGAAAGACCCCTGCAGGAATTGCTTGACCGCAACACCCCTGAGGCAAGTTGTCTGGAAGAGCCGCTGGCAGATACTGATTAAGTACGCTTGAAGTCTTTTTCCAGCTGGCTGAAGTCAATCTTTACAATAGTTGGGCGCCCATGCGGACAGTGACCGGGTATACCAGTTTTCTCCAGCTTTAACAGCAGTTCACGCATTTCCACCTCGGTAAGCACCTGTCCTGCCCGAACCGCAGTATGGCAAGCCATAAGCCGTATTAAACGTTCTTTTATTTCAGCAGGAGCATCTTTCGGGTTGTCCGCAAGCTCAGCCAGCAGTGCTTTTGCCTGATGGGCTTTCAAACCGGCCGGTATGGACTTTACCCTGTATACCCTCCTGCCAAATTCTTCCATTTCAAAACCCATTAACTCCAGTTCGGATTTGCATTTCTCAATCATGGCTTCCTGTACCGGGTTCAGTTCCAGAATAAAAGGCTCAAGAAGGCTCTGGCAGGCCCTTGCAGAACAGGTTTCTGCCGCAATCTCTTCATAGCGAATACGTTCGTGGGCAGCATGCTGATCTATTATGTAAAGCTCGTCCGGTCCTTCTGCCAACAGGTACAAACCGCCTACCTGCCCCACCAGCCTGAGGAGCGGCAAAGAAGATGTTTTGGCACTCTGGATAACAGGTGAAATATAAGAGGTATTGGCGTTTGGTAGTTTTTGTACCTCAGCCCAGATATGCTCCTGCCTTCCAGCTTCCGGCTGGTAAACAGGCCGGGCTTCTTCTACATGCAGAAGAGGCGGTTTCTCTACCAGTACCGAACGGACTGCCCTCTGTACAGATGTAAAAACAGCACTTTCATCTGAAAATTTGACCTCCGCCTTGGTGGGGTGAATATTTACATCCACCAGTGCCCCGCTAAGCCGGATATTTATCACCCCCATAGGGTAACGCCCTGCCGTAAGTAACCCGCTGTAAGCCTGCTCCACTGCCCTTTGCAAAGCCCGGCTCTGGATAAGACGGCGGTTAACAAAGAAATGGAGAGAGTTCCGGTTGGAACGGCTGACTTCAGGCGGGCTTACCAGCCCGCTGATATTTATGGCAGATGAACGGTAAGTGTCATTTTCCAAATCCAGCATTTTGCTTGCGGCATCACTTCCGTACACTTCCAGCACAGCATCACGCAATTTGCCGTTACCGGGGGTGTTTAAAGTGTTGCGTCCATCAACATTAAGGCTGAACTTTACCTCAGGGTAGGCCAGAGCATAGCTGACCACGACTTCCGTCACTTTGCTAGCTTCGTGCTGGGGGGTTTTAAGAAATTTGAGACGGGCGGGTACGCGGCTGAACAGGCGGCTCAGCTTTATGCTGGTACCTGCAGCACGTGCCATGCGGGTATGCTTGAGCATTTCGCCGCCGGACAGAGAGAGATATGTGCCGCTTTCTTCGGTTCGGACAGCCGTCAGCATTTCCAAATCTGCCACCGCCGCAATACTGGGCAGGGCTTCGCCCCTGAAACCCAGACTGGCTATAGCATATATACCTTCAAAGCTGGAAAGCTTGCTGGTGGCATGCCGCTCAAAGGCCAGCAATACTTCAGAAGAGGTTATACCGCACCCGTCATCACTCACCTCTATATAGCCGATACCACCCTCGCGGATAACAATATCCACCCGCTTGGCTTCCGCATCAAGAGAGTTTTCCAGCAGTTCTTTGACCACTGAAGCAGGCCTTTCAATGACTTCGCCAGCGGCTATTCGGGCAATAGTAGCCTTGTCCAACAATTTTATAGGCATAAATACTTTCCCTTTTAGAAAATATATTTCATTCTAAACTCTAAGGGGGATTTGGTAAATAGGCAGCGGGGAAAAACGGCTAATTAAAACAGCCCCGATTAGTTTTCCAGTTTGGTCAGGCGGGCAAAACTGAGCAGCAGGCGCTTCATGCCGACAGAATGGAAAGATATCATAACCTCGGCATCATTTTTCATCCGGTTGATACTGGTCACAATCCCTTCGCCAAACTGGGGGTGCAGCACTCTGTCACCCGCTTCCAATTCCAGTAATTTGGGGGCAGGAGACGGGGCAGACTTAACGGGCATGCCCGCACTTTGCACATGCTGTTTTATAACAGGCAAAACCGCCTGTCCGGGGGTTTGCTGCCCAAGCAGAGGCTGTTTTTCACGGCCTTTGGTAATGCTTTGAGGTATGTCTTTAAGATAACGGGAAGGTTCATTTACGTTGCTCTGCCCCATAAGTGAGCGGCGGAAAGCCCGCACCAGATAAAGGCGTTTCTTGGCACGGGTTACACCCACATAGCACAGACGGCGTTCTTCCTGCATCTGGGCAGGGTCATCAAACGAACGGTTGTGGGGCAAGACACCCTCTTCCATACCCACCATAAAAACCACCGGATACTCCAGCCCTTTAGCCTGATGCAAGGTGATAAGGGTAACTGCCGAAACACCTTCTTCAAGGCTATCCAAATCCGAGACCAGTGCCACACTTTCCAGAAAGGCCGAAAGCCCTTCGGGCGGGAGTATTTCCTGATACTGCTGGGCAACAGTCCGCAACTCAAGTATATTATCCCAGCGTTCCTCTCCGTCTTCGGATGCAAACAGAAATTCACGGTAGCTTATACCCTCAAGCAGCCTGTCCAGCAGGTTTAAAAGGGGCAGGGTTTGAGCATCAATGATGAGTGATTTCAGCAAAGCCCCAAAATCAATCAGGGGTTTCAAACCGCGGCTGGGTATTGGCGGTTTGGGGGCATTTTCATCTGACAAATTTATAAGTGACTGGTAGAGACTTATATCCTGCTCTCTGGCAAACTGGGCAAGGTCTGAAAGGGTTTTAGCCCCTATTCCGCGGGTGGGTATATTTATAACCCTTTGGAGGCTGACGCTATCTTGCGGGTTTTGAAGTAAACGCAGATAGGCCACAATATCTTTAACCTCGCGCCGCTGGTAGAACCGAGTGCCGGAAACCAGACGGTAAGGCATGCCGTAACGGATAAAAGCTTCCTCCAAAGCCCGCGACTGGGCGTTGGTGCGGTAGAGAATAGCTATATCTCCGGGGCTGAACTTTTCATAGCGGGTGAGCTTCTCAATTTCAGAAACCACAAACTGGGCTTCTTCCTGTTCGTTAAAGGTTTCCACCACAGCTATAGGCTGGCCGGATTCGTTTTCGGTCCACAAACTGATAGGCTTGCGTCCGCTGTTCGGGGCAATAACACATGAAGCTGCTTCCAGAATATTTTTAGTGGAGCGATAGTTCTGCTCAAGCAAAACCACTTTCGCACCCGGATTATCAGTCTCAAAGTTAAAAACATTTCTAAGGTCTGCAGAACGCCATGAATAAATAGACTGGTCAGGGTCACCCACCACACAGATATTTCGGTACTTGGCTGAAAGCATCTTGACCAGTTCGTACTGAACCAGATTGGTATCTTGAAACTCATCTACCATTACATGCAGATAGCGTTCCTGGTATCCGGCCAGCACCTCAGGGTATTGCTTAAAAAGCTGGACAACCTTTAACAAAAGGTCATCAAAATCCAAAGCCTTGTTCTGCTTGAGGCGTTTCTCATAGAGTTCATAAACCCTGCCTACCATCTCTTCAAAATAGCTTCTGCCCTTTTCAAAGTAATAGGCCGGAAGCACCAGCTGGCTTTTGGCTTGGCTGATAGCATTTTTTATGGAAGCGGGCGGATAACGTTTCGGGTCAAGCTCAAGCTCAGCCATGGCCTGCTTTATAAGGCTCTGCTGGTCGTCATCATCGTATATCACAAAGTCAGACGGCACACCCAAAGGAAGACCGTCCTGCCTTAGTATGCGGGCACAAATAGCGTGGAAAGTACCCATGGTCAGGCGTCCCACCGCTGAAGGAACCAGCTGGTTCAAGCGGGTTTCCATTTCGCGGGCGGCTTTGTTGGTAAAAGTAACAGCCATAATGCGGTGGGGAGTTATACCTACTACTTTTATCAGGTAGGCAATCCGGTGGGTAATAACTCTAGTTTTACCACTGCCCGGACCGGCCAGTATAAGCACCGGCCCTTCCACGGCTTCAACGGCCTTTTTTTGAGCGGGGTTTAGCCCTGTTAGTATGTCTTGCATGAAACAGGGGTATTATAACATTATTAGCCGCCAAGGTCATTTCAGTTAAAGTCAGGAATAAACCCGAATAAACGCCTGTTTTGCCCTTTAAATATTTTTAAATATGCTGAAAATAAATTTGCCCGGCTTGACCACTGGTGATATAATAGCTGAAGTAAATTGAATACAGGTTTACCTTTAAGCTGGTCCTGAGAGGCCGGTAAGGGATTTTAGACAAAGAAGCGTCTTTTGACCTCTTGCCGGCAAATGTTGGTAAGAGGTTTTTTTATGGCACAAAAAGTAATACTGGGCGCCGAAGATATCCGCCGGACTTTAGCCCGCATTGCCCATGAAATACTGGAAAGAAACCAGTCCAGCCGGGATTTGGTGATTATCGGCATGTATACCCGGGGCGTACCGCTGGCAAACCGCTTGGCCGAAAATATTCTCCGCTTTGAAGGGCTTGAAATCCCGGTGGGGACACTGGATTTTTCTCTCTACCGTGATGACCTTGATTCCCAGCGTTTCCATCCCACTATCAAAAACACGGATATACCTTTCAGCATAAATAACAAGATAGTGGTGCTGGTAGATGACGTTCTCTTCACAGGGCGTTCCACCCGGGCGGCTATGGATGCACTGATAGATTACGGACGCCCCAAAGCCATCCAGCTGGCAGTACTGGTAGACAGGGGTCACCGCGAACTGCCGGTAAGGGCAGATTACATAGGTAAAAATATACCCAGCGCACGGGACGAGAAGATAAAAGTCCGCCTGACTGAAACTGACGGACAGGACGAGGTACTGATACTGGATGACGAAGCAGGTGAGGTATAAATATGACACACATACCCAAGACACCCGCAGACACAGAAACCCTGCTTTCAGAAGTACAAGGCTGGAAACACCGCCATGTACTTGATCTGGATAACTTCAGCCGTGAAGAACTGGATATGGTTATGCAGACAGCCGGCGTTATGCTGGATATCCTGTCCCGCCCGGTAAAGAAAGTGCCGGCACTTAAGGGGAAAACCATAGCTACCCTTTTTTACGAACCTTCCACCCGTACCCGTTCATCATTTGAGCTGGCAGCCAAAAGCCTTTCAGCCGATGTGTTAAACCTGAATGTTTCCCAGAGCAGTATCTCCAAGGGGGAAAGCCTGCTGGATACGCTGGATACGCTGGAATCACTGGGGGCGGATATGGTAGTCATGCGCCACCCCCTGTCAGGAGCGCCTTATCTGGCGGCAAACAACTGCCATGCAAACATTATAAACGCCGGTGACGGCTGGCATGCCCACCCCAGTCAGGCACTGCTGGATATATTTACCATACTAAGGCACAAATCCAGCTTGGAAGGGCTGAAAATAACCCTGATAGGGGATATAAAACACAGCCGGGTAGCCCACTCCAACATCTGGGGGCTAAGCAAAATGGGAGCCAAAATCACCCTGTGCGCCCCGTATACACTGCTACCTGAAGGACTTAATACCAATAGCAAAATCTTCCCTGAAGTCACACTGGAAACAGATATAAAGCAAGCAGTCAGCGGAGCTGACGTGGTAATGGGGCTGCGCCTGCAGCGTGAACGCCAGCAAAGCGGGCTTCTGCCCGGAATACGGGAATATGCCCGCTATTTCCAACTGAACGAAGAAATACTGAAACTGGCAAAACCAAACTCCCTTGTCATGCACCCCGGCCCGGTAAATGAAGATATAGAACTTTCACAGTCTGTAGTGCACGGAGAACAGTCTGTCATAAACGAACAGGTAAAAAACGGGGTAGCGGTACGCATGGCACTCTTCTACCTGTGCAGCGGAAGCAAGGAAATATAAACATGAAAATACTGATAAAAAACGGACGCATCATAGACCCCGCCAGCGGCACGGATAACGTGGCTGATTTGCTGATTGAGAATGGACTGGTTACCGGAATAAGCAAGGATATCTCTCCCGAAAAAACCGAAAAAGTAATAGACGCCACCGGCAAAGTGGTTTGTCCCGGCTTTATAGACCTGCACGTACACCTGCGTGAACCGGGGTTTGAGGGCAAAGAGACTATTGAAAGCGGGTGCAAAGCAGCCGCAGCCGGCGGTTTTACCTCCATCTGCCCCATGCCCAACACCAATCCCGCAGCAGACTGTTTGCCGGTCATAGATTTTATTAAAAACACTGCCACAAAGGTCTCACTCATACGGGTACTGCCCATTGCCGCCATCACCAAAGGACGCAAAGGACAGGAACTTTCCCCCATGGGAGAACTGGCCGAAGCGGGAGTGGTGGGATTCTCGGATGATGGTGACTATGTATCCGGCAGTTCCCTGCTCTTAAACGCCCTGCTTTACAGCCGAACCTTTGACCTGCCCATTATGGAACACTGTGAAGATGCCTGTCTGGCAGAAGGCGGACTGATGAACGAAGGGCTTCTGGCCTGCCGTCTGGGCTTAAAGGGTATAACCAACGCCACTGAAGAAATTGCCGTAAACAGGGATATTGCCCTTGCCAAAGAAAGCGGCGGGCGGCTGCACCTTTGCCATATCAGCACCGCCGGTTCGGTGGAACTGGTACGCCAAGCCAAAGCCGCAGGCATACGGGTAAGTGCGGAGGTTACTCCCCACCACCTGACCCTGACCGAAGCCGAAGTAAACGGCTACAACACCAGTGCCAAGGTCAACCCGCCGCTTCGCACCCAAACGGATATTGAAGCACTTATAGCTGGGCTTAAGGACGGTACTATAGATGCCATAGCCACAGACCATGCCCCACACACCAGAAATGACAAACTGTGTGAGTTTGGTCTAGCCGCCAACGGCATTTCAGGGCTGGAAACCGCACTTGCCAGCCTGATGGGTCTGGTGCACTCAGGCAAGCTTAGTTTAAGCCTGCTTATAGAGAAGCTGACCCTTGGACCTCAGCAGGTACTGGGTGAAAAATACCAAAATATCGGCAACCTGAAAGCGGGCTCATGCGCAGACGTGGTTATATTTGACCCTGATGAAGAATGGACGGTAGATACCGCCAAATTCTTCTCAAAGGGTAAAAATACACCCCTTGAGGGACGCAAGCTTAAAGGCAGGGTAAATACCACCATTGCCTGCGGCCAGATAGTTTACCAACAAGCATAGAACAGCCAGTTTAGAAAGTGATAAGGACAGAGTAAATGACGAATACAGCATACATGGTACTGGAGGACGGAACAGTATTTACCGGCAAAAGCTTCGGAGCGGAAACTGAAGCTATAGGCGAAGTAGTCTTCAATACCAGCATGAACGGATATCAGGAAATGCTGACCGACCCTTCGTATACCGGCCAGATTATCGTCCCCACTTACCCCCTTATAGGTAATTACGGGATAAACCCCTTTGATAATGAATCTGCCTGCATCAGAGCAACTGCCTTTGCAGTCCATCAGGAATGCCGCCAGCCCAGCCACTACCAAAGCACCCAAACGGTTCATTCCTTTCTGGAAAAAGCTGGCATACCCGGCATAAGCGGTCTTGATACCCGTGCCATTACCCGCAAACTGCGCTTAGCCGGGGTAATGAGGGGCATGGTAACCAGTACCAAAACACCTGAAGAAGCCCTGAAAATTATCCGCAATACGCCTGACTACGGACAGATTGATTTTGTACGCAAAATAAGCACACCCTCACCATATGAATGGCAGAAAGAAAAGCCCTCTTTTGCCGGCTTCCATGTAGCAGTACTGGACTGCGGGCTTAAGTATTCCATACTTAACCAGCTTAAATCCCACGGCTGCAAGGTAACCGTGTTGCCCTGCACCACCAGCCCCAAAGAAATTGACACACTTAATCCTGACGGCATAGTTCTTTCGCCCGGCCCCGGCAACCCCGAACTGCTGGACTATCTGATAACCACCGTCAGACATGTGTGCGAAAAATACCCCGTCATGGGCATCTGTCTTGGCAACCAGCTGATTGGCAGAGCCTTCGGTGCCAAAACATTTAAACTGAAATTCGGACACCGGGGTGGAAACCACCCGGTCAAAGACCTTGAGAGCGGACGGGTGTATATAACCTCGCAAAACCACGGCTACTCCATTGACCCTGTCACCCTGAAAAATGACCTGAAAGTCAGTCACCTTAACCTGAATGACGGTACTGTGGAGGGGCTTCGCCACCGTGAACTGCCCGTATTCTCTATCCAGTATCACTCTGAGGCCTCACCCGGCCCGATGGATTCCACTTATCTGTTTAAGCAGTTTGTGGAAATGATAAAGCAAACCAAAAAGTAAATAACTAAACCCATAACTGGATTATTTGAGAAAGCAAAAAGGAATATGCGAAGTGATGAATAAACCCAAGAAAGTTCTTATTATCGGCTCCGGCCCCATTATCATCGGACAGGCAGCCGAATTTGATTACGCCGGTACCCAGGCCTGCAAAGCCATGCGTGAAGAAGGGGTGGAATCCATACTGGTAAACTCCAACCCGGCTACTATTATGACTGACGAAAATGTTGCGGACAGGGTATATATTGAACCCTTGACCGTTGAATCTATAACCAAAATCATTGAAAAAGAACGGCCGGACGGTTTGCTGCCTACTCTGGGCGGACAAACCGGACTTAATCTGGCGGTAGATCTGGCAGACGCAGGCGTGCTTGCCAAGTACAACGTGCGTTCACTGGGTACACCCATAAATACCATCCGCACCGCCGAAGACCGCGAACTTTTTAAAGAATTGCTGACTAAAATAGGCGAACCTGTTCCTCCTTCGGAAACTGTGACTACAGCCGAAGACGCACTCCGTGTTGCCCATATGATAGGCCTGCCGGTGGTAATACGCCCGGCCTATACCCTTGGCGGCACCGGCGGCGGGTTCGCCCATAACTGGGATGAAGTTGAGGAAGTGGCTCAAACAGGCTTGAATGCCTCACCCATCCACCAGATACTGGTGGAAAAGTCGGTTGCCGGCTGGAAAGAAATTGAATACGAAGTAATGCGTGACGGGGCAGACAACTGCATAACTATCTGCAATATGGAAAACTTTGACCCGATGGGGGTGCATACCGGAGACAGCATTGTAGTTGTGCCCGTCCAGACCCTTACCAACAAAGAGTCCCAGATGCTCCGCACCGCTTCCATCAAGATAATACGGGCATTGGGTATTGAAGGCGGCTGTAACGTACAACTTTCTCTAAACCCGAATGGCAACGAATATTATGTAATTGAGGTTAATCCCAGAGTATCCCGTTCATCAGCCCTAGCCAGCAAGGCCACCGGTTACCCCATTGCCCGGGTGGCTTCCAAGATAGCCATTGGCAAACGGCTGGATGAGATACCAAACACCGTTACCGGCAAAACTCTGGCCTGTTTTGAGCCTGCCGTAGACTATATTGTAGCTAAAATCCCCCGCTTCCCCTTTGACAAATTTGCACTTGGAGACCGGGGCTTAGGCACGCAGATGAAAGCCACCGGGGAAGTCATGGCCATTGACCGCAGTTTTGAAGCGGCTATCCACAAATCCATCCGCTCTCTGGAGTTCGGCAAGAAAACCGTACTCTGGGAAGACCGCAGCTGGATAATGGGAGATGACCTTTCCACCTATCCCCTTCATGCCCATGATACCCGCTTGTGGACAATACTGGCCGCTCTCCGCCGCGGGCATACACCCGAAGCTATCCATGAAAAAACAATGGTAGATAACTGGTTTTTATACAAACTGAAAAATATTACCGACATGGAAAAACGCCTGCTTAAGGAAAATCTGACCCCCCTGCTTATGCTTGAAGCCAAACAAATGGGTTTTTCAGATGAAGAAATAGCCACCCTGTCAGGCAAACTGGCCGAACAGGTCAGGCAGACAAGGCTGGAATGGAATATAAAACCGGTATTCAAAATGGTGGACACCTGTGCCGCCGAATTTGATGCCGCCACTCCATATTTCTACTCCACCTATGAAGATGAAAATGAAGCTATCCCCCAGAATGTTAAAAAAGCAGTGGTTATAGGTTCGGGCCCTATCCGTATAGGACAGGGAATAGAGTTTGACTACTGCTCGGTGCATGCCGCTTGGGCTTTAGAAAAGGCCGGTTTGCAGAGCATTATGATAAACTCCAACCCCGAAACGGTCTCAACAGATTTTGATACCTCAAACCGTCTGTATTTTGAAGCTCTGGACGAAGAAAGTGTTCGGGATATTCTGGAAAATGAAAACATATCCGCACCCGAATCCACTCCCAGCATTGTCCAGTTCGGCGGGCAGACGGCTATAAACTTGGCTGCTCCCCTTACCCGAAGCAGCAATCCCATCATCGGTTCATCAGCCGAGGCTATAGATCTGGCCGAAGACCGCCGCCGTTTTGAACGCCTGCTATCCGAGATGGGCATTCCTCAAGCACCGGGGGCCGGCATAACCAGTCTGGACGAGGCTCTCAGCATAGCCGACAGTATTGGCTACCCGGTGGTAGTCCGCCCAAGTTACGTACTAGGTGGACGGGCTATGGAAATAGTCAGTGATGCATCCGACCTTGTACGCTACATGAGCGCCGCCATAGAGCTGAATACCGGACACCCCATACTGATAGATAAATATCTGGTGGGCAAGGAAGTGGAAGTAGACGCCATTGCAGACGGGGAAACCGTGTTTATCCCCGGCGTTATGGAGCATATTGAACGGGCAGGCGTCCATAGCGGAGACTCCATGGCAGTTTACCCCACCCAAAACCTGAATGAACATGATTTGGCGACCATTACAGACTATACTATTCGCATCGGCAAAGCCCTGAACGTACGCGGGCTTATGAATATCCAGTTTGTAGTCTCCAAAGACCCCGAAGGGGGAGATAATATAGTATATGTACTGGAGGTAAATCCCAGAGGCTCACGAACTGTCCCTTTCCTCTCAAAAGTAACTGGTGTACCCATGGTGGACATAGCTGTAAATGTTATGCTGGGTAAAACTATAAACGAACAGGGCTATCAAAACGGTATTATGCCTAATACGGATTTGGTAGCCATAAAAGCCCCTGTCTTCTCCATGGCAAAGCTGGTGGGGGTGGATACATACCTTGGGCCGGAAATGAAATCCACCGGCGAAGTAATGGGAGTAGACCACACCTTCAATAAAGCTCTGGTAAAAACCTTGCAGGCGGCATCTATAATGCTGCCCGAAACAGGCACTCTCCTATTCAGCATAGCTGACCGTGACAAGGCCGAAGCCCTGCCCCTTATCCGTACCCTGCATGGGCTGGGATATAATTTCTATGCTACCGAAGGCACTGCCGCCATGATAACCGCCGCCGGTATAACAGTTAAGCAGATAAGCAAGAAACTGGACGAGGGTCACCCCAATATTGTGGATATTATCCGTAACGGCACAGTCTGCGGAGTGATAAATACCATGACCGGTGGCAGAGTACCCCTGCGGGACGGTTTTTATATCCGCCGGGCAGCCGCCGAACGCAAAGTGCCTTGCTTTACCTCTATGGATACCGCCAAAGCCGCTGTGGAAGCTCTGGCAAACGGCAACCGCCAGATAACAGTCTTGCCCTTAAATGAATACCGCCAGGGCAAAAGCGGCAGTTAGGAAAATATAGTGACGACTACCCAGCTAAACCAGCTTTCAGCCGGTGTAATTGAAAATGAAGAGGTCATGCCCGGCATCTGCCTGATGTGGCTTGAAGCACCCGAAATAGCCGCCGTTGCCAGCCCGGGGCAGTTTGTAATGCTATCCTGCGGCGGTGAAAACCTGCTCAGGCGGCCTATTTCCATCTACCAGTGCCTCAGGGAAACAGGGCTTATCGCCCTGATGTATGCAGTGGTAGGCAGCGGCACAAACTGGCTCAGCAAACTCCAAACCGGAGACAGCCTTTCGGTACTGGGGCCTTTGGGCAACGGGTTCAGGATAAGCGAACAAAGCCGACACCTGCTTCTGCTGGGAGGAGGACTGGGTATAGCCCCTCTCCGTTTTCTGGCAGACGAAGCCTTGAAGCAGGGCAAACGGGTCAGCCTGATACAGGGGGCCAAAACCGAGCTTCAGGTTTGCCCCGCCCACCTGCTTCCGGAAGAAGCCAGTTGCCATATTACCACTGAAAACGGGGCTATGGGCAGAAAAGGGCTTATCACCCGCCATCTGGCGGAGTTTCTGGCGGATGCAGACCAGATAATAGCCTGCGGACCTATGCCCATGCTGAAAGCCCTTTCCAAGGAAAGCGGACTTACCCAAAAAGACGTGCAGGTTTCACTGGAAGTACGTATGGCCTGCGGTCTGGGTATCTGCTACGGCTGTGCTGTAAAAACCACCAAAGGTATGAAAACTGTCTGTCACGACGGGCCGGTATTTGATATACAGGATATCTATTGGGACGAAGTCAAGATATAAAACTGCTCTTCCAGTAAATGTACAACCGAAAAGGGGCTTTAAAGCCCCTTTTATCATTTCACATATATTTTAAACTTTTAATTAGCCCTTGTGCTGGATAAGCGAAAGAAACTCTGCTCTGGCAGCGGGTGACTTATGGAAACTACCGCGAAGTGCCGAGGTTATCACCCGGCTGCCGGGCTTTTTGATGCCCCGCATCACCATGCACATGTGTTCGGCCTCTATCACTACGGCCACTCCGTCACATTTAAGCCCGTCCATAATAGCGTCCGCAATCTGGGTGGCCATGCGTTCCTGTATCTGGGGGCGTTTGGCATAAATTTCAACCACTCTGGCAAGCTTGCTTATTCCTACTACCCGCCCGTCAATGTTGGGGATATAACCTATATGGACTACCCCCGAAAAGGGCAGAAGGTGATGCTCGCACATAGAGTAAAAAGGTATATCTTTTACAATAACCATCTCGCGGTGGCCAAGTTCGTATCCAACCCGCAAAACTTCTGCCGGGTCTTGGTTCATACCTGAAAACAGCTCAGTATACATCTGGGCTACCCGTCTGGGAGTTTCTTTGAGCCCCTCCCTATCCGGGTCTTCGCCAATAGCTACCAGAATATTTTGTACCGACTGTTTTATTGCCTGTTCATCAAACATTTTACCAATTCTCCAGAATTATTGAGCCGACAGCCTACCAGCCCAGTACTTTTTCCACTGCCCCAAGGCTGGCTTCGGTTTCGGAAAAACCTCCCGCCCCTTTTATAGCAATATCACTGTCCTTCAGGCCGTTTCCGGTAACTACACAGACTATCTGGCTTGCGGAAAAATCCTGACCGCCCTTTATCCGTTTTATCAGCCCGGCCAAGGGTGCGGCGGAAGCAGGTTCGCCAAAAATACCGGCAGAAGCCATTTTATGATAAGCGGCCATTATTTCAGCATCTGAAACCATATCTATCAGCCCGACTGATTCATCTCTGGCTTCTTCGGCCTTTTTCCAAGAAGCAGGGTTGCCGATGCGGATAGCAGTGGCCAGTGTTTCAGGCTCGGCAATGGCGTGACCGCGTACAATGGGAGCAGCCCCTTCAGCCTGAAAGCCCATCATTTTGGGAAGTGAAGCTGCTTTGCCCAACTGGTGGTATTCTTTAAAACCCTTCCAGTAGGCAGTAATATTGCCGGCGTTGCCCACCGGTATAAAGAGATAGTCAGGTGCTTTGCCCAAAGCGTCTACAATCTCAAAAGCGGCGGTTTTCTGGCCTTCTATACGGTATGGATTAACCGA
Source organism: Dehalococcoides mccartyi CG5 (assembly GCF_000830885.1). Classification (NCBI taxonomy): domain Bacteria; kingdom Bacillati; phylum Chloroflexota; class Dehalococcoidia; order Dehalococcoidales; family Dehalococcoidaceae; genus Dehalococcoides; species Dehalococcoides mccartyi. The sequence goes on from NZ_CP006951.1 coordinate 924,007, forward strand.
GTTAACCAGAGCCACCTTGTGCTTTTCAGTAAGTTTGAAGACTATCTGCAGGGCTTGGTCAAAGTTGCCTTTTATCTGGATGATTTTTGCCCCATAAACAATAGCCTGAGCCAGTTTGCCAAGGGCTATTTTGCCGGACGGTATGATTATTATAGACTCAAGACCGCTTGCGGCCGCATATGCGGTAGCCGAAGCACTGGTATTGCCGGTGGAAGCACACACAACCGCTTTAAACCCATCTTCAATAGCCTTGGCAACCGCCATTACCATACCCCTGTCTTTGAAAGAACCAGTAGGATTGCAGCCCTCCAGCTTGAAATACAGCTCACCTACCCCCAGTTCTTTTTCCAGTTTTAGGCAACGTACCAACGGGGTATCGCCCTCACCCAGAGTAAGTGACGGGGTTTTATCTGTAACCGGCAGATATTTCCGGTAATGTTCAATGACACCCTGTTTCATATATTCTCCTAAATACCCACCCGAACAAAATTATTGATTTCCTTAACCTTATCCAGTCCGCCCAACTTCACCAGCGCCTGCTGAACAAAAGCTTCTTTGGCGGGATGAGTCATGATAACTATCTCGGCAGTCAGGTTTTTCTCGTCTGTTTCTTTCTGGATTACAGACGAAATACTGATACTATGGTCACCCAGTACCTTGGCGATAAGAGCCAGCACACCCGGCGAATCAGTAACAGTCATCCGCAGGTAGTAACGGGTGAGAATATCACTCATGGGTTTTATGCCAAGCGGTTTGTCCATATTCCAGCGCATGCGGTTGCCCACCCCAAGGTGGATATCCTGAGCGGCGGCCAATACATCGGCCACTACTGCACTGGAAGTGGCCAAAGCCCCCGCCCCCTGCCCCTGAAAGAGAACCGGCCCAACCAAATCTCCCTCTACCAGAACAGCATTGAAAACCCCGTCCACCTTTGCCAGCCAATCATCTTTGGGTAAAAACACAGGGTGAACTCTGGCTTCTATCTGCCCGTTGCCGGGTTTGGTAATAGCCAGCAATTTTATGTTAAACCCAAGTTCGTCTGCATAGCAGAAATCACGGCTGGTCAGGCGGGAAATGCCTTCGCGGTAAATATCTTCCGGCTTTACCACGCACTGGAAGTTTATGGAAGCCATAATGGCCAGTTTATACACGGCATCTGTGCCCTCTATGTCATTAGAGGGGTTAGCTTCGGCATAACCCAGAGATTGGGCTTGTTTAAGAGCAGTTGCAAAGTCCAGCCCTTCTTTGGCCATACGGGTCAGAATATAGTTGGTAGTCCCGTTGATAATGGCGTAAATGCCCTTTATATGGTTAGCCGCCAGATCATACTGGAAAGGTGAAATAAGGGGTATGCCACCGCCCACGCTGGCTTCACAGCGAAGACCAACGTTATTGTCTTTGGCCAGTTTGACCAGTTCCGGGGCATGCTTGGCTATAACCTCTTTATTAGAGGTAACTACGCACTTGCCCATTTTCAGCCCGCGTGAAAGCAGGTTGAAGGCCGGGTATTCCCCGCCGATAGCCTCTACCACTATATCCAGACCGGGGGTATTAAAAAAGTCATCTTCATCAGTAGTCAGCACGCCTTCCGGCAAAGACTTTGCCAAAGGGCGGGTCATATCCTGAGGGAGAACCTTAACTTTTTTCAGTTTCAGGGGAAATCCCAGCTGGGCAGAAAGGAACTCTTCCCTTTCGCAAAGCACTTTGGACACCTGTCCGGCTACTACTCCCAGACCGATAACTCCTACCCCTATATACTTTTTTTCCATTGGAATTGTCCCCTATCCTATTTGTCTAGCTGGGTTATAGCAAAGGTAATAAGTTCGTCACTAAAAGTATTGGTCAGCTTGTCCAGATTGGCAGCCTTCAGGTCAGCAGTCCATTGGTCCAGTTTGTCACTTATAAGAAGTTTCCGGTCATCTTCGCTGAGCTGGCGGTTTTCATCAATACTTTTTAACCTTACTATCCAGCAACCGCCGCGAGTATAATTGGTATCGTCCTGAATGGGGTCAAGAACGGTATTCAGCTCTACATCAGTGGCAAAGATAATATCAGCCACGTTCTCAGGTACGCTTGAGAAGGTTATCCAGTCCATATCGCCCTGGTTTTCCTCTACATTGGCCAGTTGTGAAAACTCAACCGCCAAATCCCCCCAGCTTTCACCGGCTGCCAATCGGGCTTTTACCTCAAGTGCCACCTGTTCCGAGGGCAACAGCATACCCAAAGTATGAATCTGCTCGGAATCAGTCTTGCGTTCCAGCACTTCCATCAGCCAGTAAGCCCTCTGTTTGCTTACGTCAGCATCCTGTACCAAAGCATAGTCATACCCTTCGGTTGAGAAAATATACTTTTCCAATATCTCTGAACCGTAAAGGGAAGTTATGGTACCGGCAGGTTTGAAACCTATACTGCCGCTGTCAGTTTTGGTATTTGATTCCAGAGACAGTTCGGCAGCTTTAGCGGCAAATTCTTCATCAGTGGTTATACCGGCTAGTACATCACTGGCGGCGTTTTCACTCTCAAGGAGCATAGCCAGAGCCTCACGCTGTTCAGCGGTCTGGGGCACCTGAGGATCAAAATATTCGGTCTTCAGTTTATCAGTCAGCAAGCTTGCCCGTACAATATCCCGTACGGCGGGCACATCTGTCAGGCTGTTTTCCTCTATAGCGGCATCTATTTCGTCATCAGATATGGTGTAACCCATTTCAGATGCTTTTTCTACCATAAGCTGGTTTAGCTGGATTCGCTCAGATACTGCATCTATAAAATAATAGGCATACTGGGAATCACCGCCAGTAAAATGCCTGAGGGCGTCTACGAAATAAGCAACGTTGTATTTGGTATCTCCAACGGTAAGTACAGTAGTATGCATGGGTTTGTACTGATCTACATACCAGCCCTTGTATACACCGATACCCACCAGAGCCAAAACAATGCCTATCACCGAAAGCCCGGTGGCAAAGATTATCCTCTGGCGTTTCCTTTGGGCTTCAAATTTTGCTACCTGATGTTTGCTGTAATGGCGTTTTACGGGTTGCTGCGGTTTTTTAGCCAATTTTGTCTATCCCCCTAATATTATCCTGGTACTTAAAACAACCCCCATTCCAGAAAGGGCAGTTTGTTGTCCATAAATCCCTTCTCCGCAAATGTCTTAACCTCTTTGCGGAAAGAAAGTCACATAATTATAGATTCTACCAATATATAACGCAACGCATCAGTTTTGGTTAAACTTGATTTAACCGCCCCGAATATATTAAGATAAGTTCTCATTGCAATATACACTTATCCATCTGTTATCCTTTTCCTGTACCCTATCCCTCTTAGCTTATAGAATTTGCTTAGAAGAGAACAAGAACCGATGAAAGCTATTATTCTGGTCGGTGGACAGGGCACAAGGCTTCGGCCACTGAGCATAAACACGCCTAAATCCATGGTCCCGGTACTTAATGTACCTTTCCTCAGCCATGTTCTGCGTCACCTGTCTTCTTATGGCATCAAAGATATTATCCTTACCCAAGGGCATCTGGCTGCCCCCATTGAACAGTATTTCGGCAACGGGCAGAGCCTTGGAGTTAATTTGGTTTATTCGGTTGAACATGAGGCTCTGGGCACAGCCGGAGCAATAAAAAATGCCGAGCGGTTTTTGGATGATACTTTTTTCACTCTGAACGGGGATATTTTTACCCATCTGGATTTAGACGCTATGCTGCAATCACACCGAGACAGAAAAGCACTGGTCAGCATAGCCCTGACACCGGTAGATGACCCTACCAAATACGGTTTGGTGGAAACAACACCTGACGGAAGGGTAAGCCGCTTTTTGGAAAAACCGTCACCCTCCCAGATAACAACCAATATGATAAATGCCGGTACATATTTAATTGAACCCGAAGTACTCAAATATATACCTGAGGATGAGAACCACAGCTTTGAAAGGCAACTTTTCCCCCGCCTGCTGAATGAGTGCCAGGCGGTTTATGCCTATCCTTCCAGTGCATACTGGATAGACATTGGCAGCCCCGAAAAATACTCCCAGCTAAACAGGGATTTACTCTGCGGCGAGGGCGGAGATTTTGGTTTCAGCCGAGGTAATGAAATAATCATTGGCCGCGGTTGCCAGCTTCACCCCACAGCCCAAATCAGCGGGCCGGTACTGGTGGGAGAAAATTGTGTTATAGGCGCAAATGCCCGTATCACAGGGCCAGTAGTTATCGGCGCGGAATGCCGGATTGAAGATGAGGCTACCCTTACCGAATCTGTTATCTGGCGGAATGTGACCATAGGAACCGAATGTAAAGTTGTTTCGTCCATCATTGCCAATCATTGCCACCTGAAAGCCGGCGGCAAATATGAAAACGTGGTGTTGGGAGACAATGTGACCGCCGAATGCGGTTGCGCGCCGGAACCCGGCAGCAAAGTCTGCCCGGGTATCCTTATGATCTAATCAGAGACAAGAGGAGGAAAAGACATGAGTACCGAAGAAAAGAAGTTTGACACGCAAAATCTGCCTACCAAGACCTATTTCTGGCCACTTAAAAGATACCAGGATCTATACAACAGCTCGCTATCTGACCCTGAGGCTTTCTGGGCAAAACACTCAGATGTGCTTTCATGGGAAAAGCCATGGGAAAGAGTACTGGACTGGAATCCGCCTTATGCCCGCTGGTTTGTAGGCGGCAAGCTGAATATGTCTTACCAATGCGTAGACCGCCATGCCAAAAGCTGGCGTAAAAGCAAGGTAGCTATCTACTGGGAGGGTGAAAACGGGGATACCCAAACTATCAGCTATTCGGACCTTTACGAAAACGTAAACCGCTATGCCTCTGTACTGAAAAAGCTGGGCATAGGCAAGGGAGACAAAGTAACCGTCTACCTGCCCATGATACCTGAAATGGTCTATATCCTGCTGGCCTGCAACCGGGTTGGGGCCGTCCACAACGTAATATTTTCAGGTTTTTCTTCCCAGTCTATTGCAGACAGGGTGAATGACTCCGGTTCAAAAATGATTGTAACCGCCAGCGGCGGCCACCGCCGCGGTAAAATACTGCCGCTCAAGGAAATAGTAGATGAGGCAGTCAAATCCACCCCTACTATTGAACATGTACTGGTTATTAAATATACCGGCCATGAAGTGGTTATGGACCCCACCAAAGATGTGTGGGCACATGATTTGCTTAAAGATGCCGATAAATATGTAGCTCCTGAAGCCATGGAATCTACCGACCCGCTCTTTATCCTGTACACTTCAGGTACTACCGGCAAACCAAAGGGCATTCTGCATGGTACGGGCGGTTACGGTGTCTGGGCATGCAATACCTTAAAATGGGCTTTCAAACCCACTGATGAATCAGTCTTCTGGTGCACAGCAGACGTAGGCTGGATTACCGGGCACACTTACGTAGTATATGCCCCGCTGGCTCTGGGTCTGACTCAGGTTATCTACGAAGGTGCACCGGACTATCCTTCGGTTGACCGCTGGTGGGAGATTATTGATAAATACGGGGTAAGCATATTCTATACCTCACCTACCGCCATACGCATGTTTATGCGCCACGGCGAGGAACTGCCTGCCAAACATGACCTTAGCACCCTTGAGATGCTGGGAAGCGTAGGCGAACCCATCAACCCTGAGGCATGGGAATGGTACTACAAGAATATAGGCCATGAGAACTGCCCTATTTCTGATACATGGTGGCAGACCGAAACAGGCGGTTTTATGATTACCCCCTGTCCGGGTATCCAGTCCTTCCCGTTAAAACCGGGCTCGGCCACTTTGCCTCTGCCGGGTGTTGATCCTGTAGTGGTAGATGCTGAAGGTAAAATACTGCCGGCTAATGAGACCGGTTTTATTGCTATCCGCAAACCATGGCCGGGCATAATGCTGGGCGTATATAACGGAGATGAACTTTACAAAAAGACCTACTGGAGCCGTTTCCCCGGCTGGTATTGTCCGGGTGACTTCTCCATGAAAGATTCAGACGGCTATCTCTGGCTTTTGGGACGGGCTGACGAAGTTATCAAAGTAGCCGGACACCGCATAAGCACCGCCGAACTGGAGCATGCACTGGTAGGCCACAGTTCAGTTGCCGAAGCGGCAGTAGCTTCACGCCCTGACGAAGTAAAGGGCGAGGCCATTGTGGTTTTCGTCACCCTGAAGAAAAACGTGGAAGCCTCTGCAGAGGTAAAAAGAGAACTCACCCACCATCTCCGCTCGGCTATCGGCACTATTGCCACTCCGGAGGAGATTATCTTCGTAGAGAAACTGCCCAAAACCCGTTCGGGCAAGATTATGCGCCGCCTGCTGAAGGCTGTTGCCAACGAAGTACCTATCGGTGATACCACTACCCTTGACGATGAAACTTCGGTCAATGAAGCCAGAGCGGCTTTCGACGAACTGCTGGCGGCACGCAAACACCACAAACACTAGCTCAGGTTTTAAAGGTTATGCGGCGGGTACAGTTTCGGCTGTACCCGCTCTCTTTTGTAAAATTTTTGACTATAAGATAATATTTTAACTGTCATCAAAGAAATAAAGGTTTAGGCCAATGCTTGAAAGATTAGAAAACTGCGAAAAACGCTTCATAGAAATTGAAGAGGAAATAAGCAAACCGGAAGTCATAAACGATGCCCGGCTGGTGCGTACACTTGCCCAAGAGCGGGCTGATCTGCAGGATAAAGTGGAAATGTACCGCCGTTACAAGACAATGGCCAAAGAGCTTGAGGAAGCCAAAAACCTGCTTGAGAGTGAAAAGGACGAAGACATGCGGGGAATGGTTCGCGGAGAGATTGAAAACCTCGAAAAATCCCTGACAGACCTTTACGAACAGATGACCTTTGAACTTCTGCCTAAAGACCCCAACGATGACAAGAGTATTATTATGGAGATACGGGCAGGCACAGGCGGTGACGAGGCAGGTTTGTTTGCCTCTGACCTTTACAAAATGTATATACGCTATGCCCTGCTCAAAAACTGGAAGACTGAAGTCATTGATATAAACGGTAACGTAGCCGGCATTATAAAAGAAGTAGTTTTTGAGGTAAATGGCAAAGGGGCTTTCAGCCGCCTGAAATACGAACGGGGTGTCCACCGGGTACAGCGCGTCCCCCAGACAGAAGCATCCGGCCGTATCCATACTTCTACCGCCACCGTAGCCGTGCTCCCTCAGGTAGAGGAAGTAGACATAGATATAAATATGGATGAAGTACGGGTGGATATTTTCCACTCCAGCGGTGCCGGCGGACAGAACGTTCAAAAAGTGGCTACCGCTATCCGCCTTACCCATATGCCCACAGGTCTGGTAGTCTGCTGTCAGGACGAACGCTCCCAGTTAAAAAACAAGAATAAAGCCTTTGCCGTACTTCGGGCCAGACTGATGGAACTGGAACAAAGCAAGGTTGATGAGGAACGGACCGAGAGCCGCCGTGCCCAAGTGGGACAGGCAGACCGCAGTGAAAAGATACGCACTTACAACTTCCCGCAGGACCGCCTGACTGACCACCGTATAGGCCTTACCGCCCATAACCTGCCCCACATACTGGAAGGCTATCTGGACGAAATTATTGACACCTTAGCCACCCATGAGCAAACTGAACTCCTCAAAGGCGAGGACTAATGAAATACCGGGAGGCGTGGCAAAAAGCCGCCGGTCTCCTTCAGGATAACGGGCTTGAGGAAGCCCGCCTTGAATCTGAAATACTCCTGCGGCATACTTTGGGTATCAGCCGGGTACAGCTCCATCTGGAACTTGAACGGGAACTTAAGCCCGAAAAAGAAACTGTTTATTTTGAAACACTCCAACACCGCCTTGAGGGTGAACCAAGTGCTTATATAACTGGTGAAAAAGAGTTTTACGGCCGCACTTTTCTGGTAGACAAACGGGTGCTTATACCCAGACCGGAAACCGAACACCTTATAGAAAAAGCCCTCCAGATTGCCCGGCATTACGAGTGCCCATATATTGCAGACATCGGCACAGGCAGCGGAGTTATTGCCATTACTCTGGCACTGGAACTCAAAGATGCTTACGTATATGCCACAGACATCTCTGAAGATGCACTGGAAGTAGCCCGCCAAAACGCCGAAGAATACCGCCTGGAAAAACGGCTAAGCTTTTATCAGGGAGACCTGCTCTCCAGCCTGCCCGAAATGGTAGACATACTGGCGGCAAATCTACCCTATGTACCCAAAGCCGAAGCCGGATTGCTTAATGGCGAACCTCGGCTGGCACTGGACGGAGGAAAAGACGGTCTGGATTTATACCGCCGCTTAATCCCCATTCTTCCCGCCAGACTTCGTCCCGGCGGCACTGCCCTGCTGGAAATAGGCATACACCAGTCAGAATTACTGGCAAAGTATATAAAAGACACCCTTCCCCAAGCGTCATTAGAAATAATCTCTGACTATGCAGGCATACCCAGAATAGTTGCCCTTACCCTGCCCATCTGAAAAAACATTTTGCCGTTTGCCGTATAACCGCCAAATAAGAAAGGGGGCTTTCGCCCCCCTATAATACCTTGAAATACAGCAGGTTTAAGTCTTTTCCGCCTCCAGTTGGGCTTGCCTGTCGGCAACCAGTTTCTGGGTAATATGGGCCGGAACCTGCTGGTAATGGGCAAACTCCATCTTGAAATGCCCGCGCCCCTGGGTGATAGACTTCAGGTCTATGGCGTAGTGTTGCACCTCACCCAGCGGAGCCTGGGCAATAATCACGCTCTCATCATCTTCGTTATCCATACCCTGTACTTGAGCGCGTTTGGTATTCAAATCACCGATTACCGCCCCCATATAATCCTTGGGAACAATAATCCGCATATTTTCCATAGGCTCCAGTAGTATGGGCTGAGCCTCGGAAAGCCCTTTCCTAAGCGCACCTGCAGCCGCAATCTTGAACGCCATCTCCGAAGAATCTACCGGGTGATAACTGCCATCCACCAGTGTTACCTTGATATCTACCAGAGGGTAACCTGCCATGGGACCTTCATGGGCGGACTCGCGGACACCTTTTTCAACCGCCGGAATAAAGTTACGGGGAACAGAACCGCCTACCACGGCATCCACAAACTCAATGCCATGCCCCGGCTCTACCTTAATAACTACATGCCCGTACTGACCATGTCCACCGCTCTGTTTCTTGTGTTTGTAATCTGCGCTGGCCGCACCAAGTATAGTCTCGCGGTAAGGCACACGGGGAGCAGCCAGATCTACTACCACTCCAAACTTGCGTCCCATTCGCTCCGCCATCACTTCCAGTTGGGTTTCCCCTAAACCGGCAGCAATTGTTTCACCCGTATCAGGGTCACGATGCACCTGAAGGGTCAAATCTTCTTCGCTGAGTCTAGTCAGGGCATTGCCCAGTTTATCCACATCAGCCTTGCTCTTGGGGAAAACAGCCACTTTGTAACTGGGTGCAGGCATTTCAAAACCACTAAGCAGGGCAGTATGACCCTGAATACCCAGAGTATCTCCGGTAGCTGTTACTGTTAATTTGGCTACCGCTCCCATATCACCGGGGCCTATTGCATTTACCGTTTCCTGGGTTTTACCCCTGAGGGAAAATAGTTGACCCACCCGTTCCGGGGCATTTTTATTGATGTTCCAGACCTGCGAATTTGAATGCAACGTACCGGTGAGCACCCTCAGATAGGTCATCTTGCCCACATACGGGTCTGCCGATGTTTTGTAAACCAGCACCGAAAGAGGTGCCTCGGCATCCACCTTTATATCCCCACCCTCAGCCGTCTGGCAGGGGCGGTCAAGCGGGCTGGGCAGATACTCGCAGATATCTTCGCATAAAAGATCAATAGCAGTATTGGTCAGGGCAGAACCACAGAGTACCGGCGCCAATTCTCCCGTCAGAATAGCCGAGTTGAGAGCGGCTACCAGTTCTTCATGGCTTATTTCTTCACCACCCAGATATTTTTCTATCAGGGCATCGTCTGTTTCAGCCACGCTTTCCAGCAGTTTATCCCGCAGGGTATCTATCTCTGCTTTCAGCTCTTCTGGTACCGGTATTTCAGCCGCCGGAGTACCGGCATAAGCCTTCATATTTACCAGATCTACCACTCCTTTGAAATCCTTGAAAGTGCCTATGGGAATCTCTATTGCAACACAACGGTTGCCAAAGTGACTGTGTAAACTATCCATTACCCGCTGGAAACTGACATTCTCGCGGTCCATTTTGTTGATAAAAATAAAGCGAGGCATTTTTTTTGCCTCGCAATACTTCCATGACTGTTCTGTACCCACTTCCACCCCGGAGGATGCCGCGACCACTATTATGGCCGCTTCACAAACTCTTAAGGCAGCTAGTACCTCTCCTGCAAAATCTGCGTATCCCGGAGTGTCCACCGCATTTATTTTAAAATCTTTCCAACCTAAAGGTATGGGCGTTAAGTTGATGCTTATCTTCTTTTTTACTTCATCTGGGTCGTAATCTGAGGCGGTTGTACCTTCGTCTACCCTTCCCATCCTGCCCAGTATCCCGGCGCTATAAAGCATGGCCTCTGATAGAGAGGTCTTGCCTGCACCGCTGTGTGATAGTAGGGCTACATTCCGTATCTTTCCCGGATTGACACTTGTCATATAGTTCACCTACCGATAAAAATTAAGTAATTATAACATACAAATATCGGTAAACAAGGTTTTAATTAAATTTTTAAAATCAGATACCCAGAGCTTTGTCAAGCAAAAACGGGGTAATAAAAGTCTCTATAGCCGCCGCCGGGACCAGCAGAACCATACCTATACCCAAATAACGCAGATTCAGGCGGAAATTGGCATTAAGCTGTGACCGGGCATCACGGCTGAATACTGCACGGATGGCCATAGTCCCGAAGCTGAGGGCTGCCGCTTGGGCGATTACAAAAGCACTCAGCTCAAATATTCCATGGGGAAGTATGCCGGCTATCACCGCCAGCAGAGACTCTTCTTTGGCAACTATAAGCCCCACCGCTGAAAGTATCCAGCCGTTCAGAAAAAGAGACCCCAGCGGGTAAATGAGCAAAAAAGGCGAAAACACGAAGGCCAGAAGAAAAACAAGCATATTTTTGAGGAGTATAACAAGGAAAATCCCCAGACTGGAAAATCCCTCTAAAGCACTTGCCGTGTCTTCCAACCCGGTTAGTTGGTCTTCAATAAAATCCACCGGAGCAAAAATACCTGTAACTATGCCGGCAGTAAATATAGCCGCCGCCAGAATAAGCCATTTTTTATAATTCATACTATTCCAAACTATACTCTTATAGATAAATAAACCCATGCCTGACTTTTGGGTCAGGTATCTGTACCGGAGAATAGTTAAACAATGAAGTATCTGTCTGGTTCAGCTAATACCGGTTAAATTACCTGCGAAAGCACTACAAGGGCAGCTGCAATAATTACCATCAGAATACCCATCAGCTTTAGTTCAGAACCTATTTCAGGCGGCTTTAAAACGGGCACATTCCGTTTGGCAGTCTGAGCCACAGGCGGCACAGATGCACTTTCAGATTTATTTATAACCGAAGCTTCAGCCTTTGGCGTTTCCTTGGATGGCTGTTGCTGGGTGGTTTTACCTTTTTTATCCTGATAGGCCAGTTTGCCTACACCGCGTTTTTTAGACATTTTCAGAAAGTTCCTCCCTGTATATTAGAACGCCTATTTTGCCCTGGGGTGGGCCTTCTCATAACTCCGCCTTATATGCTCGGACGTAAGGTGAGTGTATATCTGGGTGGTAGAGATATTGGCATGGCCTAAAAGCTCCTGTACCGAACGCAAATCTGCCCCGCCGGAAAGCATGTGGGTAGCAAAACTGTGACGCAGGGTATGGGGGGTAACTACGTCATCCAGACCAGCTTCACGGGCATAGGCTTTCAGAATCTGCCACAAACCCTGACGGGTTAGCCGGTCTCCCCGCCTGTTTAGAAACAAAGCTTTTTCAGCTTCAGCCCGCACCAGATTGGGGCGGATTTCATTTAAATATTCCTGTACGCTTTGGGCGGCCTGAGGATAAATGGGTATCATGCGTTCTTTCCGCCCCTTGCCGAAACAGCGCACAAAACCCTCTTTAAGGTCTACATCCAGCATGTTCAGGTTTACCAGTTCGGTAACCCGCATGCCGGAAGCATATAAAAGCTCCAACATAGCCTTATCCCGTTTTGCTTCCGAACTGCCGGACTTGACGGGTTGGTTGAGTAAAGCCCGCACCTGACTTATGCTGATAGCATCCGGCAGAGGTTTGCCCACTTTGGGAGTGCTGATATTTTCAGTGGGATTTTCTTTAAGCTTACCCTCGGCAACCATAAAGTTAAAAAAACTTTTGGCAGCTGCCATTTTGCGTACCACAGTGGTTATGGCATAATTCCGCTCTTTGAGATCCAGCATATAGGCAAGCATTGTCTGTCGAGTAAAATTATCCCAGCCGGGTATTTTGCCGGATTTGGCAGCCTCTTTGTCAGCAAAGGTTGTCATCTGGCGAAGATCATTCTCGTAAGCTTCAGATGTATTCTCTGAAAACCCTTTTTCAACCATAAGGTAATTCAGAAAACTTTGTATATCATCGCGCATCAGATTCCTCGCTAAACGTTTAGAATTTTATTTATGTATTGTAACATAACTTTTGCCGCCGTCAAATACACGGAAGGGGTATTTAGCTTTATTTTTTTCTTTAAAAAAATATATCGGCCTTTACTGCCCCTTTGCTTACCTGCTCTGCGGTTGGTACAATTTATCTATGCCAAACGAAACCCTGCAAAACCAGATAGCCAGTTTACCCGAAAACCCCGGCGTTTACCTGATGAAAAACGCTCAGGGTGAAATCATTTACGTGGGCAAAGCCGCGGTTTTGAAAGACAGGGTCAAGTCATATTTTGTGCCGCCTTCCCGCCTTACCCCCAAAACCTGCCAGCTGGTCAGCCAGATAAATGAGCTGGAGTACCTGATAACCGGGTCGGAACAGGAAGCTCTGATACTGGAACTGAACCTGATTAAAAGGCATCGCCCTTATTTCAATGTCCGCTTGAAGGACGACAAAGGTTTTCCGTATCTGAAAATAACCTTGAATGAAAAATGGCCGCGTATATATATAACCCGCAGTATGGCAGATGACGGGGGCAGGTATTTCGGCCCGTTTGCCAATACCCGTTCCGTCCGCCATACCCTGCAGGTACTAAAAGAGCTTTTCCGTTTCCGCTCGTGCAACCGCACCGAACCTGAAAAACGCAGCCGCCCCTGTCTGGAATACGATATTCATCAATGTCTTTCCCCATGCACCGGTAAAATCAGCAAAAGTGATTATGACCATCTTATCTCACAAGCCATACTCTTTCTGGAGGGTAAACAAGACCAGGTACTGAAACTACTGATCAGACTTATGAACGAAGCCTCCGCAAGGCTGGATTATGAAACCGCCGCTCTTCGCCGTGACCAGATAGCATCTATAAAAGAGGTGATTGAAGGTCAGCAACTGGCCGCCAGAGTAACCGGGGAACAGGACGCCATTGCCTTTGCTCAGGAAGGAGACCTGTCTATGGTGCAGGTTTTCTTTATCCGCCGGGGAAAGCTTATCGGGAGGGAGAGCTTCTGCTTGCAGGGTACGCGCGAAGAAAAACCCGGTGATATCCTTTCGGAATTCGCCAAACAGTTTTACCACTCCTCCACCCAGATACCGCCCAAAATAGTTACCCAGTACCCGGTTTCTGACCGTGAAATACTGGAAAAGTGGCTATCCCAAAGGCGGGGAGATAAAGTCCACATAACGGTCGGACTGCGCGGCCAGCCCAAAGAGCTTATAAACATAGTGGCTGAAAATGCCCGCGAACAGCTTAAACAGGCGCGTATAAAAAACCTGTCGTCATCTGTTACCCTGACAGACGCACTGGCAGAACTGCAAACTGCACTGGGGCTTTCCTTGCCGCCACAGAGGATAGAAGGCTACGATATATCCAACATACAGGGTACCAATGCTGTGGGCAGTATGGTAGTTTTTGAAAACGGCAAACCCCAGAAAGCACATTACCGCCGTTTCCGCATCAAGACAGTAAAGGGTGCGGATGATTTTTCCATGCTCAAAGAGGTTATCAGCCGCCGTTTCGGAAGGGTACATAGGGAAGATGCCGGCGAAAGTTTTGCCCGCTTGCCCTCGCTCATGCTGATAGACGGCGGTAAAGGGCAGTTAAGCTCTGTCAAGGAGACACTGGATAAACTGGGGCTGGAAGGACAGGCAGTGATAGGTCTGGCTAAGGAATTTGAAGAAATTTACCTGCCGCACAAGTCCGAACCTATCAGACTGGCCGCCAATTCCCCTGCCCTTCAACTCCTTCAGCGAGTAAGGGACGAAGCCCACCGCTTTGCCTTGGGGTACCACCTCCATATCCGCCAGAAATCCGGTCTTACTTCGGCTCTGGACGGGATACCCGGTGTCGGCCCAAGCCGCCGCCGTTTACTTATCAAAACATTCGGTTCGGTAGCCGGTATCCGTCAGGCCAGCTTTGATGAGCTTTCACAGGTAAAAGGCATAAATCAGGCACTTGCCATATCCATCAAAGAATTGCTCTAAGTGCAGGCTTTTTCAAGCAGGCGCTCAACTACTTGATAGTGGTATAATAGGTTTCAATCTAACGGTAAGAGGTATATATGCTGGAAATACGTACTCAAACCCCTGAAGATGCCAACATGGTGGCCACCCTGACTGAAGCTACCAAAAGCCCCATTCTGGGAGTGCTGTTTAAGAAACTGGAAGAAGAAGACCTGACCACTTTTAACGAAGTAGCCGTATGGGACGGAAAGATAGTGGGCAAGGCAGTAGCCGTAAAAGCCGAGATAGATTCAAAAGAAGCGCCTGCCCCGGTTGTTTACCTTATGCCGCTGGTAGTAATGCCGGAGTATGTAAGGCGGGGCATTGCTCTGGTACTGGTGCGCAAAATACTGGAAGAATGCAAAACTCTGGGAACAGGGGCTTTGCTGGCTCACGGCAACCCTGAGTTTTTTAAGCATCTGGACTTTCTGCCGGCTGAGCTTTTCGGTATTGGGGATACGACAGGCGAAGTCACTGACAAACTTATGGCCAAAGAAATAACCGAAGGTTATCTGGCAGAAAAAGGCGGAAACCTGAAACTGCCTTTCTAAACAGGTATTATTTAAATAAGAAACTTATTGAAAGCGGCTGCAAGGCCGCTTTCTTCTACGTCTAAGGTAACGTAATCCGCTATTTCTTTAAGTTCGGCTCTGGCGTTGCCCATAGCCACTCCGAAACCTGCCGCCCTGAATAAGGGCAAATCGTTGCTTCCGTCCCCGAACGCAATAACATTCCTTAGTGAGATACCCATCTGGGCAGCCATTTTTTCCAGTGCCCTGCCTTTGGAGATACCCGGACTGACAATATTTACAAACTCCACCTCAGGGTAAGCCGGAGCACGGGCAATAGAGAAATGGAAATCATCTTCAAAACGGGACATGAAGAGTTCCGCCCCCCTGCGTTCCGTCTGGTCATGCACCATCAGTTCTATTTTCTGCACGTCCTGCGTCAGGGCTACTTTTTTAAAATCAGTAACGGTAGGAGAAATACGAAAAAATTCGCGATGCATCTTGGCAGACCAGTTTTCGTACTCTACGTAGTAGTCCAGTATAGTATAAAGCTCCAGATAAATATTGTGTTCCCGCACAAACTCAATAGCCGAAAGAAGCGGCCCTTGGCAAAGAGGCTGGGAATAGCAGGTCTGGGCGGTAGCAGGGTTGTAAACCAAAGCCCCGTCACAGAATATATGAAAGCCGTCCAGACCCAGTTCTTCCAGTAGATACGTGCAGGCAGGTACAACCCTGCCGGTTGAAAGGGCAACCAAAATTCCTTTGTCTCTGGCTTTGCCAATAGCCTCTTTATCTGCCGCTGATATTTTGCCCTGTTTATTTATCAGGGTTCCGTCTACATCTATAACCGCTAACTGAAAGTCCGGCAATTTGAGCCCCCTGCATCTTGAAAGTTATTTAGAGCTATACCCGAAAACCAATTGTAACATCATGGCCTTGCAGATAACAAAAATATGCATGCGGAGCCGAGGGATAAACTTTTTCAAGTATCACTTTCCTTTACGCCATCAAGCAGTTAAAATGTAAGCTCATGGAAAATACAACACCCCTGCGTAAACAATATCTGGATATAAAAAAGAACTACCCCGAAGCGATAGTCTTTTTCCGTTTGGGAGATTTTTACGAAACCTTTGAAGAAGATGCCCGCATTGCCGCCCGCGAACTGGAAATAGTCCTTACCAGCCGCGAAATGGGCAAAGGGCTGAAAGTGCCGCTTGCCGGCATACCTTACCACGCACTGGACAACTATCTTTCCCGCCTTATAAACAAGGGTTACAAGGTAGCCATTTGCGAACAGGTAACCAAACCGGGTGAAACAAAAGGGCTGGTGCAAAGGCAGGTAACCCGTCTGGTCACTCCCGGAACTGTGGTTGAACCAAACCTGCTACAGACCAAACAGAACAATTTTCTGCTCAGCCTGTACCTGACAGAAGACAGTTGCGGGCTGGCCTTTGCGGATATATCCACTTCGGAGTTCGGCTGCACCCAGACGAATATCGGCGAACTGGAAGCTGAAATAAGCCGCCTCAGTCCGGCAGAAATTATACTACCCAAAAACCAGTCTTTAAACCTGCCGATACACCTGAAAGCTACCATAAGCAAACTGGACGGATACTATTTTGAAGCGGACATAGCGCGCGAACATTTGCTAAGGCATTTTGAGTGCCAAAACCTTTCTGCCTACGGCTGTGAAAATATGCCTCTGGCCATTTCAGCCGCCGGGGCGCTGCTAAACTATCTGGAGGAAACTCAAAAATCATCTTTAAAGCAGCTTGAAAGGCTTTCGGTTTACACCACTGCAGATTATATGCAGATGGACAGCCACACCCTGTCAAATCTGGAAATATTCCGCTCAAGCGGCGGCAACTCACTCAAGGGTTCACTGCTTGGGATACTTGACCAGACCAGAACAGCTATGGGTGGCAGGCTTCTCCGCAAGTTTCTGGGACAACCCCTGCTGAAGCAGTCAGATATTGAAAAACGGCTCTCGGCGGTAGACTACTTTTTTGAAGAAAGTCTGGCACGTACCAGCCTTGCCAAATCATTGGGGCAAATTGCCGATATGGAACGCATGGCAAACCGTATCCGCCAGAAAACCATACTGCCAAGGGAACTGATATCCCTTAAAAACAGTCTGGAAACCGTCTCCGCCATTCACCGCCAGTTCGGGCTGATGCCGCCGCCCCGCCTTGCATATTTCTTAAACGGGCTTAAACCCCTGCCTGAAATGCTGGACATTATAAACAAAACTATTACAGATGACCCCCCCTCCACTCTGGGTGACGGAAAGGTAATACGAGCAGGTTTTGACCCCGAAATGGATAAACTCTGCTCGCTGGCGGGAGATGCCAGAACCTTCCTCTCCCAAATGGAGACTAGGGAACGGGAACGCACAGGCATAAAATCACTTAAGCTGGGCTATAACCGGGTCTTTGGTTATTATATAGAAATATCAAACGCCAATCTTGGGGATATGCCGCCGGAATTTATCCGCAAGCAAACGCTGGTTAATGCCGAAAGATTTATAACCCCCGAACTGAAAGAATACGAGAATCTTATCTTAAATGCCAAAGAACGCCTGCTGGAAATGGAAACAGGGCTTTATGAACAGGTTTTAAACCAACTGGGGGGCTTTTACTCCGCTTTACTGGCCAATGCCGCCGCTTTGGCAGCTCTGGATGTTCTTTCAGCCTTTGCCGAGGTGGCAGTGCGAAATAGCTATGTCCGTCCGGTATTCCACCCTGAAAACCGCCTGGATATCCGAAAAGGCCGCCACCCCATGGTGGAACAGGGGCTGGGATACGGCAGTTTTGTAGCTAATGATATTTCCCTTTCAGCTGAAGACTGTCAGATAATAATCCTGACCGGACCCAATATGGCCGGCAAATCCACTTATTTAAAGCAGACCGCCCTTATTGTGCTGATGGCCCAAATAGGTTCTTACGTTCCGGCAGAAACCGCCGAACTCTGCCTGACTGATCGTATTTTTACCCGCATCGGGGCAAGAGAGGATTTAAGTGCCGGGCAGTCCACCTTCATGGTGGAAATGGTGGAAACGGCATCTATACTGAATACTGCCACCAGCCGTTCCCTGCTGATACTGGACGAAATAGGCCGCGGCACCAGTACCTATGACGGGCTGGCTATTGCCCAAGCAGTAGTGGAGTATATCCACTCCCAGCCATCTCTTACGGCCAAAACCCTGTTTGCCACCCACTATCACGAACTGGTAGAACTGGCAAGCTATCTGCCCAGAGTAAAAAACTATAATATTGCGGTTAGCGAAGACCGGGGTGAAGTAGTTTTTCTGCATAAAATAGTCCCCGGCGGAGTAGACAAAAGTTACGGTATTCACGTGGCAAAACTGGCAGGGCTGCCCAAGTGGGTTATAAAACGGGCTTACGAAGTACTGACCGAGCTTGAAAACCCCGCTAAGAAACAGCCAAAAAGCCGCACTTGCCAGTCCCAACTCCAACTACCCATGACGGGGCAGACTTCGGTGCTTGAAGAAGAAATAAAAGAACTGGAAATAGAGTCGCTTACGCCGCTTGCGGCTCTCAACAAACTCTACGAACTGAAAAAGAAGGCCGAAGAACAGGGGCTTTAGAGAGCTACGGTGCCGACAAACTCCGGGGAATTAACATCAAATGTCCGGTTGACAATTTCCACGTAATCGTCTTTCTTGGTAGCATAGCTTACGACCAAAATGCCGTCTTTATACTTTTCTACAGTACAATGTTCAAGTGTCTCAAGCATAGCCTGACCGGACTGGTCCCAACCTACCCTGTAAGTAACCGAAACCATATCACCTTTATTAAGCATTCGTTGCTCCCGGAATGTCCGCTTTTTATTTCGGCAGTCACAAACACTGTCGGAAACCGGCGGGCTCTCCCTTAAAATATTACAGGCCGCAGGCAGCATGCCTGCAACCAAAACCGTGCATGATTATATCACAAACGCCTCTGCTTTCAAGTTGACGTTCCGGCAGGAATAAAAATCCCTTGACTAAGAGCCTTGGGGCATCTAATATAGGCCAAAGAAGCTAATATTATCTGTGGTTTCATGCATATGAAAAGACCTGACGGTATACTTATTTTGGCAATCTGGCAGTTTTTTGCAGCTGTTCTCAGTCTGGCAGGTGTCTTGCTAATATCTCTGTTCTTTTTACCTGCCATGGCCTGGCTGTATGATTACGCCCGCACCGGAGCTGCCTGGGGGCTAAGCATACTCCTTTTTTTCATCGGCACGTATCTTCTGGTATCACTTATCGGCGGCATAGGTCTTTTAAACGGCAGGGAATACGGGCGTCTGTTCAGTCTGTACCAAGCCGGAGCTTCACTGCTTTTATTTCCTCTGGGTACAGCCGCCGGCATATTCGGCCTGATATACCTGAACCGGCAGGATACCAGAATGTATTTCAAGAAACTGTAAGCCTACCGGGATTAAACAAGCTATCTGGATTTCCTAAAAAATATTTGACCACCGGAAACTTATTTCAGGGCCAGGTGGTTTACCAGACTGCCGATACCTGAAATACGTATTTCCACCCTGTCTCCCAGTTTTATTGGCCCGATACCTGAAGGCGTACCGGTTGCAATAATATCCCCCGGAAGCAAAGTCATCACCTCTGATATAAAGCTGACTATACGGGGGATACTGAATATCATATCCGCTGTGGAAGTGCGTTGTTTAAGCTTGCCGTTCAGATAGGTTTCCAACAATTGCACCTGCGGGTCAAGCTCTGTTTCTATCCACGGGCCACAGACGGCAAAGGTATCAAAACCTTTGGCGCGTGACCACTGCCCGTCTATTTTCTGCAGGTCTCTGGCCGTTACATCATTAAAACAGCTGTACCCCAGTATATAGTCAAAAGCATCTTCAGGCTTTATATTGCGCGTTTTCTTTCTTATTATAACCGCCAATTCCCCTTCATAATCCACCCGTTCAGACTGACCAGGTTTTATTATGTTATCTTCCGGGCCGATAATCCCACTGGCATTTTTAAAAAATATAAGGGGCAATTTGGGCAAGTCTTCTGCCATCTCTCCGGCATGAGCTTTGTAGTTTAAACCAATGGCTATTATTTTTGACGGAACTGACGGCGGAAGAAGCCTGGCCTCTGAAATATCAAAAACATTGCCTGAAAAAACAATTTTGCCGAAAGGATTGCCCTTCAGTTCCTTCAGCTTTGTATCTTCAAGCACTGCATATCCTGCCCGCTTGCCAGAAAGGCTAAAACGTATTATTCTCATATGGATATCATTCTAGCTTTTAGCCCTGCCGGGTGCAACGTGTAACTTGCAGATCCAAATAAAGCTGGCTATAAACATGGATAACAACAGTTTGGCTTGACAGTCCCGTATGCCACTGTTAAACTTTATCTTCGGCGCCAAGCCACATATTTGGGAGGATTTTTTGGCAACAAACCATACCCCTTACCTTGAAAAAGGCCTTATATCTATATTCACCGGTGAGGGCAAGGGTAAAACCTCGGCTGCAGTCGGGAATTCTGTCAGAGCGGCCGGTCACGGACTAAGGGTTTGCCTTATTTTTTTTGCCAAAGGCAAGCGTTTTGACCATGGTGAGTTCAAAATATTGTCTTCCCTGCCGAACGTAACTCTGCAGAGTTTCGGCCAAGCCGGCTGGATACTCAAAGATATATCTGAAGAAACCCGCAAACAGGCGGAGCGGGCATTTGAGGCCGCTTCCGAAGCAGTAACCGGCGGGCAATATGACCTGGTAGTCATGGACGAAATAATGATAGCTTTGACTGCCGGTCTGGTAACCACTGAGCAGGTTATCCGGATGATAAATGCCAAACCTTCGTATGTAGAGCTGATTATGACCGGGCGAGGTGCTCCGGCTGAACTTATAGAACTGGCTGACCTGGTTTCTGAGATAAAGGCAGTCAAACACCCGTATACTAGGGGCATCAAAGCCCGTAAAGGTATAGACTACTAATCTTCACCGAGGAGAGAATAATGAAAGTAACCCTGAGTGTTATTAAAGCAGATATCGGCGGTTTTGTAGGCCATTCGGACTCACACCCGCAGTGTCTGGCCAGAGCTGAAAAGCATCTGGCAGAAGCCAAAAAGAAGGGCATGCTGATTGATTACCACATAACCAAGTGCGGTGACGACCTTCAGCTTATCATGACCCACCAGAAGGGTATAAATAATAAAGTTATCCATGAAATGGCATGGGATACTTTTGTAAGCTGTACCGAAGTTGCCAAAGAGCTGAAGCTATACGGCGCCGGTCAGGACTTGCTGTGTGATGCCTTCTCCGGAAACGTAAAAGGCATGGGGCCCGGTGTAGCCGAAATGGAGATTGATGAACGGCCTTCAGAACCTATCATCATCTTCATGGCAGACAAAACCTCATCCGGTGCTTGGAATCTGCCTCTTTACAAGATGTTTGCAGACCCGTTTAACACTATCGGTCTGGTCATAGCTGAAAACATGCATGACGGCTTTTCCTTTGAAGTTCATGACGTAAAGGAAAGCAAGGGTATTACCTTTAATACCCCTGAAGAAATTTATGACCTGCTGGTCTTTATCGGCGCTCCTTCCCGCTTTGCCATAAAGAGCGTCTCCACCCGCAAGGGAGAGATTGCGGCTGTTTCCTCCACCCAGAAGCTGGCCCTGCTGGCCGGTCGCTACGTGGGCAAAGATGATCCGGTTTGTATTGTCCGCGCTCAGGGTGCATTCCCGGCGGTGGGTGAAATACTTGAACCCTTCACTCAGCCCTATCTGGTAGAAGGCTGGATGCGCGGCTCACACAACGGCCCCATTATGCCTGTCTCAGTAGAGGACAGCACCCCCACCCGCTTTGACGGCCCGCCCCGGGTAACCGCTTTGGGCTTCCAACTGTCAAACGGCATGCTTATTGGCCCGCGTGATATGTTCAAGGACAAATCGTTTGACAACGCCCGTCAGAAGTCACTGGACATGGCAGATATGATGCGCTCTCACGGTCCGTTTGAGCCCCATCGCCTGCCCCTTGAGGAAATGGAATATACCACCATGCCTCAGGTATCCAAGAAACTGGCCGGACGCTTTAAACCCCTGAAAGACTAGTTTATGCCCAAGCTTCTGCTGGCAAGCAATAACGCGGGCAAGCTGAAAGAGTACCAATCACTCTTAAGCGGCTGCGGATTTGAGGTTGTTACTCCGGCAGAACTGGGTATAAAAATAACAGTTGCCGAAACCGGCACTACATTTGAAGAGAACGCCCGCTTGAAGGCCGCCGCTCTGGCGGAAGCAAGCGGGCTTCTTACTTTGGCAGATGACTCAGGGCTGGAAGTAGACGCACTGGGTGGCGAACCGGGCGTATATTCCGCTCGTTATGCAGGGGAAAACGCCACTGATACAGATAGAAATGATTACCTGCTTTCTAAAATGGAAGACATACCCGCCAACAAACGCACCGCCCGTTTCCGGTGTGTAATAGCCATTGTCCAGCCGGGACATACCCTGCCCGCCATTGAGGGCTCATGTGAAGGCCTTATAGCCACCGAACCCCATGGGGTGAACGGATTCGGTTACGACCCAATTTTTTACCTGCCCGAATACCGTAAAACCATGGCCGAACTTCCCCTTGAAATTAAAAACAGCCTCTCTCACCGGGCCATTGCCGCCCAAAAAGCCTGCCTCGTGCTTGCCAAACTGGCAAATTGCTGATTATTTGCTTAAGACAACCAGCAAAAACCCTGAACACAGTCTCTCCTTTGTTTTAAGCCCCTTTTTCTCTTCAGATAAACTGAAAACTAACTTCATTCGGGCACAAAAATCTCTTGTTTAAGTGCCATTCTTGGGATATACTGAAAGACTAGTAAATAACCCCGGGGGTGCATATGAAACTTACATGCTTACAGGAAAATCTAAACAAGGGCCTGAACATTGTTGGGAAAGCGGCTGCCGGCCGAACTACCCTGCCCATTACAAACAATGTCCTTATCTCAACTGATGACGGCCGTTTGAAACTGGCCGCCACCAACCTTGAAATGGCTATCAGCTGCTGGATAGGAGCCAAGATAGAGGAGGAAGGGAGCACTACCATACCTGCCAAGCTCCTGACCGAATTTGTCAGCTCTCTGCCCAATGATAAAATAGACTTGAGCCTTAATGCCAAGTCAAAGGCACTTAATATTAAATGTGCCCGCTTTGAAGCACGCATAACCGGCGTGGATTCCAAAGACTTTCCTCCCATACCCAAAGTAGAAAATGGAATCTCCACCAAGGTTAGCATTGATGCCTTCCGTCAGGCCGTAAGTGAAGTCGTATTTGCTTCCGCTGCTGACGAATCCCGCCCTGTACTCACTGGCGTAAACGCCGAATTTGAAGGCAGTACTCTGACTCTGGCAGCCGCTGACGGTTTCCGTCTGGCTGTTTATAAATTGCCCCTGCTGGAGTCGGTAAAAACCACTACCAAGGTAATCATACCTGCCCGCACTCTGGGCGAGCTTTCACGTCTGGCCAGCATGGACGAAGAAGAAGCCCTGGTGATAAATGTAGACACAGCCAAGAGCCAGATACTTTTCCGTCTGAAAAATATTGAACTGGTATCTCAGCTGGTACAGGGTAATTTCCCCCAGTACAACCAGATAATCCCTCAGAGCTTTACCACCAGAGTGGTGGTAGATGCCAACCAATTCCTTATGGCCACCAAAACCGCCACTATCTTTGCCCGTGACGGCGGCGGCATTGTCAGGCTGATGATGAACCCTGGTGGTGATACCACCCCCGGCAAGCTCACTATCTCAGCCCGCTCTGAAGAAGTGGGTGATAATACCGGTGAACTTGATGCTGTAATTCAGGGTGAAGAGGCTAAAATAGCCTTTAACGGCAAATATCTTCTAGACGTCCTGGGGGTGCTTAAGGCTCAGCAAGTAGCGTTGGAAGTCACCAGCCCCTCAAGCCCCGGTGTGATAAAACCGGTGGGCGCAGACAACTACATACACGTTATCATGCCCATGTTCGTGCAGTGGTGAGTACGTTCAAATCAAGGTAACCTTTGATGCTTACACCTTCCGGGGTAGCTGAAACTTTCAGATCCAGATAGGTGTAAGCATCTTTCTTTTCTGCATTTGAGCAACTATCTAAACAGGGTACTACTTTCGCACAAAGTTCTTTAATACTTTCCTGCATTTATTATCAGACCTCCTAAAACGAAACCAATTTAATGTTGACTTGAAAATGAGTGGAGATTTCTCCAATATTAGTTGGTACAGTTTTGGGATGAGGGCAGTGTAAATACCTTTACCATTACCCAAAATCGGATTGGTTTCAGGATTTATGCAGTATAATAGTGCTATGGAGAGAGTAAAATGAAAGCTAGAGTGGCTCTAATTGGATTATTAGGTATACTGACATTCTCTACACTAAGTCTTACCGGGTGCGGTAGCGACGAAGCATTGTGGGGAGCTTCTCCGGTTTCTTCAGAAATAACTTATCAAGGTCATTTATATCGTAACTCAGGTGAAATAGTAGCTAAACAGCAGATATTAACTAACATACATCTTATCGGTACATATGATGCGGCGACTAATACAGCTACTGACTATCCGGTTGGCAGCTTATCGTCTCCGGACGATAAGGGTAGTCCTAATCCTGTAATTTATTCGATAGATGGAGTAAAACCAGAAGAGGCAATTGCATTTAAAGTTCTCTTGGTTTCTCATTCAGGAACAGCGTGGTATTGCTATTTTAAATATGAAAGAGTATCTTAAAGTCAAAATAGTTAAGGAAAGTGCATATCACGAAAGCAAAATCCCTAGTCTATTTTATTCTTATCTGCTTGTTTATTCAGCCGCTAGCCGGTTACTTGGCTGAAAACTAAACCAGTTTCATGATTATTCTGGTAGACAACTCGGAAGCATTGCTGACTGACCAGGACATCTCCGCTTTCAATAATGCTGAAAATGCGCTGATACTCAACGAATCAGGGATTGAGAAGTGGAAGGCATATCTGGGATACGATGATATTCCCAAGCTTTCAGACGGGCTTTACTCCAAGGAGTTTATGATAAAGTTTGGTGGCGAAGAGATATGCCAAGGCAAATTCTGGTCATCTGTTTCTTCCTTCAGCACCATAGGGGTTATTATAACTGATGCTACACTGAAACTGGATAAGAGTTTTAATTGTATCTACTTCCAAAACAATTACCCTGTAAATAAACCGTTAGATTCAGCTATTAAATCTAAACTTCTGAAGTATTTCGAAACGCATAATCTTATCATAAAGGACTATACGGCAAGAGTATGACTAAAAATTTTAACGCCTCAACCCCTGATATTGACTGCAAGGTAAAGCTGAGATTTTTCTACAACACTATACAGATAGTGTTGGGAGTATTAATCATTCTCTGTTCTTTGGTAGCGATAAACCAAGCAAGGTGGACCGAACTGCCCGTGCATGAACCGACTTATGGACCTGACGGTATACCCAGCATAATTACAGACGCCCCCCCACCCAATTCACCACCCGAATATTTCCTCACAGCTGCCGGAGGATTATTAGTAACCGGATTGGGCATTATTCAGGCATTATCCAAAGAGAGTTTGTCAAAGTGGTATATAGCTTTAGGCATAATTACCATAGTGTTATCGTTAATAATGAGCCAAGTAATAACTGACAATCCAAGGATAACAGGAAATATATTCATCATACCCTATCTGATACTAGTTCTTGGTGGAGCTAATAGTACAATTGCTGCAAGACAACTGTACTATTATACGAAAACTTTAACCGAATGAAAATTTTATAAACCTATAATGACATACATGCAAAAGGCAACCTTCACGCTGTTGCAGATATAATAAACAAGTATAATAATATATTTCAAAGAAGGGGCTAAACTATGCGAACAGACCGATTGATAGTTGGATTACTTTGTATCGTTTTTGCCGTGTGGACATTCCTGTCGCATAACCCTACTGGCCCTGCATTCGGTATCGGCATTCTGGGTATTATTATTCTGGCAATTACCCGGGGGAAACGGCTCAGATAACCAAGAGCAGTTTGCCTTCCAAATACTGCTTTCAAGTTATCTTAGCCCGACTTTAATAAACTATCCCTGGTAAATACTTAAAACTTCTGCAGCTGAAAGGGCACGGTTGTATATTGCGATTTCATCTATCAGCCCTTTATACAAAGTTTCGGTTAAATTCCTCCGCCCTATAAACCAGCTGCCTTCATATGTGGGCACGCTGGGAGAGTTATCTGTTATCTGATTTATTAATTGCCCGTTCCGGTAGATACTGTAATCATTGCCAAAACGACTAATTGCAATGTGAGTCCACTGGTTCAAGGGTATATCAAACTCACCAAATTCATGGAGTGTACTGTCAGCAGAGCGATAGTCAAACCCAAAGAGAGATTGATTATCCCATCCGCAAAAAATGTGATACCTATTTAGATCATCATTGTCACTTCGGGTCCAAAAAACAGGACGGTGAGTAGTGTCTGCCGGGTTAATCCAAAATGAAATAGTAGCCTCAGCGGATTGGTGGAATATAAACGTTTGAGCCACCGTTACCCAGTTGTCCTCACCATTAAAACTCAAGGCATAGCCCTTTTTACCTGTGACCCAACTGGCGCCGCTTATCAAACCATCATTATGGCTGGTGGTAGAGTCGTAAATAATATTTCCGGTTCCTTCATCCATATGCCATACGGTGACCAGACCTGCCAGAATTTCATTACTTTGATTTGAGGAAGGTTCAGCAGGTGTATTGTCTTCGGCAGCAGGTGCACCAGTACATCCGCTAAGCATTGCTACCGCCATAATAAAAGAAATGACTTTAAGTACTCTACAGCCTCGTAACATGGCAAACCTCCTAATGCAATTATGAAGATACCTGTCCGATTGATAAAATTTTAACCTCGCCAACCTGCAAATACAATCCCTGTTTTTAGACAGTGATAACATATTCAGACTAAGGCAATTTTCTTGCCTGCTCTTTCTTTTTGGTTTTATGTAAATGCCGTATAACAAATATAGTGAAGCGGGTATTTTGCAAATGGTATAATCTGATATGCCAAAACCAGTTTCGTCCCAAACTGATACGATAAAAGAAACGCCCCCGCTCAAACGCCTGTTTCCGGTTGAAACAGAGTATGCCCGATGTGTAAAAGCCCTAAATCAAGCCAATCTTTTGGCTGTCCTGCCTCAAAGCAGGAAACCCGGCATTATTGGCATAGACGGACAGGAATACCCGCTGCCAAGTTTGGAACAAGTTTTAGACCTTTTTAAGATTAACCATGAACTGATATCCATGAAAATTCCTCAGGGCTTTAACCACTTGGCACTCACACCGATATCTATGCCAATGTCCCTTCTAATAAACCGCTTGGAAACTTCCATTATCAAACATGCCGCCCAAAAAGAAATCTACCAGACCAGGCTATCTGACTCTGACCCCTTTATACCGGTACGGGTTAATAGCCAAAAACATGTCTGGGTATGGGAAACGCTACTTCAAGCGTTGGATACTGACGAACTTGTTTATTTCCCTGAAAAATATTCGAATAACCACCGGGGACAAACTAAGCAGGAAGCAGTAACTAACAAGAGTATTTGTGCCCTGCCCGGCTGGTCTGTGGGACTGGTTGAAAATATTCCGGTAATACCCAATACAGGACAGGGCAAAATACTGGCAGGCCGAAAACAATTGGAGACAGGTTTATCCCCTCGTGAATACCTGCAAATACTGCATACCCAGCCTTACCGAGGGGAAACAGGCAAAACCCTTGAGGATTTTATCACTAAGTTCCTTGTCCACCTGGAAACAACCGGTGAGGTCAGCCATGACATAGCGGATATAAACGCCATGTGGTGTCTTGGTCAATACCTGAAAATCAGCTATGCGGAAGTAGTGCCGGCGGGGCGCTGGCACCGCAGTATTGGAAGGCTTAGATTGGATGCCCACCGTACCGGCAATAAACTTTGCACATGGAATTGCGGAGGGTCTTCGGAAGTGAGATTAGCCTCTCGCTAAAATATTTCGTTCGCAATATACCCTGTCAAATATGTACTCTAAACCACAAGATATATTGAACCTGCTTGAAATTAGCCTTACAATATATTTGCATACATCTGGCTGAAACTTGGCGAGACGGGGAAATAAACAGATGCTGAATACACCAGACCTAAGCATAGATAAATATATCAAAGGGTTCCCTGAAAACGTCCGGAATATTTTGCAGGATTTAAGGCAAGCTATACATGAACAGGCACCGAAGGCCACTGAGACTATAAGTTACGGCATACCCACATTTAAACAAAATGGCAATCTGGTGCATTTTGGCGCCTATAAAAACCATATAGGATTTTACCCTACTCCATCAGGAATAAAAGCCTTTGAAAAAGAGCTGTCAGCCTATGAAATATCCAAAGGCACCGTCAGGTTTCCGCTAAATGAGCCTATTCCTTATTCTTTGGTTAAAAAGATAGTGGCATTCAGGGTAAATGAAACTTCAGCTAAAAGAAAATAACCTGGATACAGGTGAGGTACTAATCCATTATCTGGCTGGACCGGATAATGGGCCTCCGCTTGTTCTCATACCCGGCCAGGGGCTTTCGCTGGAAAGTTACCAAAGAGTAATGACACCCTTGGCAAAGAACTTTCAGGTTTTTGCAGTAGACGTGCGCGGTCACGGAAAATCAGGCTGGACAACCGGCAAAAATCATTTCCCGAATATGGGAAATGATTTTAAGATTTTTCTGGAACAAGTTGTCAGACGGCCGGCAATAATCTCCGGCAATTCCTCAGGCGGCCTGATAGCCCTGTGGTTGGCGGCAAATGTCCCTGAACTGGTTAGCGGTATTATTCTGGAAGACACTCCTGTATTCAGTGCAGAATGGCCTCGGCTCAGAGATGATTGCCGGGTATACCGCATTTTCAAACGCAATGCCGAAACTATCGGTTCCGCTGAAGGCCGAAATCTGGCTGCATTTTTCAAGGGCATGGAAGTGCCAATTGAAGGCAAACAGAGAGTTATTCAGTTTCCTGTCTGGCTTACAGGAGCAATGGCCGTAATGGTAAGACTGCACCAGTGGCTGAAACCAGGCAAGCCGGTAGACCTAGCTCTGCTTCCAGCTGAAACACGCATGCTGATAAAGGGGCTTTCGCAATATGACCCTGATTTTACCAAAGCATTTGTTGACGGCCGGGCATGCGAAGCCTTTGACCATGCGGAAGCTTTAAAAAAAGTAAAATGCCCGGTGTTTGTTCTGCAGGCCAATTGGTTCAGACACCCTGATTTCGGGCTGGTGGGGGCAATGGATAACCAAGATATAAATCATCTGCTCGCACTCACCCCTCAAGCCCAATTTGCCAGAATAACTTCAGGCCATATGATTCATTTTGAACAGCCTCCAGAATATTTAAAACACCTGAATGCATTTGCTGCCGGCATATATTCAAATCCGAAGTAACTGCCGCCTGCTCCATTATTTCACTGCTGGGCAAAAATCCGCCGCATATTTGGCAAGCCATGCCATTTTAGTTTATGATTCACTGGCAGGCACACCTTCCTCCACCTGCCAAATATTTAAGCGGTAAGATGAAATGGCCAAACTGGTTTTAGATTTGCATGACATTTACAATAAGGGCGGGCAGATTGAAGCAGAACTGCACAGGGTAATTAACCAAGCAGTTGAAAAGAAAATCAGCCCGGTAGAGATTATCCCCGGCAAGGGTTCCGGTCAACTCAAAAAACATGTCCTCAGGTTTCTGGCACAGCCGGACATCAAAAAACTCTATCACCGGCTGGAAAAGGACGATAAAAATTTCGGGCGGGTGTTTGTCCACTTCAAGTTTTAGCTGATATTTGCACTTGCCGATACTGGCACAAACCAGAACCCATGTATTTTGCCGATATTATTCAGCACTATTACGTTATTTGCCCTGCAATGCATAGCTGAAAAGATTGTTTTGACGCTAAATAACTGGTAGAGTATGTAGTAACTTTTTATAAAGAGAAAAAACATGGTCAGCGCCACACTCAAGATTCACTGCACGGATAAAAAAGGCATCATTTCCAGTATTTCAAGCTTTATTTACCGTAATAACGGCAATATAATCACTCTGGACGAATTTGTAGACCCCCCGTCCAATACTTTCTTCATGCGCTTGGAATGGGATATCTCAGCCTTCACACTTAGCCGTGAACAGATGGAATCCGAGATTGCAACTATGGGGCAGGAATACAACTATGCAGATAACTGTCAGATATTCTACTCTGACAGGAAACCCCGCCTAGCTATATTCGTATCTAAATACGACCATTGCCTGTGGGATATACTGCTCAGGTATAAAGCCGGTGAACTGAAGTGCGATATCCCCCTGATTATCAGCAACCACCCTGATCTGAAACAAATAGCCGATTTATTCGGCATTGATTATAAAGTAGTAAAGGTTAACCCTGAAAACAAACTAGAAGCAGAAAACGAACAAACCCTCCTGATTTCCAAATACAATATAGATTTCATGATACTGGCCAGATATATGCAGGTACTTTCACCTGAATTTGTAGCCCGTTTTGAAAACAGGATAATAAATATCCACCACTCGTTCCTTCCGGCCTTTGAGGGGGCGCGCCCTTACCATCAGGCTATTGAACGCGGAGTAAAGCTGGTGGGGGCTACCGCCCATTTTGTAAATAATAATCTGGACAAAGGCCCTATAATCTCTCAATCCACCATGCCCATAAGCCATGAAGACAGTGTGGAAGATCTGATGGTAAAAGGCAGGGATATTGAGAAGCTGGTGCTTTCGCAGGCTATGAAGATATTTTTAGACCACCGCATCTTCGTCCATAATAACCGCACTATTATTCTCTGAAACAGCCTGCAACGTGGGGATATATGAGGATAATATCGTCATTTTCCCGGAAAAACCGCTTGGCT
The DNA here is from genome assembly GCF_000830885.1 of Dehalococcoides mccartyi CG5. NCBI lineage: Bacteria > Bacillati > Chloroflexota > Dehalococcoidia > Dehalococcoidales > Dehalococcoidaceae > Dehalococcoides > Dehalococcoides mccartyi. The sequence continues at coordinate 954,981 of NZ_CP006951.1, forward strand.
AATATTAATTATAAAGCCAGGTTGCACGGATTAAAACCCCCTTTATACAGGACGTGCAACCTGCCCGCAGATATAAAATACTTAATACCTGATGGAAAAGCAGGGATTTTTCTGATACCATAAACGGTACGATTTATTAAAACAGCCAACCAATATAATTCATATCAGAAAGGTAGACTAATGAAATCCACTAAAGCCCTTATTTTGGCTACACTGTTCCCCGTAACTCTGTTTGCCGGCAGCTGCGGCGGCGATGCAGTACCTGAAGTAACACCCATGTCCTGGACTACCGCCCCAGCCATGCAGATAGACCCCGCCAAGCAATACTATGCTACCATTGAAACTACACTGGGGAGTTTCAAGATTGAGCTCTTTGCTTCTGAATCCCCCAAAACAGTAAATAATTTTGTTTTTCTGGCTAAGCAAAACTACTACAACGGGGTTATTTTCCACCGCATAATAAAAGAGTTTATGATCCAGACCGGTGACCAGACCGGCACCGGCAGAGGTGGTCCGGGTTACCGCTTTGCGGATGAACTGCCGGTAAAACACTCGTATGACCCCGGCATAGTTGCCATGGCAAACGCCGGTCCCAATACCAACGGCAGCCAGTTCTTTGTCTGTACCGGAGCACAGGCTAAAAATCTGAACTACCAACCCAACTACACCCAGTTTGGCAGGGTGATTGAGGGTATGGACGTGATTACCAAGCTGGCTTCAGTATCAGTGGTGGGTAACAGTTATGGTGAGGTCAGCACCCCATCCAATCCCCCCAAGATTATAAAAATAATCATAACTGAAGGCTAAAACGGCTTTACAGCAGGTTAAAGAAAAAACTAAAGGCGGCTCTTTTACGAGCCGCCTTTTTATAATGCCTTATCCGCAATATACAGCAAACCCTTTAGTAACGGAACAGAAAGCCTGCCATGCAGGCAAGCCACACGTAATATGTTGGACTTGCCCCATAATCGGGTAAGCTAAACAATTTAGTTTAAAGATAGTTGACTAATATCTAATTGTTCACTATATTTAAGGCAATATTTTAAATAAAGCGACAAACTTTTGCCATCAAATGAAATAGCAAATAAGCTGCCCCTGCTTGACCGGTTTCTGACACTCTGGATATTTCTGGCCATGCTTGGAGGCATTGGTCTGGGGTATTTTGTACCCCAGACTTCAGATATTATCACTTCGTTTCAAATCGGCACTACTTCAATACCAATTGCTGTCGGCCTTATTCTTATGATGTTCCCGCCTCTGACCAGAGTCCGATATGAAAAAATCCCTCTGGTTTTTAAAGATTTGAAGTTCCTTAGCTTTTCATTGCTCTTAAACTGGGTGATTGGGCCTATGCTGATGTTTGGGCTGGCACTCCTCTTCCTTCGTGATTACCCCGAATACATGATTGGCATTATTATGGTTGGGCTAGCCAGATGCATCGCTATGGTAATTGTGTGGAATGAGCTGGCAAAAGGTGACCGTGAATATGCAGTGGGGCTGGTGGGTATAAATGCTATTTTCCAGGTACTTTTTTACTCGGTTTATATATATTTCTTCATTACCTTTCTTTTGGGGAAAATGGGACTGGCAGATGGTCTGGATATTGAACTTTCTATAGCTCAAGCAGCTAAAACTGTTTTCATTTATCTTGGAATACCTTTCTTACTGGGGGTTATCACCCGTTATAGCCTGCTGGCACTTAAAGGCAAAGACTGGTTTGAAAATCGTTTCATACCCAGGTTTAGCCTGATTACTCCTATCGCCCTTTTATTCACCATTGTAATCATGTTTTCCCTGAAGGGAGAATACATCGTTGAACTGCCTCTGCATGTACTGCGAATAGCTATCCCACTGGTATTATATTTTGGAATAATGTGGTTCGGGGCATTTTTTGTCAGTAAAAAATTAAATGCCGGTTACCAAAAAACAGCCACCGTAGCATTCACCGCCAGCTCGAATGATTTTGAACTGGCTATCGCAGTAACTATTGCCTTGTTCGGGTTAAATTCCGGTGAAGCATTTGCATCCGTCATAGGTCCGCTTATAGAAGTGCCGGCTCTGATATTATTGGTAAATGCCTCATTGCGTCTAAAAAAGAGATTCCTCTCCGAAGCACCCACTGCTTAAAAACGCAGGCTATTTTAGGTTAAACCGTCTTTCATAGCTTAGGCAAGTGTTCTTTCAGTTTGGCAAGCTTCGGCTGGATAACAAAGCGGCAGTAAGGCTGGCTTGAATTGAAGGCATAATAATTATGGTGATAGTCTTCAGCCGGATAAAACTCTGTTAAAGGCAACACCTCGGTCACTATCCGTTTGGCAAAAGCACCATTTTCATCAAGTGTTTTTATGGTTTTTTCAGCCTGTGCCTTCTGGGAGGGAGTGGTATAAAAAATAACTGAGCGGTACTGGCTGCCTAAATCTTCACCCTGACGGTTTAGGGTGGAAGGGTCATGCATTTGGAAAAAGATATCCAGCAGGGCCGTATATGAAATAAGAGCGGCATCAAACTCCAGCCTTATTACCTCGGCATGCCCGGTATCTCCAGCGCAGACTTGCTGGTAAGTGGGATTCGGCAGATTACCACCCGCATAGCCGGGTTCAACCTTGGTCACACCCGAAAGGCTGCTAAAGACTGCCTCCATGCACCAGAAACAGCCCCCGCCGAAGACGGCTATCTCATTCATTTATTGCCACCATTGTCTGGCACTAACTTGATTGAAAGCGAATTTACACAGTGACGGGTATCTTTAGGGGTAAAACTCTCCCCTTCAAAGACATGCCCCAAATGCCCGCCACAGGCGGCACACAGTATCTCAGTCCGCCGTCCGTCCGGGTCAGTCTGACGTTTGACAGCACCGGATAGCTCTTCGTCAAAGCTGGGCCAGCCGCAACCTGAATGAAACTTATCTTTGGCACGGTAAAGCGGTGCATCACACCGGCGGCAAACGTATGTGCCGTCTTTAAACAGATTTACATATTCACCGCTGAAGGCCGGTTCGGTTCCCTTGCGAACTATAACTGCTTCTTCCTGAGGGCTTAATTCATTATATTTCATATGTTTATTCCTTTTAGGCCTTTATACTTTTAGCATAATAAGCAAGAGGACAAAACACAATACCTTTTTTAGCTGAAAATAATAAGGCTGCCCTTTAAAAGAACAGCCCCATCGGTTACCAGCATTAAAAAATGCTAATTCAGTTTTTTAAGCAAATCTGCCATATTTTTGCCCAGCTGGATAAAGGTGTTCCGACCCTCTTCGTCTTTTTCAATATCACCCGGCGCCCCGCCAAGAGTCATATTCCAATAACTGGATCCCGGAATTATCATCTGGTTGATGCCGAAGAAAAAGTTGATAGCCGAATAAACAAAGGTAGCACCTGCCCGTCTGGCAGCAACCAAAGGAGCACCTACCTTGCCCTTGAGCACATGGTTATTGGCTCTGGCTACTACTCCTGCCCGGTCAATAAGGGCCTTAACCTCGGTGCTGACATTGCTGAAGTAAGTGGGGGAACCTATGATAATACCGTCTGCCTCAAACATCTTGGCTATAAATGTATTCATCTCATCGTCATTACGGGCACAACGAAGATTTTTATTTATTTTGCACTGACCGCAGGCCAGACAGCCAAATACTCTTTTGCCGCCTAACTGGATAATCTCGGTTTGAATACCCTCTTTCTCCAGTTCAGCCAGCACTATTTCCAAACCCCTGCGGGTGTTGCCTTGTTCCCGCGGACTGCCGTTAAAAGCCACTACTTTCATGTCTCAAATCTCCGGATTTTTGATTACTCTGTTGCTATAGAAAAATGGGATTAGCCAGTATCCTTGTGCTAAATAGTATGCCCTCTAATATACCATTTGGATTGAGTTGGTTGTCAAAACTTTCAAAGCTGAATACTCTCTTACAACAGCTAAATGAATGAACAGTCTTGGACTAAGCATCCGGCCGTTTTTCCCTTTGCCGGCTTGTAAAGCTGATGCTATTTATACTTTTTGGAAGCTTTCTTTGCGGCCATCAGCTTTGCCTGCATAACTGAACGCTCTGCCCATTTTATAAACAGCCCGTCGTCTTCAAATACATCTGCCGGCACTTCGTAATACGGCATTGGCTTGAACTGATGGCTGCCATATGAAGCATAATCAGCCAGATTAGTATCCCCGGCCTTGAAATACAAACTGTTTTCATCTGCCAAAAGCCCAAACATAAGCCCTTCAGAATATATGCCGTAGCCTCCAAACATAGCCCGGCTGTCTATTTCGGGCAAGGCGGAAAGTTTATCCATAACCAATTGCAAAAATTCTTTGGTGGCTCTCACCTGTTTGTCCTTTCCTGGCAATCAGACTTTTTCGTACAAACCGCGAGCCTTGTTCTGCTGGACAATATTGTAGTATTCCTGATCTACGCTGACCCCTTTTTCCCGCAGAACCCGCTCAGTCATCTCCACTGCATGGTTCAAATCCAGAAACTGGTGCAGCCATTTCTGGTGGTCTTCGGGATTTTTGGCATATGCCTGAGCAAATTCGGCATACTCTTCAGATATTTTTTTGTACTGGTGGTCAAGAGTAAAGTTGCCTTTTACCCGGGGAAATTTGAAGACTTCTTTAACCCGGTTAAAATGCCTCTGGAAGATATATTTATCCACGTACCAGAAAACGCAGGCCAGTACAAACTGGTTTAAAAGGAAGGCGGGAATAGTGGCAATGCCCAGTTTATCTGCGAATACAAACTGAATAAGGGCACCGGCAATACCGGAAAGCAATAACCAGCGTCCAATTACGTAAATAAACCACTCTTTGGAAAACATCTAAACGCCCCTCCTTGAACACCCTTTTTAAGCCTGAACCAAGTGATTAATTATAGCTCTAATTTGAAAAACTTACACTTAATCTCTATCCTGATACTGCGGGCTTTGCTGCCGCATACACCCGTAAATTAGCTTTCATCATTTAGCCAAATCTACCTCATCAGGCACTGTGAATAAGGAGTGGCTGTTAATCACCCGTTGTGTCCGGCTATTTTTGACAAAACCTGTTCTTGCCTATATAGTATTTCGGTAGATACCGAAATACTTTTTGAGAAGTGTAACTGTTGGATAATATGGTATTTAAAGCCCTGTCAGACCCGAACCGAAGGCAGATACTGAAACTTCTCAGTGACGCCCCTTTAAGTGCCGGTGAAATAAGCCGTGAATTTGACTTGGCTCTATCTACTCTGTCAGGTCATTTTAAATTACTCAAAGAAGCCGGCCTTATCAGGGAAGAGAAGAAAGGCAACCATATATTTTACAATCTGAATACGTCAGTAATGGAAGAAACACTAAACCTGATGATGGAAATATTTAAAAAAGACAAACCTCAACTCCACACTATAAAACAGAAAGGGCAATAATGCACATAAACTGGAAAGAACACCGCCTGAGTCTGCTTATTATTTTGGCCATGTTCATAGCAGGGCTGATTACCTGGCCCAATTCCCCGGATTTGCTGCCGGTTCACTGGGGGATTGACGGAACTGTTGACCGCTACGGTGGCAAGTTTGAAGGCCTGCTGCTTATGCCATTGATAAGCCTTGGGATCTTTTTGCTGTTGATATACCTGCCCTACCTTGACCCCCGCAAGGCCAACTACCTGAAGTTTGAAAAAGTATACAGCATGTTTATCCGCCTGATAGTAGCCTTCTTCGGCGGCATTTACACTGTAACCATACTTTATGCTTACGGGGTTGTAGCCAATACCAATACATTTATCATGGTGCTGGTGGGATTGTTGCTGGCACTGCTGGGAAATATGTTCGGCAAACTTCGCCCCACCTGGTTTGTGGGCATACGCACCGCCTGGACTCTTTCCAGTGACCTGTCATGGGATAAAACCCACCGGCTGGGCGGCCGGATATTTGTGGCCGCAGGCTTGCTCATGGCACTGGCCGGTATTACCGGCTTCACCTGGCTGATGATAGCCAGCATGGCCGGCTTGCTTTTGGGTGTGATAGCCTTATTTATTTACTCTTACCTGATATGGAAAAAAGACCCGGACGCCAGATCCAGCCGTTTTTAGGCGGGCTGATATTATTGCCGCCTCAAACTGATTCATATAAAAGACCGGGCAACTTGGGGTAACCATATTACGTATTTGTACGTATTGCTCTTAATATTACGAAGAGTAGAATAAGCAGTAAGTATCCTTAAGGAGTGCAAACATGCCGAAGAACATGAGTAAGGCTGACCGTACTATACGCATCATCCTTGGCATCATTGCTCTAGCACTTGCCGTTTTTATAACCACAGGCGGCTGGTCCATATTACTTTATGTACTGGCGGCAATATTTATTGTAACTTCACTGGTGGGCACCTGCTTGCTTTACATACCCTTTAAGATAAATACCAACAAATAACCCACCAACCTGTCAGGAATTTTCTTTCAGCGAAGACGCCAGCGTTTGCCCCATATTGCGGGCAAGGTTGATTAGTTCAGTGTTGGTTTTTGCATCTCCCTCACGGGCGGCATAGCCGGTCAAAACCACCAATTCATCAGCTTTGATTTTGAAACTGCTATCCAAGTACTGTACCAGAGTGTTCAGGGTATCATCCAGCCCCTGCTCCTCTGCCAGTATAACAACCCCCACAGCTTTAAACTCCAGTGATACATCATGTTTGTAAAGAAAATAATGCCGATCTATAAAAGCTTTCAGCTGAGCAGTTACATTGTAATAGTAGACAGGGGTAGCCACAATAAAGCCATCGGCTTCACTCATCTCTTTAAAAATGGCATCCATATCATCATTCTGAGGGCATTTTTTATATTGGGCACAGTTATCATGCCCCAGACAGGGCTTTATACTTGCCTGAGCAATATCTATCTTACGGGTCTCAATGCCCTCTTTCTCCAGTTCGGAAAGAATCTCATCCAGCAAAAACGCGGTATTCCCCTGAGAACGCGGGCTGCCCATTATGGCCAAAACCTTCATAGTAAACCCCTTTTATAAATGATATATATCATGATACCTTATACTTTATAAACCAACTATACATCTTGACAAATATTTTGCTTCGGCTGATTATTATAGGGCTGGTAGTTTACGAGGTGAATATGTATAGCAATGTAGTTGAACAAGCGTGGCAAAGGTGCGGCGGCAAATGCGAGTGCAAAGACCAATCTCATGCCCACACTTATATACGTTGTAACCGCAAGCTAATTTACGAAAACAAGGATAAACCCCGCATTGACGGCTGGAAGGTAGTTTACCTGACCGGAGTAGCGGCTGATACAGCTGAAAATATCCGCATTTATTGCCATAGCTGTTTTAAACAGGACTGAACCGGAATAGTCTGCCCTGTTTGATACTGAATGCCAAACCTGCAAATACTATATTCTCCCCATGTTTTCCCTAAATTACGTATTAGCACTAATAGCAATCCCGCAGGATATAAAATAAAATATATTTATACAATCCTGTCTTGCAAGGAGACCGTTATGGGACACACCCATGAATGGGTAAAACAGGAGAGCGGGGTTTATAAATGCCTCTGGTGCAGCCGCACTATGGCCAGAGATGACCTGTACCTGTGGCTAACCGGACAACGCAACAGCCTTTCTCAGGCATGGCTGGATTCCCCGGTCCGGGAGGAAATTTTGAACATCCGCAAAGCTGTCCAGACCCGTAACCATGATTAACCGTCTAATAAATACCCGCCCTAAACGGGGTAATTAGCCCAAGTTCAGTGTTGCCTTATCTTGGGATAGGTAACTTTGTATTTTCGCCTCTGCACCTGCCTAAAAGCCCGTTTCAAAATAACTTCTATTGACATATGTTTATTATAGGCTATTATACATACAATGAGTTGTTTATCTGTTATATATCTGAGTGATGTTTATCTGCATATTGGGGAGGTGTAATCTTGATAGAGATATATGAACTTCTGAAACTGGTAGTGGACAAAGATGCTTCAGATTTGCATATCAAGGCCCCCACCTCACCTGTCCTGCGGATAAACGGAGACCTGATACGCCAACCCCAATACCCGCCGATTACCCCGGAAGATGCCGAACAAATTTTCAAGTCCATCACCACCCCTCACCAGCAAGAGGTATTTGCATCTGATAATGAACTGGATTTTGTTTACTCCGTCACCAATCTGGCCCGCTTCAGGGTAAATGTACTCCGCCAGAGAGGCAGTCTAAGTCTGGCCTTCAGGGTGGTACCCTTTGTTATCCGCAATGTAGACGAACTTAACCTGCCCCCCATTCTGAAAAGCCTGATTATCCGCCCCAGAGGGCTATTGCTGGTTACCGGCCCTACCGGTAGCGGCAAATCTACAACTCAGGCTGCCATGATAGAACACCTGAACAACTGCCGCAGATCCAATGTGATTACTATTGAAGACCCCATAGAGTATCTTTTCCATGATAACGAGTGCATTATATCCCAGCGTGAACTTGGGGGAGACACCCGTTCTTTTGCTATAGCTTTGAAACACGCCCTCCGCCATGACCCGAATGTAATTGTAATTGGCGAAATGAGAGATCTGGAAACCATATCCACCGCTATTGCCGCCGCCGAAACAGGCCATTTGGTAATAGGCACACTCCACACCACCGACGCCCCCCAAACAGTAGACCGTTTGATAGATATGTTCCCCCCTTCCCAACAGCAACAAATTCGCCTCCAGCTTTCCCAAGTATTGGAAGCCATTATCTCCCAGACACTTATCCCCCGCATGGATAACAAAGGCCGGGTGGCCGCCTTTGAAATACTGATTGCCAACAATGCCGCCCGCAACCTTATCCGCGAGGGTAAAACTTTTGAACTGCTGACAGTGATGCAACTGGGTAAAAACGATGGCATGCAAACGCTGGATAATGAACTGACCCGTCTGGCCAAAGAAGGAATCATAAGTGTAGAAAACGCTGTATTAAAAAGCAGTAATCCGGAAAGATTGCGCAAATCTTTGTCCAATCTAGGTCACGGGGCCTGAAAATAAAGCTCTATCTGGATGTAAATTCCACCTTATATAACCGCCTTTTCAAATTGCCCTCTGGGTTGGGAAGTGGTATATTCTAATGCTATGAAAAGCAGTATAGATATTTTGCCTGATGGCAGCATTACCACACCCAAAGGTTTTAAAGCCGGTGCGATTTATGCCGGTATCAAGAAAAAATCCAAGAACAATTTGGATCTGGCTATCTTATATTCAGACACACCCTGCATTGCCGCAGGCATATTTACCACCAATAAATTCCGGGCTGCCCCGGTGTATATTTCAGAACACAATCTGGGCTTCACCGATAACCGGGCCATTGTAGTCAACAGCGGTTGTGCCAACGCGGGCACAGGCGAAGCCGGCATGGCAGATGCCATTGAAATGGTGAAAGCCACAGCTGAAAGCCTGAATATGCAACCCAAAGACGTACTGATAGCTTCTACCGGGGTTATCGGACACCGCCTGCCTATAGATAAAATAAAGGAAAATGTCCGCCTGATAGGTCTTTCCCAACGCAACGGGCATGAATTTGCCCGGGCTATTATGACCACCGACACCCGCAGTAAAGAGATTGCGGTACAGGTAAATATAGAGGGTTTCCAGTTTTATATAGCCGGCGCTGCCAAAGGGGCAGGCATGATTCACCCTAATATGGCTACTATGCTGGGTTTTATAACTACAGACGCATCTGTAAGCAAAGAGTTTTTGCAGTTTGCCCTTAAAGAAGCGGCTGACGTCAGCTTCAATATGATAACTGTAGATGGTGACACATCTACCAATGACAGCCTTTTTATGCTCTCCAACGGGCAAGCGGAAAACCCCACCTTTGCCGGAGATACTGAATATTCACTGGTATTCCAGCAGGCACTTACCATTGTCTGCCAAAATCTGGCTAAAAGCATTGCCAGAGACGGCGAAGGCGCCAAACGGCTGATTGAAATACAGGTGGAGGGCGCAGCCAATCTGGAAGATGCCAGACTGATTGCCCGCGTAATAGCCGGCTCACCCCTGGTAAAAACTGCCGTCCACGGGGCAGATCCCAACTGGGGACGGATACTGGCAGCTGCCGGACGGGCCGGGGCTGATTTTGATATAGACATGGTAGACCTGTACCTTGGGGAAAGCCCGGTACTCCTTAAGGGTGCACGCACAGGCGTGGACGAAAAGGAACTTTCTTCGTGGCTTAGACAGGTAGAGGTTATTATAAAGCTTAACCTTAACCTTGGTCAGGGTAAAGCTGCTGCTTGGGGCTGTGACCTTTCAGCCGAATATGTAAAAATAAATGCAGACTACACTACTTAAACCGAGATGGAAATGACCCAATCAAGTAACCATATAGTTGTTATAAAGCTGGGGGGTTCAGTCCTTGACTCAAAGGACACCTCCCTGAAAGATATTGCCACCCTGAAACAGCTGGGATTAAAACCGGTGCTAATTCATGGCGGTGCCAGCACGGTAAGCGCTTGGTCTGCCAAGCTGGGATTGGAAACACGCCTTGTTAACGGCGAACGGGTAACAGATGACGCTACTCTGGACGTGGTAGCCGCCATTCTGGCCGGGCTGGTAAACAAGGAAATCGTAGCCGCTCTGCTGGATATGGGCATAAAAGCCGCCGGCATCTCTGGGGTAGACAGCGCTACCATAACCGGACAAATACGGGCAACCGAAACCGGCTATCTGGGAGATGTGGTACAGGTAAACACCGAACTTATCACCGCTCTGCTGGATGCGAATATAACCCCGGTAATCTCACCGGTCAGTTTTCACCAAACAAACCGCCCCTCCGGAAGCCGCCGCCTGTTGAATATAAACGGCGACCCGGTAGCCGGAGAAATTGCCTCCGCACTCCAAGCTGAACGGCTTGTATTTTTGACAGATGTTCCTGCCGTAAAGGGCAAGAATGGCGAAGCACTGGGTGAAATAAGCGCAGACCATGCCGCCGAACTGTTGGCTTCAGGTACAGCTTCGGGAGGTATGATACCCAAACTCCGTTCCTGCCTTAAGGCTACACTGGCAGGTTCCTCTGCCTGTATTATAGACGGCAGAAAACCCCATATGCTGATACGTGAACTTACCGAGGGCAATTGCGGTACTACAGTAACCGGCCAGCATCTCAGGCGCAGTTAGACATAGTAACCTGTTAACCCGGCAAGTTGCCTCCCAAAAGAAGGCGATAATACTTTAATAAAAGAGGTTAAAATGGATAACTGGCAAGAGCTTGAACATAAGTACTACATGCAGACTTTCTACCGCGCGCCTATCACTATTGTGAAGGGGCAGGGTGCAAAAGTCTGGGACGATAAAGGCAAAGAATATCTGGATTTTGTGGCAGGCTGGGCGGTAAACAGTCTGGGGCACTGCCATCCGGCGGTGGTCAAGGCTGTTACTGAGCAGGCTGGCACCCTTATACAGACTTCCAATAATTTTTACACCATTCCCCAGCTTAATCTGGCCAAACTGCTGATTGATAACAGCTGTCTAGACCGTATTTTCTTTTGCAATAGCGGAACTGAAGCTAGTGAAGGAGCAGTCAAACTGGCTCGCCGCTACGGCAAGCTGAAACTGAAAGGGGCTTACGAGGTTATTACCGCCACCGGCTCTTTCCACGGGCGGACTCTGGCTATGGTCTCGGCATCCGGCCAGAGCAAATACCAGGAGCCCTATACTCCCCTGCCAACCGGATTTATAAACGTGGAATACAATAACCCTAAAGCTATAAAAGTGGCTATCACAGACAAGACCTGTGCCGTTATGCTAGAACCCATACAGGGTGAAAGCGGAGTTAACGTACCTGATGCAGGATATCTCAAAGAAGTACGCAAAATCTGTGACGAAGCCGGCATACTTTTGATACTGGATGAAATTCAAACCGGTATCGGCCGTACCGGCAAACTTTTTGCTTATGAACATTTCGGCATTGAGCCGGATATTATCACTCTGGCCAAAGGGCTGGCTTCAGGCGTACCCATCGGGGCATTTATGGCCAAAGAAAGCGCCTCGGTCTTTGCCAAAGGCGAACACGGTTCTACCTTCGGGGGTAACCCATTGGCCTGTGCTGCCGGCTATGCCACTATGAAATTTATTCTGGATAACCATATCTCCGAACACGCCGCTGCCATGGGCAAATACCTGATAAAAGGGCTGGAAAAACTAAAGGCTAAGCACAGTATTATACAAGGCTATCGCGGTTGCGGGCTGCTGATGGCACTGGATTTCAAAGCCGATATTGCCAAAGAGCTGGTATCAAACTGCCTGAGCGAAGGGCTGCTGCTGAATGCGGTTAAGCCCAATGCCCTGCGGTTTATGCCTTCGCTGAATATTACTGAAGCAGATATAGATGAGGCCCTATCCAAACTGGACAATGTTCTCACCCATTCTGAAAGTGCCGGGGTCTAAAGGCTGATGGACTGGGGCATACTGAAGATTATTTTGGGTATTGTTATCCTGCTGGCAGTAGGAGCTTGCGTGCTTTTGCTGGCTGATCCTTTACCCGTTCCGGGTATATTCCGAAACAGTTCAGGTGAAAAGCTGGATAAAGATGACCTGTCTGAAGTGCCTGAAAATATATGCAACGAAGCGGCTAAACTGGCTGTCCAGTTTTTCCCTGATAACCCTGCCAAACAGTCTGAATATCAAAAAAATCTGCTTGCGGCCTATCTGACCATCAAAAATATTGATTTACTGCTTCTTTTTAACCCCGGCGGCTTCGGTTATGCCCGAATTTCTGCCTCCAAAGGCTGGGAAAGCATTACGACGGGCATAAGTGGGCTCACCAAAAGCTGGGGGCTTAGGACACTGGTGCTGGATTACCAGCGTACCGCCCACAGCCTGACCGGGAAATTCAGCGAAGTGCTGGCCTCCAGCAGCCATTCCGTCAGCAAGGCCAGGGAGCTTTCTTCCAAATTGATTTTCCTGCTGAAATACCTGCCCAACCTGAAAATAGTGCTGGGTAGTGAAAGTAACGGCAGTGTTTCAGCTAATAATACCTTGCTGTTCCTTAAGGATAACCCCAGCGTAGTCAGCATTGAAACCGGACCGCCTGTCTGGCACAAGGGGTTTGACCATGAAAGGCGGCTACTTCTGCGAAGCAATGGACTGGTACCGGATTCGTTTAGCTACGGGGATATCAAAACCATACTTTCCGCCAATTTCATGGCACTCTTCGGGCGTTCGCCTAAAAGCCCGGGCAATGTGCTTCTGTATATAGGCGCTCCGGGACATGAATATTCATGGGAACATGCAGAAGTAAAAAACCAGATAACTAATTTTTTAACAAATAAGTTAAAAACGTAAAAATAACTGGACTTCAGCCAGAGGTTAGTAGATAATAAATCAATTGTTTAAGGAAGGTTCTTATGTCTGAAAAAGTTGTGCTGGCATACTCCGGCGGGTTAGATACCTCAGCCGCCGTCAAATGGCTTCAGGAAAAATACGGCATGGATGTGATTGCCGTTACTATAGACGTGGGTAATGAAAAAGATTTTACCCTGATAAAGGAAAAAGCCCTGAAGGTAGGCGCTAAAAAAGCCTATGTACGGGATGTGCGCAAGGAATTTGCCGAGGATTATATCTGGAAAGCTATCAAAGCCAATTCCATGTACGAAGGCGTCTATCCGCTGGCAACCGCCCTTGCCCGCCCCCTTATTGCCAAGGTTATGGTAGATATAGCCCTTGAGGAAGGGGCTACCGCCATTGCCCACGGTTGTACCGGCAAAGGCAATGACCAGGTACGCTTTGACGTGGGTATAAATACCCTTGCCCCCCATTTGAAAATTATTGCTCCGGCCCGCCAGTGGGGCATGACCCGCGAGCAGACCATGGAATACGCCCAGAAATGGGGCATTCCCGTACCTATTTCGGTTAAAAACCCCTTCTCTATAGATGAAAACCTGTGGGGACGGAGTATAGAGTGCGGTCTGCTGGAAGACCCTTGGAACGAGCCTATTCCCGAGGTATTTGCCTGGACCCGACCGGTGGAAGAAACCCCGGATGAGCCCGAATATCTGGAAGTAGAGTTTGAACAGGGTGTGCCTGTAGCTGTAAACGGAGAAAAACTGTCTCCTTTGGCGCTAATCCAGAAGGTGCATGATATTGCCAGTTTGCACGGGGTAGGCCGTATTGACCACGTGGAAAACCGTCTGGTAGGCATAAAATCCCGCGAGATTTACGAAGCCCCGGCCGCGGTTGTCCTTATTGCCGCCCATCAGGCTTTGGAGGCCATGACCCTTTCCAAGAGCCAATTACGCTTTAAGCAGATGGTGGAAGCTACCTATTCGGATATTATTTATAACGGTCTGTGGTTTTCTGCCCTGCGGCAGGATCTGGACGCTTTTATAGACTCCAGCCAGCGTTTTGTTAGCGGCACAGTCCGCCTGAAACTCTCCAAGGGAAGTTTCCGGGTAGTGGGACGCAAATCCCCCTATTCCCTGTACCACAAAGGTATGGCCACTTACGATAAGGGTGACCAGTTTGACCCGTCTTCGGCAGTGGGTTTTATAACCCTGTGGGGGCTTCAAGCCAAACTGCAAGCCCAGCTTCAACCTATTTTGGAAGAAGAAAAGGGGAATAAATCCTAAATGAGCCATATCCGAAGCCGCTTTTCAAAACCGGCAGATGAACTGGTGGTCAGATATACCACCTCTCTGCCCTTTGACTGGCGTTTATACAAAGAAGATATAAAATGCTCAACCGCCCATGCCCGCATGCTTTCAAAACAGGGCATTATTTCGACTGAAGACAGCCAGTCCATAATAAACGGGCTAAATGCTATCCTCACCGAAATAGAAACAGGCAGTTTCGTATTTAAACCCGAAATGGAAGATATCCACATGGCCATAGAGGGGCGTCTTTTTGAGCTTATTGGCGAAGCGGCCGGCAGACTGCACACCGCCCGCAGCCGAAACGATCAGGTAGCAACAGATGTACACCTTTTTGTCAAAAATGCCTGTGATAAAACTATTAATAAAATACGCACCCTTCAGGGAACTTTGCTGGAACAGGCGGAAGCACACCCGCAGACTGCCCTGCCTGGTTATACCCATATGCAAATAGCCCAGCCGGTGCTACTTCCCCACCACCTGCTGGCTTACTTTGAAATGCTGGAACGTGACTGCGGGCGTTTTACAGATGCCCGAAAACGGGCGGATGTAATACCGCTTGGCAGCGGTGCTCTGGCAGGTGTACCCTACCCGCTTGACCGCGAAATGGTGGCCAAAGAACTGGGTTTTTCGGCTATCAGTCAAAACTCGCTGGATGCGGTTTCAGAGCGGGACTTTATACTGGAATACCTTTCAGACGCCGCAATATGCCAGATGCACCTCTCCAGACTGAGTGAAGAGATGGTGATATGGTCTTCGGCTGAATATGCCTTTGTAGAGCTTGATGACGCCTATACCACCGGCTCAAGCATTATGCCCCAAAAGAAAAATCCGGACGTGGCCGAACTCTGCCGCGGCAAGACCGGGCGGGTATACGGCTCTCTGAATACCATGCTGACCGTCATGAAGGGGTTGCCTCTTTCCTATAACCGAGACCTGCAGGAAGATAAAGAACCCCTGTTTGACTGTGTGGACACTCTGGGGGACAGCCTTGAGGTATTTGCCGGTATGATAAAAACCGCCAAGTTCAAGCCTGAACGTATGCTTCGGGCTTTGGAAAAGGGCTATGTTCTGGCAACTGATATTGCCGATTATCTGGTGGGCAAAGGCGAAAGTTTCCGTAACTCACACGGCATTGTGGCACGGCTGGTGAGCTATGCTGTCGCTCAAAATAAAACCTTTGGTGAGCTCAGCCTTGCGGAATACCGCCAATTTTCAAACCTGTTTGAAAAAGATATTTATGCTGTAGATATAAAGTCAGCCCTAAATGCCCGCAACCTGCCCGGCGGAACTGCACCAAAACAAATAGCCCAGGCAATTGCCCGGGCTAAGAAAATACTTGCTGAAGCTGGAGTTAAAAACTAAATGGCTGTATTAGGCAGTTTTAGCAAGCTTGGCCTGAGTGCGGATACAACGGGTGCACAGTTTCATGCGAACTTCAGTGCCATTAACGGCAATCTTGGCGGAATGAATATTGGGCATCCACATCCGGTTAGTGCGCCTCTTGGAATGGCTTACATTATGCCCAAACGAAGGGGTCTTGCCACACATTTCACATTTCATAGTTTTAAAAGATTTACTCCTTTGACTGAACCACTAAATTCATATAAAATCCGACTAGTAAATATATCATAGCACTTTGCCCTTTACAAGTTTGACCACTTAGAATTGCTATAAGCAAAGGTGAAAAAATGACACAGAACGGAAACATCAGCGGTGCCCAATTTAGAGATATGGTGGCAGCTGCTACAAACTGGCTGGAAAAAAGCTCCCAAGATATTGACGCTTTAAACGTATTTCCTGTTCCTGACGGGGATACCGGTACAAATATGTTACTAACCATGCGCTCTGCAGTAGAAGAAACCTACAAATACCACGAGCCGGACGTCTCAACCGTAGCCTTGGCCATAGCCAAGGGTTCTTTAATGGGCGCCCGCGGCAACAGCGGCGTCATACTCTCCCAGATATGGCGGGGTGTTTCCATTGCCCTGAAGGATAAGACGGCTATATGCGCATCTGACTGGGCGGTAGCCATGAAACAGGCCTCGGAGACCGCTTATCAGGGGCTGAATAATCCGGTGGAAGGCACTATCCTGACCGTACTCAGAGACGTAGCCACTGCCAGCCAGCAAGAGGTTGAAAGCGGTATTACCAGCGTAAGTGAGCTGGTGGAAAAAGGCATGACCGCAGCCGGTGAATCCGTGGCCAATACCCCCAGCCTGCTCCCTGCCCTGCGTGAAGCCGGGGTGGTAGACGCCGGCGGACAGGGTTTTTATACTATTCTGGAGGGTTCACTCCATTTCCTGCGGGGTGAGATTGAGGACATGCAGTTCCGCAAATCCCGGGTTATTACCGGCAATATCCCCACCGGCAACCTGTCCGGACAATACGTAGTAGATGATGAAGAAGCCTTTGGCTATTGTACCGAGTTTTTGCTCAAGGGCGAAAATATGGATATTGACAAGATACGCGAACGCTTAAAGAAAAAAGGCGTCTCGCTTATAGTTGTCGGTGACCCCACTACTGTGAGGGTACATATACATACCCTGAAACCCGGCAGTGTTATGAACTATGTGGGCGAGCTGGGTACCATGCACAAGGTCAGCGTACGCAATATGGACGAACAGCACGAAGACTTTTTAGCCCTGCAAAAAGAACGCATGCCTTCGGTGGATACCGCCATTGTGGCCGTGGTAGCCGGAGACGGGCTGAAAGAAGTTTTCAAAAGTCTGGGTGCCCAGAGCATTATTTCCGGCGGGCAGACCATGAACCCGTCCACCAAGGATATACTACAAGCAGTGGAAGCCGCCCCTTCGGACAAGGTAATAATACTGCCTAACAATAAGAATATTATCCTGACTGCTATTCAGGTGGAAAACCTGACCAAGAAAAAGATAAAGGTCATTCCCAGCATCACCATACCCCAGGGCGTGGCAGCTTTGCTGGCTTTTGACTATGAAGCAGATTTTGATACCAACTTCAACCTGATGAAAGATGCCAAAGAGAGCGTTAAAACTATAGAGATAACCAGAGCTGTCCGTTCTACCAAACTGAACGGTCTCAATATAAAGAAAAAACAGGCTATCGGCCTGCTGGATGATGAGCTTTGTGCCGTAGGTGATGAACCCAAAGCTGTTCTTGATGAAATAATATCCAAACTGGATCTTTCCAAGTCAGAGGTCATAACCGTCTATTACGGGGCGGATACTACCGAAGAAGAAGCCAAAATACTGGAGACAGAACTTATAGAAAAGCACCCCTCACTTCAGGTTGAAATGGTGAATGGGGGACAGCCTCATTATAACTACACCGTTTCTATTGAATAGAAGGAAAATATGACGGTCAAAATAGTAACCGACAGCACTTCGGATATAAGCCAGAAGCTGGCCGCTGAACTGGGCATAACCGTAGTACCATTGACGGTTTCGTTTGGCAATGAACACTTTAAAGATGGTGTCAGCATAACACCTGAACAGTTTTTTACCCGCCTTACTTCCCAAAATATATATCCCACTACTACCCAACCCTCACCGGGATTATTTTTGGAAACTTTTGAGAAGTTGTGTGAAGAAACAGATGAGATACTGGTTATTACCGTTTCCTCAAAACTGTCAGGTACCCTTTCATCCGCTAAAAATGCCGCTGCCATTATACATGGCCGCTGCCAAGTGGAAGTGATAGATTCCCAAAGGGTTATCATGGGGACAGGGCTACTGGCTATATATGCCGCCGAACTGGCAAAAACCGGCCTTAACCTCAAGGAACTTAGCCAAGCCATCAGCCAAAAACTGGATGACTGCCACCCCATCATGTACTTTGATACCCTAACCTACCTGCACAAGGGCGGACGGATGGGCAAAGCCCAAAGTCTGGTGGGCACCATGCTTTCCATAAAACCCATTCTGAAGATGGAAGACGGCATTATCTGCCCGCTTTCCAAAGTGCGTTCCCGCAGAGCCGGCATGGACTACCTTTATAAGTTTATCAACTCTTACCCGAAGATAAAATACCTGGCGGTAGAACATGCCACCAGCCCGGAAGATGCCGATGAACTGGTGGAGAGACTGGGGAATATACTCCCGAAAGAACAAATCTTCAGGTCAAGAATTGGACCGGTTGTGGGTACTTATACAGGGGCAAATGCGGTAGCTGTCACCGTTCTGGAAGACAAATAATATTAAGGAGCTGAATATGGCAGTGAAAATAATAACCGACAGTACTTCTGATATTCCGCCCGAAATGGCTAAAAATATGGGGATTACGGTAATTCCCCTGACTGTATCTTTTGGAAATGAACACTTTCTGGATAATGTAACCCTTAAGCCTGATGAATTTTACCGCCGTCTTTCACTAAGCGGCATTTATCCCCATACCACTCAACCGTCACCGGCTGTCTTTAAAGAAAACTATGAAAAACTTATGCCACAGGCTGATGGCATACTGGTTATTAACATATCATCTAAACTTTCCGGCACCTACCAGTCTGCTTTAAGTGCCGTAACCATGCTGGAAAACATAAGCTGTCCTATAGAAATAATAGATTCACAGACAGTCAGCCTGGCACTGGGGTTACTGGCTATAAAAGCCAATGATTTGGCCAAAAGCGGGAAAACCTTGGGAGAGATAAAAGAAGCCATCACCCAAAGCCTGCCTGATGCCCAGCCGGTTATGTTTTTTGATACCCTGACCTACCTGCACAAAGGCGGCAGGATTGGCCGCGCCCAAAGCATGATTGGTTCACTCCTTTCAGTAAAACCCTTACTTACAGTACGTGACGGGGTGGTTACCCCTTTGACCAGAGTACGCTCACTGCAAGCCGGCATGGACCAGCTTTACAACTTTGCCGCCCAACACAGTACCCTTGAATATGTAGGTATCGGTTATGCCACCTCTACCACTGATGCCTTAAAACTAAAGGAGCGCCTTGCCCCCTTGTTCCCGCCGGAAAAAATATACCTAACCCAGGTAGGACCGGTAGTAGGCACATATACAGGGCCGAATACCCTGTGTATAAACATAATCGGGAAAAGCTGATAACAGGATTTTGGAGGCTTTAATTTGAATGTCCAGATTGTAATTGACAGCACCTCTGATATTACACCCCAGATGGCCAAAGCCATGGGTAATGTACATATAATGCCGCTCACAGTGTCCTTCGGAAACGAACACTTTCAAGACGGCATAGATATAACCCCGGAAGAATTTTATACCCGCCTGCCGCAAGACGAGAATATCCCTACCACTACCCAACCCCTTCCCGGATATGTAATAGAATTGGTGACCCGCCTTTCCGAAGAAACCGACCAGATACTTATCCTTACCCTTTCCCAAAAACTCAGCGGCACTTACCAGTCTGCACTTTATACCAAAAAAACTCTGGAAAGCCCCACCTGCCGCATAGAGGTATTTGATACCAACCTGACTACGCTGGGGCACGGACTTAGGGCTATAAGGGCATCGGATATGGCCAAAGAAGGGGCAAATCTGGACCAGATACTGGAAGAACTTCGAAAGCCCCATAACTATTTGGCAGGGGTTATGTACTTTGATACTTTAAAATATCTGGCCAGAGGCGGACGGATTGGCAAAGCCCAAAGTTTGCTGGGAGCAATGCTTTCGTTCAAGCCCATTATCACCGTTCAGGACGGAGAGGTCAGCCCTGTAACCAGAGTGCGTTCGCGTCAGGCAGGCATGGATTATCTTTATAACTATGCCGCCAGCCGCAAAAATATCCGCTATCTGGGGGTTGAGCATGCCAATACACCTGAAGACGCCGAGGCTTTAATAGAACGTTTGGGGAATATTTTCCCCAAGGAAAAGATAATCCGTTCACGGATAGGCCCGGTAATCGGGACATCTATCGGCCCTAACGCTGTATGCGTGGTAGCTTGGGCAGACGCCTAATAAAATAACTTGATCAGAGGTACGGATATTTGAGCGTAAAAATAGTTACCGACAGCACCGTGGATTTACTTCCGGAAACTATAAAAGAACTGGGCATAACAATAGTACCGGTATACGTAATGTCCGGCAATAAAACCTACCGGGACGGGCTGGATATAACCCAAACCGAAATTTACAACCGTATGCTGACGGGTGAGCAGTTCACCACTTCCCAGCCCACTCCGGCTGACTTTGCCAGCGTTTACAAAAACCTTTCAAAAGAAACCGACCAGATAGTTTCCCTTATTATGAGCGCCAAACTATCTGGCACCTATAATTCGGCGGTGCAGGGGCGTGAACTGGCAAAAAGCAGCAGCAATATAGAACTGATAGATACCAAGGCTACATCCGGGGCTTTGGGCTTGCTGGCTACACAGGCAGCCGAAATGGCAAAAATGGGTGAAAGCGCGGGGAAGATAATTGATACTGTCAGGAATAATATCCCTCACGTACACATATGGGCACTACTGGATACCGTTAAGTACGTACTAAGAAGCGGGCGTCTCAGCAGTGCATCCAACCTTATCAGCGGGGTTTTAAGTATTCGCCCCATGATTACCCTCAGGGAAGGCTCTCTCTGGCCTGCCAGTATTCACCGCACCCGTAATAAGGGACTGGAGAAACTGGCCGAACTGGTAAAAACCAACCGTAACGTGGAGGCAGTTCAGATAGTCCAAAGTGTAGACCTGGCGGAAGCCCAAACCCTGAAAGAAAAACTGGCTGACTTTATAGACCAGAGTAAAATCCATGTCTCACAGCTTGGACCTGCTTTGGGTGTTCACGGCGGACCCGGCACGCTGGTAGTGGCTATTAAGGAAAAACTGGGCAATATCGGCACTGCTACTGATGAAACTGAAGATAGAAAGTCATTTAAGCTGCCTTCCATCCACCTGCCCAAGCTGGGTTTTTCCAGCCTGCATTAGTGTTTTATAATATTCTGAACTTCAAGCCCTCCACTTAAAAGGAGGGCTTTTTACAATCTGGAATAGTGTGGACAAGTGCAGGTATATGGTCTATCATTTTTAAAAAACGACAGGCGGAGTATAAATTTGGGAGTAGATACCGGCGCCTTTAAAAAAATACTTCAACTGGAAGCTCAAAAAGGTTTTGCCGATACCGCCGTTATGGGCGGGCTGGACCACTTTCTGTCCCACTGGGCGAAAGAAGCGGTAACCGGCATAAATAACCCGGATGACCTGCTTGATTTTCACCACCTGAAACTATCTGACCCCAACTATGCCAAAATGACTGAAGACAAACGCAGGGAATGGGTGGATGCGATACTGGCATTTCTGCCCAAACTGGAAAACCAGCCCATCGGTAGACCTGCACCCCAAAAAGCACCTAAAGCCAAGTCTCCTTCCAAAACACCTGCCAAACCCAAAGCAGACACCCGCCTGCCAGCCCTTGACGGGGACGTCTCTCTGGTAAAGGGTATCAGTGCCGCTACCGCCCCCAAATTTCACAAATTGGGTGTTAACACTGTACGTGATTTGCTTTACTATTTTCCAAACCGCCATCTGGATTACAGCCGTTTGAAAAAGATATCCCAGCTGGAAGCAGGACCGGAACAGACCATAATCGCCAATGTCTGGCAGTCCAAAGTGAATTTCATGGGCGGACGCCGCTCAACCGAAGCGGTACTGGGAGATGATACCGGCAACATGCGGGCGGTCTGGTTTAACAACCCGTATATGGTACGTAATTTGAAACCAAATGCCAGAGTAGTCCTTTCGGGACGGGTCTCTATATTTCAGGGCAGGCCTGTATTTGAATCTCCAGAGTGGGAAGAACTACCAGACGAAGCTGACCTTATCCATACCGGACGTTTAGTACCTGTCTACCCCCTGACTGCCGGGCTTCACCAGCGAAGCCTGCGCCGCCTGATGAAAAACTTTATAGACATTTCTTCCCCAAATATTTCAGATTTTATGCCTGCTGAAACCCTGAAACGCACCCGCTTGCTGCCACTTTCAGAAGCTATCCGACAGGCCCATTTCCCTGATGATGAAGAATTGAAAAATGCCGCCCGAAACAGGCTGGCTTTTGATGAACTGTTTATCCTCCAGTTGGGAGTACTGGCCAAGAAAAAACGCTGGCACGAACAGGCAGGACGGGCTTTAAACGTAAATATTCCGGATATAGACCGTTTTGTGTCTAAACTGCCATTTAAACTGACTGATGCTCAGACAAAGTGTCTGGCTGATATAAAAGCCGATATTTCCAAAGGCGTGCCCATGTCCCGCCTGCTTCAAGGTGAAGTGGGTTCGGGAAAGACTATAGTGGCGGTTATTTCCCTGTTTACCGCCGCCGCTAACGGGCTTCAGGGAGCTTTTATGGCACCTACCGAAATACTGGCCGAACAGCATTTTAAAAGTGTCACCCGTCTTTTTGCCTCCATTGCCCGTGTAAGTACCCTTCTTGACGGGATATATACCTTTGAAGGTCTGCTTGACCGCCCGCTTAAGGTAGCTTTACTTATAAGCGATATGAAGGGCAGCCAGAAAGATATTTTAAAAGAAAAGATTAAAAAGGGTGAAGTTGATATAGCCATTGGCACCCATGCCCTTATCCAGAAAGAAATCCGCTTCAAATCACTGGGGCTGGCTGTTATAGATGAACAGCACCGCTTCGGGGTGGAACAACGCTCTGCCCTGCGGAGTAAAGGCCTAAATCCCCATATACTTATTATGACCGCCACTCCTATACCCCGCACTCTGGCTCTGACCCTGTACGGAGACCTTGACCTTTCAGTTATAGACGAACTGCCACCCGGACGCCAAAGCATAAAAACCCGCTGGTTAAAACCGGAACAGCGGAACAGCGCTTATACCTTTATCCGCAAACAGATTCAGGAGGGACGGCAAGCATTTATAATCTGTCCGCTGGTAGAGGAATCCGAAGTTATCCAAGCCAAAGCCGCCACCGCCGAATACGAAACCCTGTCTAGAGAGGTATTCCCCGAATCCAGAGTAGCCCTGCTGCACGGACGCATGAATGCCTCTGAAAAAGAGACCATAATGAGACACTTTAGCGAAGGCGAAATGGACATACTGGTTTCCACTCCGGTGATAGAGGTGGGGATAGACATACCAAACGCCGCTGTAATGCTGGTGGAAAGTGCCGACCGCTTTGGCCTTTCCCAGCTACATCAGTTCCGGGGACGGGTGGGCAGAGGCACTGAGCAGAGCTACTGCATGTTTCTGGCCGAAAATCCGTCTCTACTGGGGCAGGAACGTTTGTCCATTATAGAAAGCACCCAGGATGGCTTTAAGCTGGCTGAGGAAGACCTGCGGCTACGCGGGCCGGGTGAATTTTTTGGCACCCGCCAGAGCGGCCTGCCAAAGCTGCGTATGGCCAGCATATCTGACGTGGGGCTGCTGGAACAGGCACGCAAAGAGGCCACCCGTCTTTTTGAGTTAGACCCGGAGCTTAGCTTGCCCGAAAACGCCCCTCTGGAAGCAGAGGTAAGGCGTGTCTGGCCTAAAAAGAGCGAATGGAGCTAAAGGTAGAGGTTTAAATGATAAACAAATTCTTTATAGATAAAGATGGACCTCTGGGAAGTAGATTTTTTACTGAAGAAAATCAGCCTGACACTGATAAACGCGACCCTTTTCATCACGATAGAGACCGGATATTACACTCAACTGCTTTTCGCCGTCTTCAATATAAAACTCAGGTTTATGCCACACATGAAGGTGATTTATACAGAACACGGATGACGCATACACTTGAAGTAGCCCAAATTGCCAGAGGAATTGCAACTCACTTACAATTGCCAAAGGAGAATGAAAATCTTTGTGAAGCCATTGCTCTAGCCCATGATATAGGTCACTCTCCTTTTGGGCATACGGGTGAAGGCATACTGAACACATTACTTGAGGAGCACGGACGACATTTTGAACATAATGTTCAATCATACCGCATGGTTTCAAGGTTAGAACAAAAATATAGTACCTTCCAAGGTTTCAACCTCACAAAAGCCACCTTGAGTGGCATCATAAGACATCAAACGCCCTTTGATGAAACTAATAAAATAAAAACTGCCATAACAAAAGACATTTCAACCGAGGTTGCAGAATTCTTTGTTAATCCTCAACCTATACTAGAAGCTCAAATAGTAAATCTAGCCGATATGATTGCATATGCCGCCCATGATTCAGAAGATGCACTAGCCGTCGGTCTAATAAACTGGAACGACTTTGAGTCCAAACTTAACGAGGCAGGTATTAAATTTTACTCATCTGCAATTCATGCCCGCTTGTCAAAACGTGAAAATAAGTTCAACCAATCTTTCCCTAATAATCCTGAAACCTTGAAAAAAACAAAAAACAGATGGCTATCATGGGAAATAATCAATCATCTAGTTCAGGAAACAGTGAAAGAAACTACCAATAATCTTAGTTCTCTAGATAACAACGATAAAAATGCTCTGGTCAATCACTCAAAACCTATTGTATGCTTGCCCGAATCTCTGAACAGCGAAATCATATGCTTAGTGAAAGATGTGTTATTCAATAGTGTCTATCAGGATTACAGAGTAAAGATAATGGCAAGCAAAGCTGAACGAATCATCAAAACCCTTTTTGAAGAATATATGGCAAACCCCAAGACCTTACCCAAAATCACTCAAAGCAAACTACCCCCAGAGTTCATATTCGATAAAGGAAAAAGGACGAAAGATCAAACTGCAGAATTAGCACAAGTAGTAGTAGACTTCATCGCTGGAATGACCGATAAGTATGCCATGGACACATACCAAATATTTACTCAGGCCTATGAAAAAACCCTCTAGCCATTATCATCTTCCCATTCTGTGATATAATCTATGTTCCGGTTTAAACCCGAAGAATAAATACTCGGAGTATAGTTTTGAACAGTATCTTAGCTATCAAAAATATTATTATAGAGTCTCTAAGCCAAGCTATGGAAAAAGCCCGTCAGGAGGGGCAGATTCCGGCCCTAAGCGTGGATATAAGCATAGAGCACCCCCAAAAAACCAACTACGGTGACTATGCCACCAGCCTGCCTTTGCGGCTTGCCAAGGCTACCGGGAAACGCCCTATGGAGTTAGCCCAAATACTGGCAAGCTATATTGAAACCGGTTCCGGCATTTCTAAAGTAAGTGTAGCCCCTCCCGGCTTTATAAACTTCACTTTTTCAAAAGAGTGGCTGTGCAGTCTGGTGAAGACCATTCTGACTGAAGCGGGTAGCTACGGCAATATAAATATGGGCGGCGGCAGCCGTGTTCAAATAGAGTTCGTCAGTGCCAATCCCACCGGACCTATTCATATCGGGCACGGGCGGGGAGCAGTGCTGGGCAGTACTCTTTCAAACATACTCAAGGCCGCCGGATATTACGTTGAAGAAGAATTTTATATCAATGATGCCGGCAGCCAGATAGATGCTTTCAAAAGAACCCTGTTTGCCCGTTACCAGCAGGCTTTGGGTAAAGATGCCGCTGTTCCTCAGGATGGTTATCACGGCCAGTACATGGTAGATTTGGCGGCCGAAATGGTAACAAAATACGGGGATAAGTACCTGCAAATGCCGGCTGACATTGCTCAAAATGACCTGGGCGAAATAGGCATGGCGCGCATGCTTTGCCTTATAAGTGACGACCTGAAAGCTTTGAAGGTGGATTTTGATATCTGGTTTTCAGAGAGGTCTTTATATAGCGGCGGGCAATACAAAACCGCCATGGATATACTGTCCGTCAACAACTATATTGCCGAAAGAGACAACGCCACTTGGTTCAGCTCCACCCTGCTGGGAGACAGCAAGGACAATGTGATTGTCCGCAGTGACGGCACGCCCACCTATTTTGCTTCTGACATTGCTTATCACTACAACAAGTTTATTGAACGCAAGTTTGACCGGGTTATAAACATCTGGGGGGCAGATCATCAGGGGCATGTTTCCCGCATGAAGGCTATGGTAAGCGCTCTGGGTATCAACCCCGAACGTCTGACTACTCTGCTGTTCCAGATGATTACTTTAAAACGGGGCGGTGAACTGGTTCGGCTTTCCAAACGCACCGGTGAAATAATAAGCCTGCGTGAGGTTATTGAGGAAGTGGGAGCAGATGCCTGCCGCTTTTTCTTCCTTGCCCGCTCTACTGAAAGCCAGATGGATTTTGATCTGGAACTGGCTAAAAAAGAATCAGCTGAAAATCCGGTATATTATGTACAGTACGCCCATGCCCGCATTTGCAGTATTTTACACCTTGCAGCGGAAAAACAACTGGATTACAGCACCGGTGATACCGATTTACTAGGGGAAGAAGCCGAACTTGAGCTTATCCGCAAGATGGCCGAACTACCTGAGATTGTGGAGACAGTGTCCCGTACCCTTGAGCCCCACCACCTGACCTATTACGCTCAGGAACTGGCAAATGCTTTCCACCAGTTTTACAAAGACTGCCGGGTAATTTCGGATAACGCCGAATTGACCTGTGCCCGCCTGAAACTGGTAGACGCCAGCCGCATAGTGCTTGCCAGAACGTTGCACCTTATGGGTATGACCTCACCCGAAAGCATGTAGATAGCCAACCCGCACCTCGAGATAAAATAAGGGCAGACTCAAAGTAGTCTGCCCTTTGCTTTTGGAGAGTATAATACTAACCGTAAAATAATTTAAAGAGCCAGACAGGTAACTGTGCGGGTAATGCCCTCCACCGCCTGTATCTTGGAGGTAATAAACTCACCCATTTCGGCAAGGGTATCCTGCTCTACTACCGCAATAATATCGTATGGCCCGGTTACCGCATCTATGCTATGTATACCGGAAACTTTCCTCAGGCTGGCGGCTATTTTCTTGGCCTGAGCAGGAGCGGCTTCAATAAGGACAAATGCTTTGGCAGACATATAAACCCCCTCGAATCTCTTTCAGAGACATATTTGAACTGTAATAAGAATACGCTTAATATTTGAATAAGGTAGTCTGTATGCCCTATAATATAACACACTTTTTGTGCATTTTTTATTTTTGTGACAAATTTATAAAATATTTTGACGGAGAGATATTATGACTCAAACGTCTTACGGGTTGCTCAAGGGTAAAAAGGGAATTATATTCGGCCCTCTAAATGAGCAAAGTCTGGGCTGGAAAATAGCCTTGGCCTGCTACCGCGAAGGAGCTGAGTTGGCTATTTCCAATGTGGCCACCGCACTTAAGATGGGCAATACCACCGACCTGGCCCGGATTTGCGGTCAAGCCCCCCTGCTGGTAGCTGATGCCACCAGTGACGATGAGCTTAAAGCCTTGTTTTCCGAACTGAAAACCACGCTGGGAGAAATAGATTTTATAGTCCATTCGGTGGGCATGAGTGCCAATATCCGAAAGAAAATCCCTTACGAATCAACCAATTATATTTTTTATAACAAAGGGCTTGAAATTTCGGCCATATCCCTCCACAAAATAATCCGATATGCCCTTGAGGCAGGAGTACTCAAAGACAACGGCAGTATACTGGCTCTGACATATATTGGGGCGCAAAGGGTTTTTTCCCAGTACAACGATATGAATGATGCCAAAGCCCTGCTGGAAGCAATTGCCCGAAATTTCGGTTCCCGTCTGGCAGACCGCGGCATACGAGTAAACACTGTTTCCCAGTCACCTACCCGCACTTCGGCCGGTTCAGGGATAAGCAACTTTGACGCCATGTACGAATATGCCAATCTGCTTGCCCCCCTAGGAAATGCAAACGGCGAGGAATGTGCGGATTATGTGATTACCCTGCTTTCAGACCTTAGCCGCAAGGTAACCATGCAAAACCTTTACCATGACGGCGGCTTCTCCAGTGCAGGCATCTCCGAAAAACTGCTCAAGCTGCTGGAACGTAACCAGCCTGAAGCCGGTGTATAATAGCTTTATCATTTTGAAAGAGAGCACCTAATGGACAAATACTTCAGCCGCCTGATGTTTATATCCGTTTTAGTTTTTCTGGTCAGTTTCTTTATCCATATCCTGCTGGTCAGTTTGTTCGAGATTGATGAAACTTTTTGGGTGATTTTGGGAATGGTAGTAGCACCAACCGGTTTTGCCATTGGGATTATAGGGCATTTGGTGCTCCGCCTGAAAAACCGGAGTGCCAAATAATCCCCTTTCAGGTTTTTAACTTGCATGTAATATAGCCTTAATCTATAATAAACTCTGTTTTGTACGAGGAAGATAGTGCTGCAATATAATGTAGCCCAGCTGCTGAAATCAGTCATCGGTGCCACCCGCATCTACCAGCTGGACGATGAAATAAATCTGGAAGGCAGTCCTATCAGGGTATCGGGTGAGATTACCTTTACCCGTATTGACCGCGGTCTACTGGTGACAGGGGTTCTTGATACCTATATGGACTTGGACTGTGTACGCTGTCTTAGGGAATTCAGTTGCCCGGTCAGCATCCGCCTTGAAGAACGGTTTCTGCCCACCGTAGACGTGGTGCACGGCTTCGAAGTGGACAACTCTGAAGAGCTTGACGCCTTTTTTATTGACGAGCACCATATTCTAGATTTGAGCGAAGTTATCCGCGAAGGTGCTATAATGGCAATACCCATGAAACCTCTGTGCTCCGGTGAGTGCCGCGGTTTTGAATATAAAGCGAATACTAATTTAACGGAGTAAAATAATGGCTCTACCTAAAAGAAGACTTTCCCATTCCCGCCAGGGCAATCACCGGGCTCACGTAGCCCTTACCGCCCCGGCTGTAATGGAATGCCCCCAGTGCAACAGCCCCAAGCTCTCTCATCAAGCCTGTTCCGTCTGCGGTACTTACAATGGACGGACTGTGATTGATATGGAAGCTATTGCCAAGAAAAAAGCTGATAAATCCAAGGGTCAGCAGTAGTTTCCGGTTGGTCAGTTTTTAAGGCATGACTGAGATTAAAACAGCTTATGTCTTCCCCGGTCAGGGTGCTCAGTTCGTGGGCATGGGACGGGATTTATACTCGGAGTTTCATTCCGCCAGAGAGCTTTTTGACCTGGCGGATAAAGCTTTGGGGTTTTCGTTGTCTAAATTATGTTTTGAAGGACCTGAAGAAGACCTGAAGGACACCCGCCACTCCCAGAGTGCCATTGTCTGCCACAGCCTGTCTGCCCTTTCGGCTTTTATAGAAAGCGGCAAATCAAAGCTTCTGCCTGAACCCTCTTTTGTAGCAGGGCATTCACTGGGTGAATATTCGGCGCTGGGTGCAAGCGGAATACTCCCTTACGTACAAGCTATTTTGCTTGCCCGCAAACGGGGAGAACTCATGGCTGAAGCAGCCGCCAAAACCCCCGGTGCCATGGCCGCCGTTATAGGCATATCCCAAGAAATACTGTCTGATATCTGCCTGAAAACAGGCTGTTACATAGCTAATTTCAATTCTCCCGGGCAGCTGGTTATCAGCGGTCTGAAAGAGGCTGTAGACCAAGCATCTGCCCAAGCCACAGCCAGCGGAGCTATGAAAGTAGTAACCCTGCAGGTAAGCGGCGGTTTCCATACCCCTCTCATGTCGCCTGCTTCCACAGGTTTAAAAGAAATGCTGAACTCTATGGATTTTAAGACCGCCCGAATACCGCTGGTGGCCAATACCAGTGCTTGCCCAGTTTCTACCCCGCAGGATGTAAAAGCCGAACTTTATTGCCAACTGACCGGTGGTGTCCAGTGGCAAAAAAGCATAGAGAATATGATTGCAAGCGGGGTAAATACCTTTGTTGAGATTGGGCCGGGTAAAGTACTGGCCGGACTGATAAAAAGAATTAACCGCAGTGTCAGTATCTACAATATAAATGATGCCGCTTCTATCCAGAATTTTAGCGTATAATGGGTAACATGCTTGGTTTAAATGGCAAAGTAGCCCTGATTACCGGCTCCGGCAGGGGCATAGGCAAAGCCATAGCTTTGCGGTTCGCCGAAGCAGGGGCAAAAGTGGTAGTAAACAGTCTGTCTCCCAATGGTGAAGAAACGGCCTCTCAGATACGTTCTCAGGACGGACAGGCCATATTCGTTCAGGCTGATGTAAGCCAAAGTAGCGGGGTAGAAGCCCTTTTCAAAGCCAGTCAGGAAGCCTTTGGCGGAGTGGATATACTGGTAAACAATGCCGGCATAACCCGTGACCAGTTGACCATGCGTCTGTCCGAAGAAGACTGGGACAGTGTAATACAAACCAACTTAAAGAGTGTTTTTTTGTGTTCCAAGGCCGCCCTCCGCCAGATGCTGAAAAACCGCTGGGGACGGATAATAAACCTCAGTTCCATAGTCGGTCTGAAGGGCAACCCGGGGCAGGCCAATTATGCCGCCGCCAAAGCCGGCATTCTGGGATTCAGCTATTCTTTGGCTAAAGAAGTGGCCAGCCGCAATATTACTGTCAATTCCATAGCACCCGGTTTTATAGAAACCGATATGACCGCAGCCCTGTCTGACGAACAAAGACAGGCTATAACAGCCCGAATACCCATGCAAAAACTTGGCACAGTGGAAGATATAGCCGCCTGTGCATTATACTTGGCACAAGAAGATGCCAAATACATTACCGGACAGGTAATTTGCCTGGACGGCGGTATGTCTATAATATAAGCGAGTAAAAAGTGACGACCAGCAGACGCAAAGCACGTGAAATAGTCCTTCAGGCTCTGTACGAACAAGACCTGGCAGGGCATAATGCCGAGGATGTTTTAAAACGCCTTTTAACCGAAAACCCCCAGACTGAAGAAAACGTAGAGTTTATTTTCAGGCTGACAAATGCCGTAGTCAAGCACAAGGACTTACTGGATGAAAATATCCGCCAGTTTGCCTCTGCCTGGCCGGTGGAACAGCTTTCATATATTGACCGGAATGTACTCCGGCTGGCTATTTTTGAAATTATCCATGAAAATGATGTACCGGTTAAAGTAGCTATCAACGAAGCAGTTGAACTTGCCAAATCATTTGGGGGCAACTCTTCTGCCAGATTTATAAACGGGGTTCTCAGTTCTGTCAGCAAAGCTCTGGCAGATACAGCAAACCAACGGGAGGAGTGAAGTAGTGGCAACGGTTTTTGAAAGAGTAAAAAAAGTTAGTGTTGAGCAGTTGGGCGCCGAAGAAAAAGATGTGGTGCTTACTGCCAGTTTTGCAGATGACCTGGGGGCAGATTCTCTGGATCAGGTAGAACTTATAATGGCACTGGAGACCGAATTCGGTACTCCCGAAACCAAGTTTGAGATACCTGATACTGACGCTGAAAAATTAAAGACGGTGCAGGCTGTAGTGGACTACTTGAAGTCCAAAGGCATAAAAGACAGCTAATACCGCCTCTAATACCACCAGATTCAAACAGTTTTTAAATTTATAGCCGAAATCCGGTCCGGGCATTTTATTGCCTGTTACAGCTGATACTCTGAAATTTCGGATACCAAGATGTTTGCCGTTAAAAACGGGTAAACGGTATAGTGGGTTGTTACCTGAAAAAGACCAAGCCTAAGGGGTAACCCCTGCCCTGCCAGACGGCTAAGACGTTTTACTCCCCCTAAAAGAGCCTATATATAGGTCAGATTTAGATTGAGACAGCCCTCAGGCGGTGTCCTGCCCGAACTTGCACCCCGTATAACGTTCTAAAACTTTGCGGAAATGATAGCCGTAAATGGATAGGGTAACTGCCAGAGGAAATGCCTTGGGATTTTTTATCAGGGTAGAGCCCAACAACCGCCAATAATACTTCCGGCTGTTGTCCACAATACCCAGATGCCACACAGACCGCATAAATGCCCTTAGCCTCTGGGCTGATACCGGTTTCACCCGCCCTTTGGGTTTGGGATGATATCTCGATATAAGTACAGCTACCCGCTGGTAATATTCGCGGGGGGCATATATGGCTGAGAGCACCCGGTTATAACCGTTTATAAGCACTTCGGTCTTCATGCGGGGTACAAAGTTCAAACTGCAATCTGTATTATCTCCCCGAAAATCTTCCAGCAGACGTTTTTCCTTCTTAAGCCTGTTCCACAAACGGGTGCCTCTGGGGGCATTTAAAAGCCCGACCATGGCAGTCACAATGCCGCTTTGCTGAATGAAATTTATCTGGGCACGGAAAATAGAAGCCGGGTCACTGTCAAAACCCAGTATGAAACCGCCCTGAACCTGAATACCGGCCTGCTGGATTTTCTCAATTGAAACCAGCATATCCCTATTGGCATTCTGGTGCTTGGAACATTCCGCTAAACTTTCGGCATTGGGTGTTTCCACTCCCACAAATACGGTATCAAAGCCTGCTTCTACCATCAGGTGAAGCAGTTCATCATCGTCTGCCAGATTTATAGAAACCTCGGTATTAAATGAAAAGGGGTAACCCTTTCGTTTCTGCCAGGCTATGACTGCCGGCAATATGTCGGCCTTGAGTTTATTTTTGTTGCCTATAAAGTTGTCATCTACAAAGAAAACTCCCGAACGCCAGCCGGACTGGTACAGGGCATTAAGTTCAGCCAGAACCTGCACACGGTCTTTTGAACGGGGAACACGGCCGTTTAGGACTACAATATCACAAAACTCACAGTTAAACGGGCAACCCCGCGAATACTGAAGGCTCATGGAGGAATATTCTTTTGACTTTACCAGCTTCCAGAGGGGTATGGGTGTTCGGGTAAGGTCTGACTTTTCTTTTTCGGGGTATACCGCTGCCGCTTTTCCCTCTTCCAAATCACGCACAAAACCTGCCAGAGAGTTTTCCACTTCCCCCAGCAACAAATGGTCTATGCCCTTCAGGGTTTCAGCCTCAGCCGTAAAGTAAGGCCCTCCGGCCACTACTTTTTTACCCAGAGCATGGCAGCGGTCTATACATTCGTGGGCGGATTTTTGCTGAACTGCCATAGCGCTTATAAAGACGTAATCTGCCGCCAGTATATCTTTATCCGTCAGGTTTTCAAT
Organism: Dehalococcoides mccartyi CG5; assembly: GCF_000830885.1. NCBI lineage: Bacteria > Bacillati > Chloroflexota > Dehalococcoidia > Dehalococcoidales > Dehalococcoidaceae > Dehalococcoides > Dehalococcoides mccartyi. Next base: position 988,372 of record NZ_CP006951.1, read on the forward strand.
ATTAAGGTCTACCAGTTTCTTTTGCCAGCCATCCGGCAGCATGGCGGCAAGAGTCAGAAGACCCAACGGCGGAAAAGAGGCTTTTTTAGAAACAAACTTTAAGGCATGCTTGAAGCTCCAGAATGTGTCGGGATAACGTGGGTAAAGGAGTAAAATTTTCATCTGAATCTCCTGACAGAGGATATTTGAATATTTTGAATAATATCATAAATTTTATTCATTTTAAACCCTGCCTACCCCAATCGCCAGATTACCTCTTCCAGTACCTCTTTCCATTTATCACCAATTTTTTTAAACTCTATAGCCACCTGATTACGCCCTGCGATAACCCCTGCCCGAAGCGGTTCAAGCAAAGACTTGTTTATTATCAGCCCGCCCAGCATCCGCACCACTATCTGGCTGCCTTCGGTTACTATAGTATCCACGTGGGCTTTTTTAGCCAGCAGACGCAGACGGATTGAATAAAGCAGGTTTTCAAGTTCCGGCGGCATTGCCCCGAACCGGTCTGCCAGTTCCTTTTCTTTTTCCTGAACTCCTGCCAGACTGGTTAAAGCCGATAACTGCTGGTAGATGGAAAGCCTGAGATCCAGATCCTGAATATAATATTCGGGTATAAATGCATCCAGAGGTAAATCCAGCTTGGGGGCAGGCATGTTCTTGAGGCGTATTTCCTCTTTTGAAAGCCCGCTGCCCGTAGCTTTCAGCCCGGCCACAGCCTCTGACAGCATCTGGGTATACAGATTGAAACCGACTGAATTTATATACCCTGACTGTTTTACCCCAAGCAGTGTTCCCGCACCCCGTATCTCCAAGTCTTTCATAGCAATGCCGTAGCCTGCCCCCAGTTCAGCTGCCTCATAGATAGTTTTCAGGCGTTTCTCAGCATCGCCGCTAAGGCGTTTTTCTTTTTCATACAGGAAATAGGCATATGCCAGCTGGGAACTCCGCCCCACCCTTCCCCGCAACTGGTAAAGCTGGGTAAGCCCGAAGCGGTCTGCCCGGTTTATGATAAGGGTATTGGCATTCGGCACATCCACCCCGGATTCTATTATGGTGGTACATACCAGCACATCCAGTTCATGCCGCACAAAATCAGCCATTACGGCCGCCAGTTTTTCTTCAGCCATCTGCCCGTGCCCGATACCTATGCGGGCTTCGGGAACAAGCTGCTGGATACGTTCTGCCAGCAAATTTATGCCCATCACCCGGTTATTCACAAAAAATACCTGCCCGTTTCTTTCCATTTCCCGCAGTATAGCTTCACGTATCAGCCGTTCATCAAAAGCGGCTACTACGGTCTTTATAGGCAGGCGTTCACCGGGCGGAGTTTCGATAATACTCATATCCCGCACTCCCACCATAGACATGTGCAAAGTACGGGGTATGGGGGTAGCGCTAAGGGTAAGCACATCTACCTGGGCACGCAGTTTCTTGAAAAATTCCTTGTGGGCTACCCCGAAGCGTTGCTCTTCATCTATAACTACTAATCCCAAGTCTTTAAACTTTATATCTGCCTGAAGCAGGCGGTGAGTACCTATGCAGATATCCACCTCGCCTTTTTCCAGATTTTCAACCACTTCTTTCTGTTCGGACTGGCTGCGGAATCGGCTTAGCACCTCTACTTTTACCGGAAAAGTGGCCAGCCGCTCACGAAAAGTAGTGTAATGCTGCTGGGCAAGCACAGTAGTAGGCACTAAAACTGCTACCTGTTTGCCGTCCATAACCGCTTTGAAAGCCGCCCTTATAGCTACCTCGGTTTTACCGTAGCCCACATCCCCCAGTATAAGCCTGTCCATAGGGCGGGGTTTTTCCATGTCTTCTTTGACATCGTACAGGGCCTTCAGCTGGTCAGGTGTTTCCACATAGGAGAACGATGCTTCCATCTCCTGTTGCCAGACGGTGTCTGCCGAAAAAGCATAGCCGCTGGCCAGTTCACGTTTGGCGTAAATCTCAAGGAGCTCACGGGCAGTCTCTTCCGCGGATTCACTGGCCTTTTCTTTAGCCCTTTGCCATTCCTGAGTACCCAGCCGGTGCAAAGACGGGGGTTCATCCCCACTGCCTATAAAACGGTTTACCCTGTCCATCTGGTCTGTGGGTACATAGAGTTTGTCGCCGCCGGCATACTGGAGTATCAGGTATTCTTTATCCATGCCGTCACGGTTCATATGGCTGACCCCGCTGAACAGGGCTACCCCGTGGTCTATATGCACCACAAATTCACCCGGCTTTATGTCCAGCACCACTCCCTTGCGGGCAACCGGACGTTTGGAGGGCAAACGCCGCTGTTTTACAAAACCAAAAAGTTCGGCATCGGTAAATACGTGCAAGCTACCGCTTAAACTCCAGCCCGCACCCAATATCCCTTGAACAAGGCTTAGACTGGCAGACGGAGGGGGTTTCAAAATATCTGTTTGAACATTTGTGGAAATACCCTCTTCCGCCAGAAGCTCGGTCAAACGGGCGGCCTGATGGCTGACTATAACCACCCTGCCTGCGTGCCCTTTCAGTTCCGGCAGTTTCTCATACAAACTGGTTAAACGCCCCACATAATTATCCGGAGAAGCAAACTCCAGCTTCAGAGACTCACTCTCCCGCCCGAAAGAGGCCATAATAAGCCTCTTTTTGGTTTTCAACATTTCAGATATCTCTGCCCAGCTGAAATACGGGCGGGGATAAACGGAAGGAAGCTCACCTTGTGACAGACGATCTGAGCGCAGTTCTTCGGCTTCGTTATCCAGATGAAAAGCCGCCTGCTCTATAGAGGCAGGCTCATCCAGCACTACCAGAGCATCCGCCGGCAGATAATCAAGTATGCTTGAGGTATTGAAAAGAGGGGCAAAAAATTCCGGGTATTCCGGTTTTAAACCCTCCTGCAAGTGGTTTATATCTGCCGACAGAGTGCGGCTGAATTCAGGATTAAGGTTATCAGTGAGCAAAGCATCCAGCTTGTTTTTAAGCTCTTGACGGGGCAACTGCCCCAGATGAAAAATTTCACTTGCGGGGCTGATGGTAAGCTCGTTTACTTGCTTTCCCGAACGCTGGCTTTGAGGGTCAAAATTACGCAAACTTTCCAGCGTATTGCCGAAAAATTCCAGCCTTACCGGGTTATCTTCGGTATGGGGGAAGATATCCAGTATCCCGCCCCGATGTGAATATGTTCCCGGCATTTCTACTATGCTTTCCTGACGGTATCCCAGTTGCTGAAAACGGCAAATAAGATTCTGGGGTTCTGTTTCCAATCCCGTCCAGACCTGCACAAAAGACTGCTCAAATACTTTGGGGGATATATACCGCTGAAGCAGAGCCGGCACAGCTGTAACTATTATCCGGGCATCTCCACTCCGGATAAAACCGCCCAAAATGCCTGCCAGACGCATTTTTTCCAGTGAGGAATTACGGTCTGAAACAGCCCTCTGGTAAGGCAACAGGCTGGGGTCAGGCAAAAACCCCGGCTCTTCCCCGCTGTAAGCGGCTATCTGTTCCAGTAGTTCCCTGGCCCGCTCCGGCTGTGAAGTGATAACCAGCATGGGGCATTTAAGCTTGCGGTATACCGCCGCCAAACTGAAACCCCTCCCCGCATCTAAAACAGAAATATCAGCTTCACCCCTGTCTAAAGATTCAAACAGACTGTTAAATGAAGGACTTTGGTCTATTAGAGGCAACAAACCGATAAGGTTCAATATATTCTCCAAACACATTTAGGGGCTTACCGTTAGAGGTAGCCCCGTTTGGAAATTGTATCACCGAAAGCACCCGCCCTCAAGTCAGGTGCAATATATACGGGGTAATCCTTGTTCTGGCTTAACTTGCTTGCTATAATGACTTATTTATGAACGAAAATTGTTATAAACGGGTTGTAATAAAGTTGGGCACCAGTCTGCTCACCGGCGGCACAGGCAAGCTTGACCATGAGCGCATGGCTGACCTGTGCCGACAGATAGCCGAACTGACCCGCCTGGGTACTGAGATAGTTATAGTTTCTTCGGGGGCTATTGCCGCCGGACGCTCTAAAATGGGTATCCGCCACATTCCGAAAGATGTTCCTTTTAAACAAGTGCTGGCCGCCATAGGCCAGAGCCAGCTTATGAATTATTATGACCAGTTATTCAGTCCTCACGGGCTGACGGTTGCCCAAGGTCTGCTGACCAAAAGTGACCTGTCTGACCGTTCGGGTTACCTCAACGCCCGAAATACCCTGCTGGCTTTGATGGAACTGGGAATTATAACCATTGTCAATGAAAATGACGTGGTAGCAATAGATGAAATCCAGCAAGCCAAATTTGGGGATAATGACAATCTGTCGGCCATGGTAGCCAACCTGATAGAGGCTGATTTACTGCTGATACTGACCAATATCCGCGGGCTTTACACCTCAGACCCTACTCTCCACCCTGAAGCTACCTTGATAACCGAGGTCAAAGAGATTACCGAAGAACTGGAGCAACTGGCCGCCGGCAGCTCAAACAAGCTGGGTACAGGCGGAATGGTAACCAAACTGGAAGCCGCCAGACTGGCCACATCTTCAGGGGTAACCGCCATTATTGCAGACGGGCATATACCGGATATTATTCTCAAACTGGCGAATGGTGAAAATGAAGGTACCCGTTTTATACCTTCACTGCACAAGCCGGATAGCCGCCAGCGCTGGATGATGAGCGGGCTTTGCACCCGCGGCAGCATCTGTGTAGATGACGGGGCAGCCAAAGCACTAAGAGAAAACCAGAAAAGCCTGCTGGCTGCCGGAGTGCAACAGGCCGAAGGCAAATTCGGGCGGGGTGATATTGTAAAGCTTACCGACAGCCACGGAAAACGGCTGGGTTATGGCATAACCAATTACTCTTCAGATGATATTTCCAAAATAAAAGGCCTTCACTCACAGGAACTAAACGCCGTTTTAGGGGGCAACCAAGGCCCTGAAGTAATACACCGCAATAATCTGGTGGTAATTTAACGGAGGTAGGTCATGGCACTGGGCAATATATACCAGGGAGACCAGTTGATAGGAGAGGTAGAATATACCTTTCAGGATAATTCTGATTCCCGCTGGTGGGGAGAACTGGTCTTCACTGAATACCACAAAGTAGCTGACGGTGGTGGTTACTCTATCCGCACCGAGGATGGAAAACAAGGGCGCTGCACCCTTAAAAAGAAGCTGAACAAGGCCGTTTACGGCATGCCCTCACGCCATTTCTATCTCTTTCAGGGCATGAGCCTGCTTAAAACCCAGTGAGCATTAAATACACCAGCGGCTTGGGTCATATTTACCTTAAAGATGTGGACAAACCACTGGCAGATGTCCAGTATAACCTCATGGAAACCAACTCCAGCCAATATACATCCGCCAAGTGGTGGGGAGAGATAACCTCCTCTAAAGAGCTAAAACCGGCTGAATATATTTTTGAGGCTGAAGACGGGCGTAAAGGCAGCGTGGTAATCAGCCTGACTACCCCACCCGGACGCAAACTTCCCAAATACCGTTATCTGGTTAACGGGCGTGGTTCACTGGGAAACCTGCATAACAAACGCGGTCAAAAAAAGCCCGGCACGTTTTAGAAACAGCACCGGGCTTTTTAATAACCAATTATTTATAAACTAAAAGAAGTATGAGGATGACGGGCGGTCTTCAAGGAATATTGTTATAGTCCTCTCAACTCCACCCCTCTTTATCTGCAAAACTACCGTCTCACCTGATTCCATCCTCCAGAGAATTCTGAGCAGGTCTGAAAAAGAGGTGACTGCCTTTCCGTCAAACTGGTAAATAACGTCACCATCCCTCAAACCGGCAAGGTCTGCCGGGCTGCCGTGTTCAACATCCAACACCTCAACCCCGTTTGATTCGGTAGCACCGCTAAATCCCGGTATATCATCATAATAGTCATCAACATCTATCCCCAGATACGGATGACTGACGCTGCCGTCTGCTACCAAGCTTTCATAAATCTGCTCGGCGGTAGCCACATTTATAGCAAAACCCATATTTTGGGCATCTAAAATACCGGCACTATTTATACCGATAATTTCACCTGTGAGGTTTATCATAGGCCCGCCGGAATTGCCCGGATTTATAGCCGCATCTGTCTGGATTACGTCAAAATAAGGCGTTTCATCTATAAAAAACCAGTTCTCCAGATTACTTACGATACCGGCAGTGACCGTCATACCGCCATCAGTGGGAGATATGCTTAACGGATAACCAAGAGCAACAACAGTATCACCCATTTTAAGGGTGCTTGGGTCACCGAAAGATGCCGCCTGCAGACCGTTTGCCTTTATTTTAACTACGGCCACATCCATAAAATCATCTATCCAGAAATCCTCAGCCGTATAAACTTGTTTATTGGGCAAGATTACGGTCACATTGGTGGCGTTTTCCACCACATGGCGGTTAGTAAGTATATAGCCGCGGCTATCCATAATAGTCCCTGAACCGGAAACAGTACCTCTTTCACCGGTAGACCGGTCATAATAATCTACTTCTATGTACACCACCGACGCCATAACAGAGGCAATAGCATCCACTTGTGCCGTAGAAAGTTTTAAAAGCTCGCCGATTTGCCCATCCAAAGTAGCTAAATGCCCGTTTACTGCCGTCAGCTGGCTCTTAAGCGTATTTATATCCGTACCGGCTTGACTAAGCTGGCTTTGCAGAGACGAGATCTGCCCCTGGGCAGTCTGCAACTGGTCTTTCTGGTCAAGCAGGAGAATAGTGTTAAACGCACTTACCCCTATCAGTACCAAACTGAGTAATACTCCTATCCATTTCTGGGCGGTAGTCATACCTGCTCCTCCTTTAGATTATCTAATATATAATAATAGCTTCTTCGGGCATATTGGGAAAGGGATGTTCATTTATAAATTTTTCAGCCTTATATGTATAAAGCAAGAAAACTGATAATATCACTAACCGGTATTACCAGATTAATATCTTCTATGTCCTCACCATAGGGTACTATCCCGGCAGAGGGTATACCTATCATAAGTCCATCCATATTCACCATGCAACCGCCGGAGTTGCCGGGGTTTACGGCTGCATCTGTCTGAACATACAGATAACCTTCATAGGTACGCATAGCCGAAACAATACCTTTGGTAAAAGTAGCCGGACCAGCCAAATCAGTCCCTAAAGGGAACCCGGCCGCCACCACGTCCATACCCACTTTGATATCAGCCATAGTGGCCAAAGTAACAGTAGGAAATTCCTGGCCGCTAGTAGCACTCATAAGCAGCAAAGCCACATCCCGGCCCGTATCACTGCCTACCACACTGGCCGAATATATAGCACCGCTCATCAGGGTTACCCTGATAGTGGTTGCCCCTTCAATAACATGGTAATTGGTCAGTATATAACCCCGTTTATCAATAATAGTGCCGGAGCCGGAGGCAGAAAAGTTCCGGCCGCTTACATCTACCCGCACTATAGCCGGTTCAATCAGACTGACCACATCCGAAACCGCACAAGCATGACAGGTAAGGTCTGTATTTACCTGCTGAAGCTGGCTTTGGACAGTTGAAAGGTCTTGCTGCAGGCCGGCAATATCGCCGCCAAGGCCACTAAGTGAAGCCAAACTTTGGGTTAAAGAATCTATCTTGGTTTCAGCCTGACTAAGCTGGTCAGATTTCTGAAAAAGCATAGCGGTATTAAATCCGGTAACCACCACCAGAAGTGCAATAACAGCTATACTTATCCAGCGGGATTTGACTCCTTCCATGGCTCTCCTCCGTAATATTCAATTCGGTCTTCAATATCTTTATCATAACTCTTTCAAAACCTAAAATGGGAAAATCAAAAAATTATTTACCCTGCTGGTATTTAGTATCCTTTCCCATCCAATCCTTGAAACCGGAAAGGGCTGAAGAATATTCTTCAGCCCTTTGTTTGTACCGCATATCCCGGTTGCATCAAGTAGACTTTTTAAAATACACCCCGGCCGCATCCGCAATAAAAGCGGCCAGTTCAGGATGAATCTTGTCAAAAAATGCCTTGAATTCCGGGTCATCACGGTAGCTTCTGGCTAGACCCAGCAAACCTTCATCTGTGTAATGAGCAAAGTTTCCCAGCCATATCCGCCATTTGTTTATCAGTTCTTGTGACTCCCGGTGGGCAGGGCCGTTAGGTATATTTTTAGCCATCTTCTCAAATATGGTTTGCCCTTGGGCCTGAAGCTCTGCCATTTTGGTTTTGCCCATTTTTACTACCATCTCTTCTGAACGCCTAACTGTTTCTTCTCCATACCTGCGGCGGGCTTCACTGCGGTAGTAATCAATCTTCTCCTGCGAAAGCCCCTGATAATATTCGTTTATTTCCATCTCTATTTTCCCTTCCAGACTGGATATAGTTTTTTGAATGGTCTTCTGCAAATCTTCCAGCTGTTTTCCCTTATCCTGTAGCAAACCGCTCTGCCGGCGCAGGTTTTCAAGAAGGCTTGTACCCGGTTCATCAACCAGCAGTTTTATGCCTTCCAGCGAAAACCCCAGCTCACGGTAAAATAATACCTGCTGAAGACGCAAAGCCTCTTCCCTGCCATACAGCCTGTATCCGGCGGCAGTATAACTGTGGGGTTTCAGTAAACCGTTAACATCATAAAAATGCAGAGTGCGTATACTCACCCCTGCCATTTTGGAGAGTTCACCAACTGTGTGTAGTTTTTCCATAACACCATGATAAACCATTACCTTAGGTAATGGTCAAGAGGGTCAAACAATAATTTTGATCTTGCCATTTCTAAGCTTAAAGTTTAATATTTGTGTATTACCATGGCTTAAAGGAGAAATGATGGAAAAAGCACTGCTGGAAATAGAAGAAAAAGCCCGTTTAGCCAGAGCCGCTTCCCGCCCTTTAAGCTATGCTTCATCTGCCCAAAAAGACGCCGCCCTTAAAAATATTGCCCGTTGCCTGCTGGATAACGGGCCTGCCATACTGGAAGCCAATTTGAAAGACCAGAACGAAGCCAAAGCTTCAGGTATGCTCCCCGCCATGCTTGACCGCCTGATTATAGACCAGAGCCGTCTGGAGGGAATTGCCAAAGATACATTCGCTATCGCCGCCCTGCCAGACCCGGTGGGTGAAATATTTGATATGAACACCATGCCCAACGGGCTGATTATCGGTAAAAAACGGGTACCGCTGGGCGTGATTGCGGCTATTTACGAAAGCCGCCCCAACGTTACAGTGGATATTGCCAGTTTGTGCCTGAAAGCCGGAAATGCGGTTATTCTGCGAGGCGGCAAGGAAACTATCCATTCAAATACCATTCTGGCTAAGCTTATCCGACAGGCGGTTGAACAGGCAGGATTACCCAAAGAAGCTGTCCAGTTTATAGAAAATACTGACCGTAATCTGGTAAACCACCTGCTCAAGCTTTCAGATCAGATAGATTTGGTGATACCCAGAGGCGGAGCCGGACTTATTAGTTATGTTAAACAAAACTCTTTTATACCGGTGGTTGCCGGCGGCATAGGGGTAGTGCATGTTTATGTAGATGCCGATGCCAAAGTAACTGATGCGGTAAATATAGCTTACAACTCCAAAGTACAGCGTCCCACCGTCTGCAACGCCATGGACACCCTGCTGGTGCACAAAGATATAGCACCTGTTTTCCTGCCTGCCGTCGCCGCCGAATGGAGCAAGGCCGGAGTGGAAATACGGGCAGATGAGGCCGCCTTGAAAATACTGGAAAACACCTTCGGTTGTAAGCTCATACCCGCCACCCCGGATGACTGGGGCAAGGAATTTCTGGCACTGATTGCGGCGGTGAAAGTGGTAGACAGTCTGGATGAAGCCCTTTCCCATATTGCCAGATACGGCTCAGGGCATACGGAAAGCATAGTTACCCAGAACTATACTTCTTCACAGCGTTTCCTTAACGAAGTAGATGCGGCCGCAGTTATGGTAAATGCCTCCACCCGCTTTACAGATGGCTCGCAATTCGGGCTGGGAGCGGAACTGGGTATAAGCACCCAAAAGATGCATGCCCGCGGCCCGATGGGGCTTAAAGAGATAACCAGCTACAAATGGATAGTCTACGGTAGCGGGCAGATAAGGGGATAGGATACCTTTATGTATCTATTCCCCGAATATAGTTTAAGGGGGGCGTAAAGCCCCCCTCTTTAATATCTGCTATTTAATCGGCTAAAGCTGAGGCTGGGTAATACCCTTCTGAATATCAAAAAGCTGTCTGATACCGGCTTCGCCCAGTTTGAGTACCTGATCAAGGGTATCACGGGAGAAGGCCTTGCCTTCAGCCGTACCCTGTATTTCCACAAACTCACCCCGGTCATTCATGACCAGATTAAAATCCACTTCAGCCTGAAAATCTTCGTCATAACAGGGGTCAAGCACAATATTGCCTTTAAAAATACTGACACTGACCGCCGCTACCTGAGAAGTAAAGGGCATTTTGGAAAGAATACCCATATCTACCATTTTTTTAAACGCCAGATACAGGGCTATATAAGAACCGGTTATGGAAGCGGTGCGGGTGCCGGCATCTGCCTGAATAACGTCACAGTCTACAATAAAAGACCTCTCGCCCAAAGCCGCCATATCTACACAGGAACGCAGGGAGCGGCCTATAAGGCGCTGTATTTCCTGACTCCTGCCGGATATCTTGCCTGCAGACGAATCTCTTTGGGTACGGGTAACCGTGGAACGGGGCAACATGGAATATTCAGCCGTGACCCAGCCTGTACCGCTATTACGCAAAAACTGGGGAACTCTGTCTTCCATACTGACCGAACAGATTACCCTTGTCTTACCCTGCTCTATCAAAACCGAACCCTCGGCAAAGCTCTGGAAACCGGGTGTAATTGTTATCGGCCTTAGCTGGTTAAAGTTGCGGCCATCACCTCTTTGCATGAACACTGACTCCATTTCTAAACTAGTTTATATCCGCCAGTATAACACCCTGCAGTAAAACGGAACAACGCACCCTTTTATCAGCTCAGGCTTTCAAAGGCCTCTTTAAGCAGGGGAACGGTGGAAAGTGAAGCTATTTCAGCTGGAAAAACCCAGCAAAAACTTACATGCTCCCAATCCATTTGGGGTTGTCTGTTTACCTTTAAATGAAACAGGAACGGGTGTATCTGCCAGCAGATACCCAGTACGGTATCATGGTATTCAAATACCTGTCCTTCTTTAAGAAGTACCAAATCTTCGGGTTCATAGCCTGTTTCTTCGGTGATTTCGGTATAGACCTGTTCCAGCGGTGCTGTATCCATGTGGCCGGATATAGCCGCCCAGCAACCGCGGTAACTGCCCACTCTCTGGCTGCGTTTAAATAAAAGCACCTTGCCGCCTTTTATCAAAAAAGCAGTCACTACCGGCTGGGTACAGGACTGGTTATCCACCGGACATGTCTTTCAAATATCCCCTCAGCATATCCAGAGCAGCCACAGCTGCCTGATATTTTATCTCTTCACGGCTGCCTGTAAAATGGTGTTCAAATGCCCTGACACCCTTCAGTGTGGACAGCCCCAGATAAAAAAGCCCCACCGGCTTGCAAGGGGTTTCACCCCCAGGCCCGGCAATCCCCGTATCAGACAAGCAGATATCTGTTCCAAGTAACTGCCTCCCCCCCAGAGCCATCTGACAGGCGGTTTCCGGGCTGACCGCACCCTGTTCTGAAAGCGTCCGGGCAGACACCCCCAGCAAACTTTGCTTAATACCATTGGAGTAGCTGGTAACCGAACCCGGAAAATAGGCTGAACAACCGGGTATATTGGTAATTGCGTTTGAAACAAGCCCTCCGGTAGCAGATTCCACCACTCCCAAACTGAGTTTATGCTTGATAAGCAGCAGCCCTATTTCCCCTGCCAGATCAGTTAGTTTATAATCTAGGTTATTAATCATAGTATTATATTACCTTTAGAAGGTTTAATATGCCACCAAAGGAAAGCCCGTTTAAAGTAAATCTTAAAATAATCCCTTCTGCCCGAAAAAATGAACTGGCAGGTTATGAGAATGGTCTACTCAAACTAAAGATAGCCGCTCAGCCGGAGAAAGGCAAGGCTAACAAGGAGCTGATAGACTACTTAAGTGACCTGCTTGATACCCCTAAAGCCGAAATAGAAATATGCCACGGGCATACCGGGCGGAATAAAGTACTGGCGTTTTTTACACTTAGTCAGGCGGATTTTGAGGCAAAGATTTCGGCGGCTTTGCACGGGTCTTAGCATTCACCTTAACCACCACCACCTTGGAAGGTTTCCTTTGGGGTATTTTGCTGTTTTTCACAGGCAAATCTATTATAAATCTGGTTCCCTGCCCCAGCTTACTTTCCAACTGAACTTTGCCGTCATGTTCCATAATGATACCGTAACACACGCTCAGTCCCAATCCCGTACCCCGGCTATCTTCCTTAGTGGTAAAAAAGGGGTCAAATACCCTTTCGGCAATCTCAGGTGAAATACCCGGACCATTATCTTCTATTATCATGCGGATAAAATTGCCCATATCTTCAGTTTTAATAAGCAACCTGCCCCGCCCGTGAGCCTGATACATGGCTTGTTCGGCATTAAGAATCATATTTATCAGCACCTGCTGTATCTTGTAGAAATCCATCAGGGTAGCCGGCAGATTTTCTGCCAGCTCCAGTTCCACCACAATATTTTGAATAACCAGCTCGTACTCACGCAGCTCTATAGATTTGCGGATAACGTCATTAAGCCCGCACAGTTTCTTTTCCTGTTCGTAACTGCGGGCAAATGTTCGCAGGTTATTTACTACCTTGGCTGCCCGCAAAGCTTCTGTATGTATACGTTCAATATCCCGGTGTTGTTCTTCACTGGTGCATTTTCGGGCCAGCCTTTCCGAAAAGCCCAGTATACTGGTCAGAGGACTGTTTATTTCGTGGGCAACACCGGCTGTCAGCGCACCTACCGAAGCCAAGCGGCTGGAAAGATTAAGGTCTTTTTCCAATCTCCGCTGATTCTCTTCTGCTTTTTTGCGTTCAGAAATATCCCGAATGGTTGTAAATACTATATTTCTGCCATCCAGTTGAAATAGATGATAATGTATTTCTATAGGGACAGATATATTATCTTTGGTTTTGTGTAAACACTCACTCAATAGATAACGGCTTTCCCGCAGCTCCAACCATAAGGTCTGATTAATATTGAAACCTTCAAAATTAACATCAACAGTCACTAAGTCCAGAAATTCTTCATGGGTATAGCCGATATAACGGCACATCTGCTCATTGGCTTCCATGAATTTTACCGGCTTTCCCTCCGGAGAGACTTCATAGACCGCCACTGCATCCAGCATATTATCTAAAAATAAATGAAAAAGTTCTTCTTTTTCCATCAGTTATTTCCAAATCTGTTATATCCAGATACACCCCGCAGGGTGCTTTGAATATAAACTGTACCCTGCAAGAATATTCTATGTTGAGCAATTTTCAGTGTCAGGAGACCACCTTCGCAAGTGACAAATTCCCCCTCTGCCAAATCATAAGAATCTGCCTTTGCAGTATCAAAATACCGGCGGCAAATTTCTGCCTGCCAATCTTCAGGGAAAACTTCCCTATTCTGTTTGTTATTGACTCTTAGCCCAATCGGTCCTATCGGATTAAATAACTCTGCATTGCACTCGGTTGTCACCCTTTTTTCAGGGCAGATAAATATGCCGCCAACTGTAATTTTATGGAGGATTATTTGGTATTCGCGGTAATCGCCCCGAACAGTGCTGGTTTGGCTTTCAGGAAAGGTAATACCGGCAGGATATATCACTGCATTATCTATAACGGGCATGCCTGTTATAGATGTCTGTCCTTTTATATTTACCAGCCTATACTTGCAGGTACCGGATAACACCTGTATACCAAAGCACTCAGGCTCATTCAGGTATTCGTGCCCTGAGCATTTTGGCAATTCTTCATTTTTATTGTTAACCCGCAGGACATATCCTCTGGGATTTATACAAGCAATAGAAATACCGGCATTCCCCAATATTGCCAAGTACCCATTCCGTGTCATCCGGGATTCCGGACTGATATTATTTATCATATCAACACCCGAATTCACTGCTTCCACCTGATTTTTTTCGGATATATTCTTCCCCGCTATTCAAATTATTACATCCATTATTATACATGTTTAAAAATGCCTAATAAAGTACAGGATTGAAAATAAAAAGACCAACCTGAGGTTGGTCTTTTTTCAGAGAGATAAAGTTAAATAACTAGGCTTCAGGGGAAATGCGCAGGAAATTCTTGGTAGCGTTTATGATATCCATCTCACCAAAGGGTTTGTTCATAACGCCGAAAGGCCCTTGAGCCAGCACTTTTGCCATAGTATCGCTGTCCGGATAACCGGTTATGATGGTAACAGGAAGCTTCGGTTTGATTGCCCGAATTTTCTGATAAAGTTCTGCCCCGTTCAAGCCGGGCATTTTGAGGTCAAGAAACACCAGGTCAAAATCTTTGCTTTGAAGCTGTTCCAAGGCTTCCTCTCCGTTTTTAGCCATACTGACTACATGACCCTGCTCTTCCAAGGTTTCTTTGAAAAGGCTGCGCACGGTGATTTCATCATCAATCACCAATACACTTGCTCTCACGCCCACAGCACTTTTGCGTAACCACTCGTCAATAGATGACTTGTCAAAACGCCAGCTATGGCTGACCTTCAGTGCAGGGATGGCATTACGCTGGAGAAGACGATAAATTGTTTTCTGGGTAACTCTGAGATATTCGGCTACTTCGCGAACAGTCATTAAATCAGCCATGATATTCTCCTAATCCTATATAACAATATATTTAAACTCTTATAAGATACCTTTTATATTATAGCAATTCACTATACAAAGGACAAATAGGGACAAAATCTTGAACAAATTATATATACTATATAATAACCTAGTTACTACATCAATCAGGTCTATCTACACCTGACAAACGCACAAAACCACAAAATATATATTTCGTTGTCAGCTTTGAAGGGTCTGTTTAAATATTTACAGGCATATATCCGTTATCAGATTAAAGCTGGCTTTACGTTTTTTAACGTCTTTGTGTTATTATTGTAGCATAGCAAGGTATTGTAAAATAATACCCATCTTAGATACAAGTTAAATGCACTGCGGGGATAGGGTTTAAATACAGTGATTCGCAATATTACGATAAGCCAAACTACTAAAACCATCTTCCGATGGGGAATGGTACTGGCAAGTATTGCTTTGCTCGGGTTGCCGATGATAATCAGCGCAGCCATAGTGCCTTATGTAGATTCAAATCTGGTAGCCAAATATCAAATAGGCAATACACAAGGGCAAATAACCTGCTACCAAGCGGGTAAAGACCCTGAGGTCCTTGGACTTTCAATTTGGTACCCTACCAGCGGCGAGGGCAACTTCTCTTTTGACGGGTTCACCGGTACACTGGCAGATTTGAGTGGCGGGCCGTATCCGCTGGTTATTTTTAATCACGGACTGAATGCCAATTATATTGACCCGCTTTACCTTAAAGAAAGCCTGGTGGGACAAGGCTATGTAGTGGCTTCAATCCATTTTAACGATATGCCTTCAATAAGTTTTTCGGATTATCTTTCCACTACCCCCCGGACAGACTGGGATAACCGTACTGATAACCTGTTTTCAGCAGTAGATTACTTTTTCCGTGACAATTACCTGAACTATCTGGAAAGTTTCCGCATAAATCAGTCACGGCTTAGTCTGGATTACGTACTGAATCTAAACGAAAACCCTGCTTCACCTTTTTACGGGCTGATAGATGTAAATAAGATTGGCATGGCGGGACATTCACTGGGAGGACTGACTACGCTGGCGCTTAGCGGTGCCCATCCTGACCCGGCTATAGCTGACCCGCGAATAAAAGCTATAATCCTTCTAGCTACGCCGGCCTATCCCTTCGAAAATAATCTGGGCAACATAAATATACCCGTAATGGTTATGCGGGGGGTTTATGACCTGATGATAACCAGTGCCGAAGATAATCTTTGGGTAACGGCCGAGGGGCTTAAACCGCCTGAATTTTTTCTGGTAGTCAGCCAATCCCACCACTTTACCTTCAGCCAATCACCTTACAGCATCTCTGACCCGTCGCCTCACATAAACCATGATGCGCGGCTTGAAGTTATCATGCTTTACAGTCTGGCATTTATGGACTACTACCTGAAGAATGATGCAAATGCCCTGAAGGTTCTGGAACAGCAAGACCCCATGCTGGCTCAATACTACTACGAACTGGGCTAAAAACTTTACCCGTTGCTGACCGAAGAAGATTTTGAAGACAAATAAAAAGCCCTGCCTTTGCAAGCAGGGCTTTATTTAGTTTCTT
The DNA here is from genome assembly GCF_000830885.1 of Dehalococcoides mccartyi CG5. NCBI lineage: Bacteria > Bacillati > Chloroflexota > Dehalococcoidia > Dehalococcoidales > Dehalococcoidaceae > Dehalococcoides > Dehalococcoides mccartyi. The sequence goes on from NZ_CP006951.1 coordinate 1,004,664, forward strand.
AAACTAGGGACTATCTGCCGCCCTTTACGCGATTGTAGCAATTGCTGCAATACACGGGACGACCCTGTCGGGGTTCGAAGGGGACCTCGGTGTCCTGACCGCACTGTGCACAGACAGCCTGGAACATCTGGCGAGCGGGACCTCTGCTCATACCCCCGCCGAAACCGCCGGTCGAACCGCCTCTTTCAGCCTTGCGAGCCTGACGGCAGCTAACGCAGCGCTTGGGATCATTGGTATAGCCGCGGGAAGCATAAAGCTCCTGCTCTGAACCAGTGAAGGTAAATGAAGCGCCACAATCAGCACACTGGATTTCTTTATCCTGGTAAGCCAATTTGGATGACCTCCTCTCTGAAAATAGTTGGCTAGATTTGCGGTCATCCAAAGTGAAGGGTTAACCGATGAGACAACCTGTGTTCTAAACCACCAGAAGTAATTATACAATTGTGCATTACTATTTACAAATGCCAATTCGCCTTTTTTGCCATATTTTCCTAAAAAGAGTAAAATATTTTTTTAGATAGTGAATAAAAAAGTAGTAAAGACAAACTTGAACAACATTTTTACCCATATTCCCTACGGCTTGCGCCAGCGTTACCGACTGGTCTCTTCCGTTTAGTTCCCGCTTTTTCATTTTTTTGTGATTTGCAGGGCGAAGTGTGCCCTTGTATCCAGGCTATTTTCAGGAGAAAGATTTTGGAAAACTACCAGAGAACCGACATTCGTAATATTGCTATTATTGCCCACGTAGACCACGGCAAAACCAGCCTGGTAGACGTGATGCTTAAACAAAGCCGCATTTTCCGTGAGAACCAGCATGTGGGCGAACTGATTATGGACCGCAACACTCTGGAACGGGAAAAAGGCATTACTATTCTGGCTAAAAACACGGCTATCACCTACCGCGGAGTAAAAATAAATATTATAGATACTCCCGGACATGCTGACTTTTCGGGTGAAGTTGAGCGGGTGCTGAATATGGCTGACGGCTGTCTTTTGGTGATTGACAGCATTGACGGCCCCATGCCCCAAACCCGTTTTGTACTTAAGGAAGCCATGCAGAAAAAACTGAAGCCTATCGTAGTTATAAACAAGATTGACCGCGAAAATTCACGCCCCGAAGTAGTGCTTGGACTGGTACAGGACTTGTTTCTGGAACTGGCCACTACTGAAGAACAGCTGGATTTCCCGGTGGTTTATACCTCTGCCCGCGAGGGTTATGCCGTTAACACCCCCGGCACCAAGAATACTGATTTGGTACCCCTGTTTGAGTGCATACTTTCCAAAATCCCCCCGCCCAGCATTGCCCAGGGTGAATTCCAGATGCTGATTTCCAACCTGGATTATGATACCCATAAAGGCAGGATAGCTATCGGACGCATTCAACGGGGCAAAATATGCTCCCGTGACCGGATAGTTAATATAGACTCCCAAAATAAGGCTCATTCTTTTGAAGTAGGTCAGGTATTTACCTTTATGGGACTTGGCAAGCAGGAAGTTGAATGTGCCGAGGCGGGTGAAATTGTGGCCATTACCGGTCTGGAAAATGCATCTATAGGTGATACCGTTACCAGCCCGCTCCAGCCTGAAGCCCTGCCCCGTATTGAGATAGGTGAACCCACAGTCAGAATGACTTTCGGGGTAAATACCTCCCCTTTCGGCGGGCGGGACGGCAAATTCTGTACTTCACGCCAGCTTCGGGAAAGACTTTACCGTGAGCTTGAGACTAATATCGGACTGAGAGTGGAAGAAACCGATTCCCCGGACTCGTTTTTGATTTCCGGACGGGGTGAACTGCATCTGTCCATACTGGTAGAAACCATGCGCCGTGAAGGATATGAATTTGAAATATCCAAACCGGAGGCCATTACCAAGACTATTGACGGCAAAATCTATGAACCGGTGGAAGCTTTGACTATAGATGTCCGCGAGGATTTTGTAGGTGAGGTTACCGAACTTCTGGGTAAGCGGCAGGCACGCATGACTGACATGCATAATGACGGCGAAGGAAACGTAAGGCTGGAATACAATATCCCCACCCGCGGTCTTATCGGCTTCCGCAACTCGTTCCTGACGGCTACCAGAGGCACAGGCGTACTTAACAGCCAGTTTCTGGAGTTTCAACCCTGGTGCGGCGAAATAGAACAAAGCCGAACCGGCGCACTTGTAGCGGCTGAAGCAGGATTATCCTGCACTTACGGCCTGAGCAATTCGCAGGAACGGGGTATAATAATGATAGATGCCAATATACCCGTTTATGAAGGCATGATTGTCGGACTGCATGCCAGAGGCCTTGACTTGGCTGTGAATGTCTGCAAGCAGAAGAAAATGACCAATATCCGTTCCTCAACCTCGGATATTGCCATCAAACTGGTGCCACCCCTCAAACTTAGCCTTGAGCAATCTATGGATTTCATCGCTGATGACGAACTGGTTGAGATAACCCCCAAGGGTATCCGCCTGCGCAAGAAGATACTCAATACCGACCTGCGGCTTCGGGCACGCAAACGCACTGACAACAATTAAACAGAATTCTGCCGGATGTTATCAAGGAGGCAATTTAAAAATTGCCTCCTTTTTTATAGCGGGATTAAATCTACACAGTATATTTGGCCGTTCCATATAATCCGGCTGGTTTTCTTTTATCTCCTAAAACCAGCCGCCCCTCTTTCGAGAGGCGGCTGTCATTTACCCGGCTTATACTGTCAAATCTTAGAGAGTACTAACTACTTCTTGGAAGGTGTTATCTATCCAGTGCCCGTTTATCAGCCTCGTGTTTAACCGAGATTGAAGTGGAAGCGTCAGATATATCCACCTTGTTGGTCTCCTTAATAAGCAGGAAACCCACTACCAAACAGATGCCTGCAATAGCCATAGGCCACCACAGTCCGGCGAAGTCATTGCCTGTGGCATTGATAAGTATCAAGCCTATCATAGGCACTAAACCACCGAAGACACCGTTACCTATATGGTAAGGGAGAGACATGGATGTGTAACGTATCTTGGTGGGGAATAACTCCACCAGGAAGGCGGCAATAGGCCCGTAGACCATGGTTACATAAATCACCTGGATAAATACCAAGAGACCCAGTATAACAGGGTTGTAGCCTATATAAGCAAACAGGAAGTGCTGTCCGGGGTCAGTAGGCGCAAATGCCGCCATCAGACCATAAATCGGATAGTAAGTCAGCACTGCCAGCAGCATACCGGAAAGCATTACCTTTTTTCGTCCTATTCGGTCTGAAAGAGACCCGAAGAAGACAAAGAAAGGCATTGACAGTAGCAAAGCTGCACCGACTATAAGATTAGAATCAATTAGCGGGGTGTTAAAGATTTTTTGGAGATAGAACAGGGCATAGAACTGACCTGTGTACCAGACCACACCCTGACCCATGGTAGCCCCGAACAGGGCTATTAAAACCCAGCGCAGGTTATAAGGATTGGCAAAACTTTCCTTGAGCGGGTTTTTTGAAACAGCCTTGGTATCCTTGAGTTGCTGGAACAGAGGTGATTCCTTTAAGGCTCTGCGTATCCAGAGTGACAGGATTACCAGCAATATGGAAGCCATGAAAGGCAGACGCCAGCCCCATTCGTTGAAGTCTGCTTCTCCCAGACTTATACGGGTGATTAAGATGACACCCAGAGAAATAAGCAAACCAAAGGTTGCTGTAGTCTGAATCCAGCTGGTATAGAAACCGCGTTTCCCCTGAGGAGCATGCTCAGCCACAAATGTAGCCGCGCCGCCGTACTGGCCACCCAAAGCCAGACCCTGAAGAATACGCATTGTTATAAGGATAATGCCGGCCCAGGCGCCCAGCACGTCCTGGGTGGGTAACAAACCGATGAGGAAGGTGCATGAGCCCATGATGGTAATAGTAATAAGATAAGTAAATTTGCGGCCAACCAGATCACCTATCCGGCCGAAAACTATAGCGCCGAACGGGCGAACCAGAAAACCGACGGCAAACGTGCCCAGCCAAGCGATAATATCGCCAATGGGAGTGCCGGTATTATAGAACTTGCTGGCTAGAGTAGTAGCCAAAGCACCGAAGATGTAAAAGTCGTACCATTCTATAACCGTCCCGGCAGAGGAGGCAAATATTACCTTCCATATGCCTTTGGGAGTGGGGGGGCTAGATGTTTGCATCATATGTCCCTCCTAATAGCTCTTATAATTTATTTGTTAACTCTGTGCTTCACCGCTTAATATATTTGAATTATTCGTTTGAGCGGATAAGCATAATGGGAATATGGGAATGACGGACAACCCGTTCGGCTACGCTTCCCAGTAACCAGCGGGCAGCACCACTCCGTCCATGTGTGGACATAGCAATTACGTCCACCTTCTCTTCCTCTGCAACACTTAGTATGACTTCAGCCGCTCCGCCTTCCCTTAGCAGAACCCTGACATCATACCCTTCGCCTTTGAGTTTGTTTTCGACACGAACCATATATTCTTTGCCGGAGTCTACTTGTTCGTTTACCGAAATAGCGGCAATGGCAGGGTCTGAAAATGCAAATTCAACCGCAGGGTTAGACACCACATTTAAAAGCAGGATCTGGCTACCCTCTGAAAAGGCTAAAGCCTTGGCATGAGGTAATACTCCTTCAGCAGCCTTTGAACCGTCTAACGGAACCAGGATTTTCTTGTACATTCATTACCTCCTGATAATTACTGGTCTTACATGTGCCTAATGGAAAAGACCTGCTTTTAGCGGTTTCTAAGCCTGATTGGATTTAACATACCCCTTGCCGTTTATATCCGTTTAAACCATAAAACGAGAGAAAACTACTCCCCTTCTATTTGTCGGAAATCTTCGGCAAACCAGAAATACAATACCAATCAGTCAAGTGCTGTGATTACAGCAGTCAGAGGTACCCTGCGCGTACTAAAAAATTATCAGTACCCGCAGAATAGAATAAAAGAAAAGTTGCTCATGCTTTCCGACCTCCTTAAGATTTACTCAGACAGTTAAAGGATAACTATGCCGGGGTAAATTCGGGAACCTTCTCCTATTGGAGAACTAGGGAAGCAGAGAAATAAGAAGTGTCAACAGAATAACCTAATTCAATAAATAATGTCAAATTTAGCCCCTCAAAAGGCTCAAATAAGCCATTTTATAGCTAATATATCTGTGAAGTTGTCACACAGGGAAGCTTACTGTCTATAAAAAGGCGGTTTCTTCAGGGGCTTTTTTAGCCACAAAACTCTCGGGGGCAACAATGCCGCTTGAGATAAGCATTTTTATAGCCACTTCTACCGGTATATCCGTACGCATCAGCTTTTCGTCAGGAACCAGTTCCAGATAACCGCTGGTGGGATTGGGGACATTAGGTATAAATACCAGATTGTATTCCTGCCCGTCTTCTTTGTTTACAACCCTATTGGTTATAAAACCCATAGCTTTTAGACCCGGCTTGGGAAACTCCAGTATAACTACCTCGCGAAAAGATGCTTTTTTCAGGCCGGACACACTCTCAAGTACCTGTTTAACCCCTTTTTGAATTTGCCCGAAGATGGGCAGGCGATAGGCTAAATTTTCGAAAGTCTTTACCACCCGATGCCCCAGATAATTACTGAGAATAATGCCAACTATGAGTACCAGTAGAATAGTGAAAGCCACCCCCAGCCCCACAATCTCTTGGCCAAATATACCGGATACTACGGGCTGGAGAATATTATCAATGGACTGAAACAGCCAAATGAGCACCAGTATTGAAGCGCCTACCGGCACTACAATAAGAATACCGGCTAAAAACCTGCTCCGCAGATATTTGAGAATACTGGTCCAAATATTTTGGTTTTCAGGCATTTATTTCTCTCCGAAACAACTGACATACAAACCGGATTATACCATTTAAAGCGAGCATGCCAGACAAACAAGGACGGCAGTCACCCCCTCCGGATTAACTGCCGTCCGTTCTACCTCAAACCGGGTTACGTATGCACCCGGTAAGGTCCGAACAACTATATTATTTGGGCGGAAGTAACACTTTGTCAATAACATGTATCAAACCATTTGTGGCTTCCAAATTTTTGGTGATAACATGAGAGGTATTTAATGCCAGCATTTTGCCAGAAACCTGAATCTCCACCGGTTTATCCAGAGCGGTATTGGTGGAGTACAGTTTAGTCAGCTCTTCAACTGTATGGCGGCCAGGTATTAGGTGGTAAAGCAGTATAGATTTCAATTCAGATTCATTTTCCATCAGGTAATCCAGCATGCCGTCAGGCATTTTGGCAAAAGCGTCGTTATCCGGTGCCAGTATGGTAAAAGGCCCGCCCCGGAGGGTGCCTATAAGACCAGTTTGGGTAACTGCTTTGCACAAGATGGAAAGGTTTATATTTCCAAATGCGGTATCAACCAAATCCAGCATAAATCCCTCCTTCCCTGCTATTTACTCCATTACTATCAGTTTAAATACCTTATCGCCAAAAAGTAAATACCTCCCTGACAGTTAATATATTTTTTATTATGTAAGTAATTTTCATTCAGAAAACACCTTGTTTGAAGGTACTTTACATCAACACTCAGCGGTCATAGCCTTTATTATTTGGAGCTAAAGTGAGAAAATATGGCGTTTAGAAAAAGACTGGAGTAAAGAACTTGGATAACAAGACAAAACTGAAACTCTGCCTGCTGGCTAATGCGTCTGATGAATCAAACTTAAAATGGGCAAATTCCTTTGCCAGACGCGGTCATGAGGTGCATATATTCAGCTATGACCAAATAAAAGACGGGATTGAACTGGCGAAAGGAATCAAGTTTCACCATCTGGTATTTCCGGTCAAATACCCATTTACTTACCTTACTTTTTTCCAAGCCCAGATTTCACTTATGCTTCTTAAGCCGGATATCATTCATGCGATAAATATGTCCGACTACGGGATACTGGCCGGGCTGGTCTGCCGCATAGGCCGCTTAAATCCCATAACCCTGACAGCCGTAGGGAATGATATACTGCATGATTCCCATACCGCCCATGGCTGGGCCATAAAGCATGTGCTGCCGCTTTCAAAAGTGGTCACCTGTGATACTGATGAAATAGCTTTGGACATGGTGAAACTGGGTATGAAGGAAGACCATATCTTCCTGATGTCACGCAGCGGCGAACTGGATTTATCCCGCTTGGAAGCTACCTACCTTGCCATGAGAAAAACCCGAAGCTGATTCCTCTGCCTGCAAAAAGGGTGGCAGTAATACTGCCACCCTTTGCTAAATACCCTTTAGGGTGCTATTTGACAGAATCTTTGAAATCAAGCCCAAGGTGAAAACCCTTGTTCTTTTCTTCGTAACCTTTGACACCCAGCAATTTTTCAAGCCAGAGCTTGGTTTCCACATAAGTTTCCTGAGCAATTTCATGGCGGGGCTGGCTGAAGGTGCCGGTCGCTTTTTTCGCGGCATGCATTTCCTTCAGTTTGGCTTCGATCTGAGCCAGCCATTTAGATTTGTCAGGCGCAGTTTCCGGATTAAATTTTTCTCCGTTTTTCAGATGAAAAGCATCAATGTACATACCGGTTGCTACCTTTGAATAGTTTTCATTTAAAACGTAGCGAGTAGCTTCTCCCAATGTGAGTTCCATTTATCCTCCTAGAAATCTTTGTATTAAATAACAGCCGCCGGATGGCAACTCTATGATACCGCAGAAAAAACATCTATAATCTAATAAAAGGGTCACCGCCTGGCAGTCAGTTACCGCCTTTTAAACGTTATATTATATGCCATATAATGCAATCTCTCAAGACATAAATAAAATATCGCCCAAAGGAATACTGCTATGACTGATATAATACAACTTATGGCTAAGAATGAAACAATGATAGGCCAGCTTTACCGGCTGTATGCCAACCGCTTTCCGGAAGAAAAAACCTTCTTTCTTGGTATTGCCTCTGAAGAAGACAACCACCATGCCTGGATTGAAAATATATCCAAGCAAGCTACCGAACTACAATCCACGCTTAAATTAGACACCTTTACCCCTTCAGCCGTTAAGGCTTACCAAAACTACCTGATGCAGGAAATGCAACCGGAGAGAATACGCCAGTTGAACCTTCATCAAGCACTCAGTATCAGCCTTTATATTGAAAAATCCCTGCTGGAAAAACATTTTCTGGAAATATTCAAAAACGGCGATCCAAAACTAGAATATGTAACCAATTCGCTGGTTACGGCCACACTTGAACATGCCCAACGGGTACAGGCCAAATTGAATGAAATCACTCAGAAGGATTAGCCCGTAAAATACTTATACCCGAAACTGTTTAGTCACCAGCCAAACTATGGTTCAACCCGAAAATATATATGCCGTTCCGATTAGAGGTTACTTAGCTGCAATTGACCCAAAAATAAGTATTTACACTTATTGTATATGCAAATGGATATTTGCCTATAATGGGTTAAATAAACAGCTCTGAGGAGGCATATATGGCGTCCAAATTTGAACTTTTCAAAGACAAAAAGGGCGAGTTCCGCTGGAGATTGGTAGCCAGCAACGGGCAAACAATTGCTGATTCGGGTGAAGGGTACACCACCCATGCCAATGCAATCAACGGTATTGAATCCGTTAAGAAAAATGCACCTGTGGCCGCGATTGTAGACCTTAGCCAGACATAAATCTCAGCCAAAACACCTTATAAAAAGCAAGTGGCGGGATATAACCCGCCACTTATATTAATGTTGATATATTCTGCAAATCCGGGCAGAAACTTAGAGACCGTTTTGCTGCAAAAACTCCCTAAGCAAGTTGTTAAACACAGCCGGTTTTTCCAGAGCCGGCAGATGCCCGGCCTGTTTTATTTCCTGAAAAGACGCCCGCGGAATTGACTTGCTAAAACGTTCTCCAATGGTATGCATATCAGGAACATCATGTTCCCCCACCAGCACCAGTGCAGGTATTTTTAGGCTCAGATAATCTTCGGATTGAGGGCGTTTAAGCCTCTGCTCCCGCTTGCCGCCAACTACCGCCAAATAGTTTTCTTCCAGCATTTTTTTACACAAACGATATAGTGTTTTGTCTATATCCGCACTTGTCCTGCCGGTACCCGCCAGCCAAATCTGGAGGTAAAGTTCTATAGCTTTAGATTTTTGACCAAGTGAAATCAGCTCATCCAACTGGCGGTCAAGGTCCAGAAATTTTTCGTCTGTATTGCGATACCCGCGCATGCAAGCGTCTACCAATACCAGTCCGGTAACCATATCCGGGTGGAGAAGAGCCAAATCCAGCGCATAAGTACCCCCCACCGAGTTGCCCACCAGCACAACTTTGTCTATACGCAAAAGATGCAGCAACTCCAGCACGTCACGGTAATAGTTGAAAATATCATCGGTAATAACACTCTGCCCGTAACCGCGCATATCCGGTGCAATTACGTGATAGTCTTTGGCAAATTCGGTCAGCTGGTTATACCAGGAACGGCTGTCTGTAATGCCGGCATGCATAAAGACCAGCACCGGGCCGGTACCTGCTTCCCTGTAGGATAAATCTACTCCCGGCAGGCGGGCAATTTGAGGTGCGAATTCGTTTTCAGCTGTCATCTTGGTTTTCTCCTGTACTTGCTTCAGCTTTGGCATTCCCCCACCAGGCACGCAGCCTGTTTAATATATTCAGTTCATAACCTATTTTACCCGGAGTATAAAAACGGTGGTCTTTGATAACTTCCGGCAGGTTCTGCTGTTTCACAAAGTGGTTCTGGTAATCATGGGCATATTTATAATCTTTGCCGTAACCCAAATCTTTCATCAGACCTGTAGGAGCATTACGAAGGTGAAGGGGCACGTCAGCCTGAGGGTTACGGGCTATTTCCTTCTGAACGTTAGTATAGGCTACATATACCGAGTTGCTCTTTGGAGCACCTGCCAGATAAATAACCGCTTCAGCCAGTGCCAGTTTGCCTTCAGGCATACCCAGAAAATGAACTGCCTGCTGGGCGGCCATGGCTATCACCAGCCCCTGCGGGTCAGCCAGACCCACATCTTCGGTAGCAAAACGGATTACCCTGCGGGCAATATACAGGGGGTCTTCTCCCACTTCCAGCATCCTGCCCAGCCAATATATAGCCGCATCCGGGTCAGAACCCCTCATGGTTTTATGCAGGGCTGAAATCAGGTCGTAGTGCTGTTCACCGCTTTTATCATAACGCAGACTTTTTTTCTGGGCGGCATCCTCAACCTGAGGCAAACCAACTACCCGCCAACCGTCTTTGTCCGGCAAAGTCGTCATAACCGCCAGTTCCAGTATATTTAAAGCTATACGGGCATCACCCTGTGCAAAACTGCTTATATGCTTTTCTGCTTCCTCAAGCAATCTGGCATGGTAGTTGCCCAAACCATTTTCGCCTTCCAAAGACCGCTTCAAGATAACCGATATCTCTTTTTCGGAAAGAGAATTTAGAACATACACTTGGGCACGGGAGAGAAGAGCGGAATTTACCTCAAACGAAGGATTTTCGGTAGTAGCACCTATTAGCACCACTGTGCCATCTTCCACGTACGGTAAAATGGCATCCTGCTGAGACTTGTTGAAGCGGTGGATTTCATCTATAAAGAGGATAGTCCGCCTGTGGTAAAGTTTCAGGCGTTCACGCGCTTCCTCTACTACCCGCCTCAAATCAGCCACTCCAGCAGAAACAGCGCTGAGAGCTGAAAAATGGGCATCCAGACTGTGGGCAATTATATTAGCCAGAGTAGTTTTGCCTGAACCCGGCGGTCCCCAAAAAATAAGCGAAGGTATTTTGTCACTCTCCAGCGAAAGTCTGAGGGCACGCCCTTCACCTATCAGGTGGCTTTGCCCGACAAATTCCGCTAAAGTTTCCGGACGCATTCTGGCAGCCAGCGGAGACTGGCTTTTCTTTAGTTTTTCAGCCCCGGCATCAAAAAGATCCATAATTCTTTCCGGCATGTTTACTGGCTATCAAAAGCACCTCGTGCGGATATTTAGTGGATATAACCAGTTTGCGGTACTTGCTGTTTACCAGATTTATGGAAACAGTGGGTGTTTGGGGAATGATGCAAACCAGTATCCGCCCCTTTTTATCTCTGGTCATACGCACACCATAGCCGCCGTAAAAATCACGATTGCGTCCGTTTATTTCAGCAGATTCCACATCCAGCCAGGGGAAAAAACGCTTGAAATAACCGAAACGTATAAATATGCCTTCGTCGGAAAGGCTGATAAACATTTTGCGCATATTGTAAACCAGCAGCGTGACACAAAACATAGTAATAGCCATAAGCATTACCAGCCAGTAAGGCACTCTATCTTCAGGAGTGGGCGGATTAATGGCAAAATACCCCAGCAGGGATACTACCGCCAAACCTACGGCCGCCTCTATAATAGCCATAATCTCCATAACCTTGAAACGCAATTCTTCTGAATATATTTCACTGGCATAAAGAAGCCGGTTATCTACCTTTGACATAAGTCTCCTATTATCAGGGTATCCAGATACTCTGGGCGGTGATTATATCTGCCATACCGGGCAGTACCAGCGGAGCGGCTGACTTGGTGTAAAAAGCCAGCCCCTTGAAACTGGTCAGATACTGGTGGCCGGAAGCCGGCCACCCGGATTTGGCGGTAACTATAAGCGGGTCTTTTACCCGGTTAAGCAAGGCCAAAAACTCCTGTGGTTCAAGGCGGACTATAACCCCTGAGGCTTTGGTGGCCTGAGCAATGGCCGCATATGCCCCGGCACCGTTTCCGTATGCCATTTCAATCTGCCTCCAGTGTTTACTGCTAAATTCAAGAAAAAACTAAAAGAAATTGTACCATAAAGATAGGCCGATTTACCTGCCTGACCCATCCGTATACACACCTGTGTTGTAAAGCCGTCAGTGGTATCTTTTCACTTCAAAGCGATAAAGTTTTACCGGTGCATCAGCCGTTATGCCTGCCTTCTGGCGGCAGATGGATATCTGCTCTGACGGGGTGTCAACTCCCTCCAAATCAGGCAATAACAGCCCCCGCAGATGTCCGCTTTCCACTATTACCCCGTACTTTTTGGCATCCAGACTATTTGTATCTTCCACTGGCTGGGGCGGGGTGAGCACATCAACACTGTAACTGAGAAGCGGCAATTCCCACTCAGCCACGGGTTCAAAACGGGGGTCTCTAGCGGCAGAACTTACCGCGTTTGAGACAATCTCATCTGCAATATTATCAAAATGAGCTTCGAAAGTACCTATGCACCCCCGAAGTTCACCCAGTTTCTTGAGGGAAACAAATACACCGGCTTCTCCGGAAAGTTCAGCGGATATTTCGGCTGAAGGGGTAATAACCTTTTTCTCTCTGACAAAAGTCTCCACCGCCGCTCTGGCCAGTGCTACCTGGGGGGATTCTTCAGTTTGCTCAACAACCAGCCCGGCATACCCCACTACCTGGTCCAGATGATGGGTGACATCACCGCTGGTCTGGTAAGCCACCACTCTGGCCCGCTTAGCCCCCATTTCCTTTACGGCCGTAAGCATGGCCGCTACCGGGGCATAACCGCACATAGTTATGTGGTTTTGCTGTATCCTTTCCAGCATTTCAGCGGCATCCAGCTTGATAATAGCATCCAGCGCCAAACTGTCTTTCAGGTGGGCATCTGACTGAGACTCATAATGGGTCATATCTGAAGATGCAATTATTATAGCTTCACGCCCGGTTTCCCTGAGGGCACTGGCAATGCCATACCCTATATCCGCCAGCGTTTCAGACTTGCCGAAGGAAACAGTAATAGGCACAATCTTGATATCAGGCTTGAAATACTGGAGCATAGGTATCTGTACCTCTATGGAATGTTCATACTGGTGGGCGGACGGGTCGGCCTTTATATGGCGGCAGTATTTCATAATGGAGTGTGCCAGCGGAGAGTCTATTTCCACCTCTCCCATGGGGGTCTGCCAAATGCCTGAAGCCATAATGGCATATTCCGCCCCTATGCCCGTATGGCTGGGGCCAAGTATGATAGCGGTTTCAGGCAGGTCTAAACGGGAGCCTACCGCCATGGCGACTCCCCCTGAATACGGATAGCCGGCATGGGGCATAACCGCACCCAAATACCGTTCCTTAGCAATCCCTTTCACTTCCATAGGGGTTATAACCGAACGGATTTTTTCTTTGCTGGCCGGATAATAACGTCCTGCCGCAGACGCTTGTCTTAACATTATTCACCTTCCGTCGGGGAGGAAAGCCGGATATAAAGCTTTGACCGGCAGTGCCGGCAATGATCATTATCCAATCCGCATATTTCAGTATCATAACCATGGCGGCGGATAAGTACCTGCCCGCATTTGGGGCAGCAGGTAGTCTCGCTTTTGTGTCCGGGCACATTCCCCATATATACATATTTCAGCCCTTCCCCCTGACCTATTTCCACTGCTTTTTCCAGTGTCTCAAAAGGCGTTGGAGGAACATCCAGCATATCCCGGCAGGGATAAAAACGGGTGACGTGCCAGGGAGTAAGCTCTCCCAGACGGGTTTTTATCCAGCGGGCTATCCCGGTAAGCTGTTCAGGGTCATCATTATAGGTGGGAATAATATTTGTTACCACTTCCACGTGCATGCCCCACTGGGACTTGGCCCTTTCGGTGGTAGCCAGTATCTTTTCCCAATGCTGGATTTTGGATAGCTTTTTATAGGTATCCGCCTTGAAACCCTTTATATCCACCCTGAAAGCGTCCATATACGGGCCAATAGTATCCAGCGCATCCGCGGTCATATAACCATTGGTTACATATACCGTATAAAGCCCGTTATTTTTGGCTAAACGGGCACAATCCAGCGTATATTCAAACCAAACCGTAGGTTCATTATAAGTAAAGGCGATACCCTGGCAGTGGTGTTCTCTGGCCATGCTTACAGCCTGTTCGGGCAGAAGGGTTCGGGAGCTGAACAGTCTTTCGTAAGTATCAGGACAGGCAATCTCCCAGTTTTGGCAACCGGTACAATGAAAGTTGCATCCCCAGCTGCCCAGTGAAAATACCTGACTGCCGGGATAGAAATGATAAAGCGGTTTTTTCTCTATGGGATCTACCGCCACCGAGGAGGTACGCCCGTAATTCAGACTAAAAAGAGAACCGTTTATATTTTGATAAACCTGACAAACACCCAAGTGATTGGGATTTATACGGCAATTCCACTGGCAGGTATGACAGCGGATTACTCCGTTTGGCATCTTTTGGTAGAGCAGAGCTTCGTGCATAATTGATCCTCGGGTAGATTATAACACCCCACCCTGAGAAAAAATACAGCTTTAAGGTTAGCCTGAACAAGAGTTAACTGAAAAGGTTCATGACCGCAATGCCGCTCACAGTTAAAATCACCCCGCCTATCTGAAGTATCCGCAGCCTTCTACCCGCAGGCCATTCCAGCAGAAAACCCGGTATCAGGCGTACCAATAGGAAGGCGTACACTAGCACAAACAAGGGGCGGGCACTGGAAATAGCCGACACCAACGAAATAGGGCCATGCTGGATAGACCAGAGCAGAAGCAGCATACCCCCAAACAGAACAAGCTCATCCAATATTATCAGTAAGTAACAGAGTATCGGCTTTGTAATCCCTTTAAGTTCGGTAAAAACACTCCTGCGGAAAGATACCGCCAGCAGAACAATGGCTAAACATATACTGCTCACCCAGTAACCGTTCCAGAAGGTAATCACATCCAGCACGTGTTTATTGATAATGTCAGACCCGGATATAAGCAACCCGGCCAATATGAGCAAACCCGTAGTTTTGCCAAGGAAGAACGACCCGCCACTGCCGTTTCTTCGGGCGGAAACCAGTATTATACCCCCCACTACCGCCAATATGGCCAGCCACCTAAGTAAACCTATGCTTTCTCCCAGCAAAGGCACTGCCATAAGGCTTACAAAAATGGGGTAAGAATAATATATGGGTATCACCCGCGAAACTTCTTCAGTCTTCAAAGCAAACAGCATTATGTAAACAGAACAAGCCCGCAGAGCACCGGCCGCAAAAGCCAGCGCGATAATATCAGGGGGAGTACCTTCGGCAAAAGGGAACATGAAAGACAGCGGGATGTTGTAGCTCATCATCAGAAGCCCTACCGGCAGGATAAAGGCTTTTAGACTGGGAAATCTTTTTTGGAGAAGATGCCCGTCCAGAATATTCACCATGCTCAAAAGAGCAGTGGCCAGTAGAGCTGCAAAAAACCAAGACATATCTAAACGTCTTAGTCTACACTATACCTGTATTTTTTTAAATGCCTCAAAACCCATCACTATATAATCCCTAACCAAGCTATCCGCCGTCAAATAATTCAGCAATTTCCCCAAGCCCGCCCATACTTTTCCGGTGGCTGTCAGACCGGCTAAACTGAGGTGATACCCTTTATTGCGTTTGACTTTGCGGAGTATTGTTACTATACTATCTGAGCATATTGACGCGGGGTGGAGCAGTGGTAGCTCGTCGGGCTCATAACCCGAAGGCCATAGGTTCGAATCCTATCCCCGCTACCAATTCTAAAGCTAAAAAGCCTTCCGAAAGAATACCGGGGGGCTTTTTCTATGGGAGGAGAGAAATGCTTAAAATAAGCGGAACCAAAAAAGAAGTGGCATACCTTACCATAAACTACAAAGACGGCACCAGAGAAACCCTGGATGACTATGCACTGGTGGGACTAAGCGGCGAAACCTGGTTTAGCCTGCTCCATGCCGAACTGTCTGAAGATGATATGGTGGAACTGAATAACCACATAGCTGACCTTACCTATAAAATAAGGGATTTTCTGGACAAGAAAAAGTAAGCTTTCAACTCAAATATCCCCCGAAATACTCCTCTTTAAACAATAAAGCCCGCCTTAAAAGCGGGCTTTTCTTGATTAGGGATATAGAACTTCAGCGTTTCATATTTACATATTGCAGGGGCACGTCAAAGTCCTGTTCACTAAGAAGACGCATTATCTCCTGCAGGTCATCTATCTGCTTGCCGGTTATGCGTATCTGTTCGCCCTGAATGGCAGAGTCCAGCTTAAGCTTGGTAGACTTGATGAACTTGGTTATTTTGGAAGCAGTCTCTTTGGTTAGACCGTCTTTTATTTTGATTTCGGTTTTGGCGGCACCCAGTGAGACGGTATGAGAATCTGCAATATCCAGACACTTGCTGTCCAGCTTGAAGCGGACACACTGCTGAATCAGGGTTTCAATAACAGCCTTCAGCTTAAACTCATCTTCGGCAACTATCTCTATGGCCTTGTCTTTGCGGTTCAGTTCCAGTTCGTATTTGGAGTTTTTAAAATCATAACGGTTGCCAAGGTCACGCTTGGCATTATTTACGGCGTTATCCATGGCTTGCATGTCTACCGTGCTTACCACATCTAGAGACGGCATATATCCTCCCCTTCCAGCTTGTCCTATATTACTTCATTTTAGCACGTACAAGATTAAAATTCTGCAAATAAAAGATACTGAAGATATTGTTATTTCAGGATATCAGGGTAATAATATGCCAATATACCCTTGCCGCTGATAGATAAGGAGTAAAAAACATTGATACAAATTGAATACGCACTGGACAAAAAACACCTGCGTACTTATCTGATTGAAAAACTAAAAATCTGGGGCATAGTTGTTTTGAGTTTAGCGATAGTAGCTATTGGTATGAATATTTGGCAGGGAGAACCTCAATACACCGAAATTATACTTGGTGCCTTGGTTTTCTTAATTATCTACATTTATGCCATATATATTTTTATGCTCAAAAGAGCAATGAAAAATTCCGGCGCTACTGAAAAAATGATCTTTGAAGAAGATGGAATTCATCATACTTCCGCCACCGGTTCAGGGATAATAAACTGGACAGCCTTTAAAAAATGGAGAAAACAAAAACATTTTTATTATTTAAAAATAAATGCCTTAATAACATTCCCTATCCCAGTGGATAGCATACCCGCTGAAAACCGCACTGAATTTGAAACCCTGCTCAGGCGGAAAATAGGCAAATAGAAGGGCT